>NZ_JBFTMX010000042.1:0-78537 GCF_056397205.1 Massilia sp. 05N420
GGCGCTGTTCGCGTACATGGACGCCCCCTGTTTGCAAGGACTTCTTCAATCGCTGTAGGTAACAGGTAAGGTTACAACCGTACATTCGGACTTTGTGTTGGCTTGAGCCCTGTCCCTGATGGGTTCCGCTGGTCGACCTCCCCAAKCGCTAAGACGCACTCGAGGTGCTACGCGAACATCGGGCTATGCCAACCACGGTCTGACCTGTTTGCCATCAACGTGTGAAGTGTCTCCGCAACTGGTGGATCTGCTGCCGGTACGACGAAACTCTGTTCAACCCGATCCGATTACGTCCGGACGTAATCGGATCGGAACGTCTGTTCATGCGCCAATAAGGCCCAGACAATTCGTGCGTTTTTGTTGGCCAACGCCACTGTCGCAATGTTGGTATGGCTGCGCGCCATCAGCTTGCGAAGCCATACATGCCGGTCCGGATTGCGTTCAACGTTTTTTACGACCGCTCGYGCTCCATGAATCAGCAGGGTTCGCAGATAGCTGTCGCCGCGCTTGCTAATACCTTGGAGCTTTGTTTTGCCCCCACTCGAATGCTGCTTGGGCACTAACCCGAGCCAGGCGGCCAGTTGTCTGCCGTTCTTGAAGTTGCGCGCGTCGCCGATCGAGGCGATTAGTGCACTGGCTGTAACGGGGCCAATTCCAGGAATCTTTTCCAGATTACGAGAGGCCTCGCTGGCGCGGTGCCACCGATGAATCTGGATCTCGAGATCGTCTATATGGCGGCTCAGTTCCTTCATGTATGTCAACAAACGGAGGATGAGTTCTCTAAACACGCCTGGCATAGTGTCCTTCGCCTCGTCGAGCAACGTTGGCACTCGCAAAAACAAGTTTGCGATCCCGATAGGAAGAACTAGCCCAAACTCAGCAAGCAACCCGCGGATTTGGTTTGCTTGTGCTGTACGTGCTTTGATCATTCCCTGCCGTACCCGGTGGACGGCCAGAATGCTCTGTTGATCCGTCGTCTTAATTGGCACGAAGCGCATCGTAGGGCGCGTGACAGCCTCGCAGATCGCTTCAGCATCCGCGGCATCGTGCTTGTTGCCCTTCACATAAGGTTTTACGAATTGTGGTGCCATGAGCTTCACCGTGTRCCCCAGACTCGTCAGACGCCGCGCCCAAAAGTGGGCACCGCCGCAAGCTTCCATTCCAATTAGACACGGCTTCTGCTGCGTAAAAAATTCGATCACTTCTTTACGCTTGAGCTGACGCTTTACCGTCACGTTACCGTGTTCGTCCACGCCGTGCACTTGAAAGACATCCTTTGCCAGGTCGATGCCGATTGTCGTAATCTTCATGATGACGCCYCCCTCGATGTCGTGGTGTTTAGACACTTCCACTTTGGCACATCGATGCCGTTTTCGGGTGGGGGCGTCCATCCCATTGCTAAGTGTTGAATCYGCCSAGCGCCGCTCTCAAAAAGGCGTCTGGGCAGGCAATGCGCTGCCCATCCAGCGCCCAGCGCCAGCCGAAGTAGTGGCCCAGGTATCGGCTGGCGCCGCCGCGGAACGGCAGCAGCCAGGTGCGCATCCGGCTGTGATAGGCGTTCACGTTCTGGAGGTGCAGCGCACCGCGCTTTCTTTCGCCGGCGCTCGCGTTGATGGCCTCATGTGAAATCCGACCTCCCGCGCGAATGCCGGGTAGGCCGCATGGCTATCGGTCACCAGCAGCACGTCGGGTGCCAGGCGCGGTCCCAGGTGTTGCAACAGTTGCCGCTTGCTCACGCTGGCCTTGCCGGTCACGGCGTCGATGGTCTGGCCGCTGCGATCGCGCGCCACCAGGATGCACACTTGTTCATTCGAGATCCCGCGCCTTGTCGCCTTGCCGCCGCGTCTTCGTGGCGGACGGTCGAGATGTCTGGACCCCTTGTGCGATTCGAGCACATACATCTCATCGGCTTCGGCGATGCCGCTCAGCCGCGTGCCGAGCGGCGCACGCTGCGGGAGTCGAGCATGCAGCCGAGGTAGTCGAGCCAGTGCGCCTTGTGGCGCAGCCGGGCCAGCGGCGTGCCGCTGAGCAGGTTGAAGGTGCGATGGCAACTGCGGCAGCGGTAGCGCTGCAGTCCGTGCGCATGGCCGTGGCGATAGGGTTTATCGGCCTGGCAATGCGGGCAGCAGAGGGGTGTGGCGGGCTGCTCGACGATCTTGAGTACGCGGTCGAGGCCGGCCGCCGATTGCAGCAGGTCGAGCAGGCGGTCACGCTGGCGCCGGGTCAGGCTGGACAGGCGTTGCAGGAACTGTTCGAACTGCCGTGCTTGCATGCTGCCTCCGTCAACGATTCAGGTCGACATTGGACCGCAGGCTTGCAGAAAAGATTCCACACTTGGCGCGAACAGCGCCAATTAGAACATCCCGTTCTCGTTCGGCATCGGATCCGGCTGGGCCTGGCCGATGTCCCACATCTCGGCAATGCGGTCGCCCTCGAAGCGCAGGATGTGGACGAGCGCGATGTCGGCGCCGTCCGGCGTCATCCGCGCACGCGAATGGACGGCCACCAGCGGCCCCTCGGCGATCGCGCGCTGCACCTCGAACAGCATGCCGGGAAAGCGCGCCGCGTTCTCGATCATGCCGGCCTTGATGGCGGCGGCGTCGCCGGCAAAGTACGGATTGTGATGGCGGAAACCAGCGCCGGCAAAGCGTTCGAAGGCCTGCTCCACCTGGCCGGCGGCGGTCATTTTCAGGAAGTCCACGGCGGCTTCCTTGAGAGTCTGTGTCGTCATTTTTCGATCCTGTCGAGTGTGTTGGATACCCATTTCTGCAGCGCTGCGTCGTCCGCCATATTGCCATCGAAGGCGAGGTCCGGGATGAAAGGTTCGCGCGTCGCCGTCGCCGTCCCGAACAGCGCCGAGGGGATGACCAGGGCGCCGCGTCCGCTCGGCAGCGGATGGCGGTTGATCTCGCCGAAGGGAGAATAGCCGATCGTCGCTTCGCCCAGCACCACGGTATCGCTCGCCGCCCCGAGCCGCTGCACGAAGTTCATGCAGGAGCTGAAGCAGGTGCGGTCGATCAGGGCCGCGATGCGCGGGCCGTGCGGCCGCGGCAGCTTCAGGGTCCGGGCCTGGGCGTCCGGATCGCCGGACAGCAGCACCATCTTCTGGCCGGCGCGCATCGCCGCCTCGACCTTCAGCAGGTCGGCTTCGAACGACGCCTTCGATGCGGCGTGGCTCTCTTCAAGAATGTAGCGCCTGAGCAGGTTCGCCGTCTCGGCATCGGCGATCTGGTACTTGCTGGCGCCGCCGGCCTCGCCCAGCTTGCCGGCGTAGGCGGCGCCGTAGAGCGCCGTCAGCGCCCGGCTGCCCCAGGTGGAGTCGCCGCCGCCGTTGCCGCGCAGGTCGAACACGATCCAGCCCGCCTTTTCCTTCCGCAGCGCGGCCAGCTGCGGATACAGGGCTTCATAGGCGGCGCCGGAGCGTTCGCCATTGAAGTCCGGCATGCCGACCCAGTGCTTGCCGGGGCCCAGCGTCGTCAAGCCGACCGGCTTGGCCGTCGCACGGAAGCGCGGCCGGATCTGGTCGATGTGCTGCTGCGCGACCTCGCCCGGCACGCCGCGCAGCGGCAGCTCGTAGCGCTTGCGGCTGCCGTCCGGCAGCACGAACACGCACTGCTTCGGCGTCCAGCCCAGGCCGTAGTCGAACATCAGCTGCTGGGCAAAGGCGCCGGATGCCGTCGCATATTCGGCGCCGCGGCTGGCGAACGGCGCCACCCGCATCTGCAGCCAGGTGCCGGTCCAGACATCGTCGCAGGACTGGGCGATGCTGCCGACGGGCGGCAGCGGCGTGGGCCAGCCGGGCTCGGACCAGCTGACGCGGTAGCGGCCGCTGTTCAGGCCCCCGGTCTGGTCGAGCACGATGCCGGTCCAGCCGTGGATGGCCAGGCGCAGGTCGATGCCCATGTGCGGGTCGCCGAAGCCGGCGACGAAGCGCATCATCATGCGCCGGTAGTCCTGCTCGCTGCGCACCCCTTCCGCCTCGGCGCGGGCGACCCGCAGGCCGCTCTCGAAGGGCATGGTCACGCTCGGCATGCCGGCCACGTAGCCGGCGTGGCGGGTGCGGATCGCATCGGCGGCAAAGTCCAGGTCCTGGCGCGCGATCGCGGCCCAGTCCTGGGCTTGCGCCTGCAGCGCCACGCCCAGCATCGCCAGGCACAGCGACCGTTTCAAGGCCGGGGCGCGCACGGGCTCAGGCCTTGAGATTGACGGTCGCCGGGAACACCGGCGGACGGCGCCGCAGGCTGGCCTGCTCGTAGGCGTAGGCCATGCCGATCAGCGAGGCTTCGGTCCAGGCGGTGCCGACGAAGGAGATCCCGACGGGCAGGCCCTGCACGTAACCGGCCGGCACCGTCACGTGCGGGTAGCCGGCCACCGCCGCCGGCGAGGAGAAGCTGCCGCCGTAATGGTCGCCGTTGATGTAGTCGGTCAGCCAGGCGGTGCCGCCGGTCGGCGCGACCAGGGCGTCCAGCTTCTCGTCCTTGAGGATCTTGTCGATGCCCTCTTCGCGCGAATAGCGGTGGTTGTTGGCCAGCGCCTCGCGGTAGGCCGCATCAATCAGGCCGGGCTTTTTCTGCGCGGCGACCAGGTGCTCCTGGCCGAAGAACTGCAGCTCGCGGCCGGCGTTCTTCTCATTGAAGGCGATCACGTCCGCCATGGTCTTGACCGGCGCATGCGGCGCATAGTCGCGCAAATACGCTTCGAGGTCCGGACGGAATTCGGCCAGCAGCACGTCGAGTTCGCTGTCGCCGTACTTGTCGACGTTCGGCACCTGCACGTCGACCAGGATCGCGCCCTGCGCCTTCAGGATCGCCAGTTCCTTTTCGATCACGGCATCGATGGCCGGGCTGCTGCCGAAGAAGTTGCGGGCCACGCCGATGCGCTTGCCCTTCAAGCCGTCGAGGCGCAGCGCGGCCGCATAGTCGGCGGCCTTGCCCTGGGCGTCGCCGGTGGCGGCGTCGCGCGGATCGCTGCCGGCGATCGCGCCCAGCAGCAGTGCCGCGTCGGCCACGCTGCGGGTCATCGGCCCGGCCGTGTCCTGGGAGTGCGCGATCGGGATGATGCCGCTGCGGCTGACCAGGCCCAGGGTCGGCTTGATGCCGACGATGCCGCAGGTCGAGGCCGGCGAGACGATCGAGCCGTCGGTCTCGGTGCCGATCGCCAGGGTGGCGAGGCCGGCGGCCATGGCCGCCGCCGAACCCGAGCTCGAGCCGCTGGTATTGCGGTCCAGCGCATAGGGATTGCGGGTCTGGCCGCCGCGGCCGCTCCAGCCGCTGACGGAGTGGGTCGAGCGCATGTTGGCCCACTCGGACAGGTTGGTCTTGCCGATGATGACGGCACCGGCCTCGCGCAGCTTCTGCGCCACGAAGGCATCCTTGCTTGCGCGGACGCCCGCCAGGGCCAGCGAGCCGGCCGTGGTGCACATCGCATCGAAGGTGGCGATATTGTCCTTGATGAGGACGGGGATGCCGTGCAGCGGACCGCGCAGCTTGCCCGCCTTGCGCTCGCGGTCGAGCTGTTCGGCGATGGCGACGGCCTCGGGATTCAGTTCGATGACGGCATTGATGCGCGGACCGGCCTTGTCGACGGCGGCGATGCGCGCCAGGTATTGCTGCACCAGGGATCTCGAGCTCAGCTTGCCGGCCGCCATCCGGGCCTGCTGCTCCTGGACACCGGCGTCCAGGATACTGGACGAGGCCGCGCCATGGTTGCCGGCGGCACCCGTCGGCGGCGCCACTGCCGCCGCACCGGCCGCCATACTGGTGCTCACCCCGGCACTGAGTCCAAGCCGAACGAAATCCCTGCGCTTCATACAAGCCTCCGTGTCAAATAATGCATGAGCATAGCAGTAAAGTTGCTCATGTGACACGGCATGTATGTCAGCAGGGTGGACGCCCCATCGATGCCGCCGCGCGCGAGCGGTCCGCGGTCGGCTTCGACGTTGGATGGACGCTGCGCTCGGCCGCGTCCAGCTTGCCGCGCTGGAGATTTTCTTGCGGGCAGCTGGGTACCGGAAGGTTTGCCGGGGCGGCCCGCCGCCGGTAGCGGCAGAACATGCATGATTGAGTTTGGCACATGGCAGCTCCTCTGGTAGGATTACAAAACGGAACGCGATTCCGAATTATAACCGGAACCACGTTCCGTTTAATAGATTTTTTTTATGCATACGAAGCCAGACCCGGACCAGGCCTCGCCAGAAGCCGACGACCAGCAGCCGCGCGCCAAGCGCGTCGACGCCCAGCGCAACCTGCAATCCCTGCTGCAGGCGGCCATGGACGTGTTCACGCAATCGGGCGTCGATGCGCCGGTGCGCGAGATCGCCGAGCGCGCCGGCGTCGGCGTCGGCACGCTCTATCGCCACTTCCCGCAGCGCGCCGACCTGATCGTCGCGGTCATGAAGTCGCAGATCGACGCCTGCGCCGATGCCGCCGCCGGCTTCGCGGGCGAGTACGAACCGGACGAGGCTTTAGCGCGCTGGATGCAGCGCTATGTCGACTTCATCCTGACCAAGCGCGGGCTGTCGAACGCGCTGCAGTCGGACCATGCCGCCTACGCCTCGCTGCCGGATTACTTCTATGCGCGCCTGCGCCCCGCCCTCGCCTCGCTGCTGCAGGCGGCGGTCGACAGGCAACTGATCCGGCCCGGCTACGAGGCCGACGAACTGCTGCGCGCGGCGGCCACGCTGTGCAAGGCGAATCCCGACGAGGACACGGCGCTGACGCGCAAGATGGTGGGATTGCTGGTGGACGGACTGCGCCGCCGGCCGGAGTCGCAGTAAGACGCCGCGGCGTATGGGCGAAAAAAAACGCTGCCGGGGCAGCGTTTTTTCTTGAGAGGCGGTCGCTTAGTTGCGCACGACTTTCTTGTACTCGGCGGTACGGGTGTCGATCTCGATGACGTCGTCCTGGTTGACGAACAGCGGCACCTGGATGGTGAACTGCTTCGACTCGATCGCGTTTTCCAGGCGAGCTTCCTTCATCACGTTACCCGAGGTGTTGCCCTTGACGGCCGGCTCGGTGTAGATGATCTGGCGTGCGATGGTGATCGGCAGTTCGACCGAGATGGCCTTGCCGTCGTAGAACACGGCTTCGCATTCCATACCGTCTTTCAGGTAGTTGATGGCGTCGCCCAGGTTCTCTTCTTCGATTTCGTACTGGTTGTACTCTTCGTCCATGAAGACGTACAGCGGATCGGCGAAGTACGAGTAGGTCACCGGCTTCTTGTCCAGCACGACCACGTCGAACTTGTCGTCGCCGCGGAACACGTTTTCCAGCGGAGCGTTGGTCAGAAGATTCTTCATCTTCCACTTGTAGGTGAAGCCCGTGCGGCTCGAGCCGTTGACGTCGGAGCGCAGCACGATGAAAGGCTTGGCATCGACCATGATGATGTTGCCGACACGGATTTCTTTTGCGGGTTTCATAGGAAGTTTTGGCTATAAAATGAGTTGCAGTAACCGAGCATCATACCACGATATTTTCCGGCCGCCTATCGAAGCGCCCGGACGAAATTCAGCAGATTGCTCACCAAGTCGCCGTTCGCCAACATCTGCGCTTCCCAGTCCTGGGCGCGGCGCGCGATCGTCGGCAGTTCGGCTTGCAGGGACGTCCAGAGTGCGTCCATCTGTCCTTCCCGCTCACCGTTCCAGCACAGCGAAAAGTCGACCAGACTCTGCGTATTCACCGCATACTTTTGCAGGAACGCGCGGAGTTTAACATGATGCAAGTTTTCATCTTGCGGATAAATGTGCCAGATGAACGGACGGGCCGCCCACTGGGCGCGCACCCAGGAGTCTTCGCCGCGCACGAAGTTCAGGTCGCAGGCCCACAGCAGGCGGTCGTAATCGGTCTGCGGAATGAAGGGAATCACGCGCACCGTCAGCGCGCCGCGGGTGGCGCAAGCGCCGGCATGGGCATCTTTGTTCAGGAATGCCGCGACTTTTTCGCCTGCCACGCCTTCGGGCACCAGGCAGGTGACCGCTTCGGCGCTCCGCTCCCAGGCCTGGAACAGCTCCGTTACCGGCGCATGCGGATAGCAGAACAGGCTCAGCTTCAGCGAGCCCATCTCGTTTGGCGTCACGCCGAGGCGGCCGAGGAAAGCGGCCATCGCGGCGGGATCGGCCTGGAAGGCTTCACGCTCGGGCACCAGATCGCGCTCGCGCAACAGGCCACCGGTCTTGTCCGTGAATCCCGGGAAGAAGAAATGCTTGGTCAGCTTCAGGCGCGGATGCATGGACGGCAGGCTGTGGCAGCCTTCGACCCATTCTTCGGCGCTCAAGCCTTCGTAATTGATCCAGACCGGACGCGGCTCGCACTGCGCCATCGCCTCGATATAGCCGGGCGGGATGTCGACGCCGAAGAATTCGATCACCACATCGGGAATGTCGGCGGGCGAGAATTCGCCGTCCTGGCCGGCCCAGTGGCGCACCGTGATGCCGCCGATGTCCTGCACGGCAGCCCGGGTATCGACTGCCGGCCAAATGCGGCGGAAACTCGCCAGGTCGTCGACCCACAGGGTGACGGCGATGCCGTGCTCGGCATGGAACTGGCGGGCGAGGCGCCAGCAGATGCCGATATCGCCGTAGTTGTCGACGACCTTGCAGAAAATGGCGAGGGTGCGCGGGAATTCAGGAGACATGATCGTTTGAAAAGGATGGGACGACCAAATAGAAAAACCGGGGCACCTTCCCGCATGCGCGGACGGTCTGCTCCGGTTTTTTTCTGGCGTCCCCACGGGGATTCGAACCCCGGTACTCACCGTGAAAGGGTGATGTCCTAGGCCTCTAGACGATGGGGACCTAAGAACTTCCTACGGTGTCAGAGCCCGAATTTCTCGGCTGGGCTCCGACCCCGTCTGATTATGGTGGAGGTAAGCGGGATCGAACCGCTGACCTCTTGCATGCCATGCAAGCGCTCTCCCAGCTGAGCTATACCCCCGTTTCGGGAAGGCAGTATCATAACATACTGCTTTTACTTCTCACAGCTCTGTTTTCACTTCGCTGTGTTTGCCAGATCTTTCGATCCTGGCGTCCCCACGGGGATTCGAACCCCGGTACTCACCGTGAAAGGGTGATGTCCTAGGCCTCTAGACGATGGGGACCTCGGAACTGCCTTTACTACCTACTGCACACTTCAGAGTTGGTGGAGGTAAGCGGGATCGAACCGCTGACCTCTTGCATGCCATGCAAGCGCTCTCCCAGCTGAGCTATACCCCCGCAGCGCTGAAGTGCGAGCATTATAGCGGAGGCACTTGCATTTCGCAAATAGCCAACAAGGCTAATCAGAGACCCTTTTTCACTCGGGCCAGGACGGTCTCGCGGCCGAACAGTTCCAGCACCGCGTCGATGGCCGGGGTCTGCAGCTGGCCGGTGAGCAGCAGGCGCAACGGCATGGCCAGTTGCGGCATCTTGAGGCCATTCGCCGCCAGCACTTCCTTCATCGCGGCCGAGATCGCCGGCTTGCTCCACTCCACCGTTTCCAGCTTCTCGGCGAACTGGGCCAGCGCCGGGCGCACGGCGTCGGTCAGGTGCTGGGCCAGCAGTGCGGCATCTGGGTTCGGCGTGCGGAAGAACAGCATCGCCGCATCGGCCAGTTCGTTGATGGTGTTGGTGCGTTCCTTCATCAGGCCCAGCACCGCAGCCAGCGGCGGCGCGCCGTCGAACCGGGCGCCTTCACGCTCCAGGATCGGACGCGCCAGGTCTGCCAGGCGCTCGTTGTCGGACTGCTTGATATAGTGGTTGTTCAGCCAGGCCAGCTTTTCCGGGTTGAACTGGGCCGCCGACGCGGTCAGGTGCTCGAGGTTGAACCACTCGGTGAACTGCTGCATCGAGAAGATCTCGTCGTCGCCGTGGCTCCAGCCCAGGCGCGCCAGGTAGTTCAGCATCGCCTCCGGCAGGAAGCCCTGCTCCGGATACTGCATCACGCTGACGGCGCCGTGGCGCTTCGACAATTTCTGGCCGTCCGGGCCGAGGATCATCGGCAGGTGGCCGTACTGCGGCAGTTCCGCGCCGAGCGCGCGCAGGATGTTGATCTGGCGCGGCGTGTTGTTCACGTGGTCGTCGCCGCGCAGCACGTGGGTGATCTTCATGTCCCAGTCGTCGACCGCCACGCAGAAGTTATAGGTCGGGGTGCCGTCGCCGCGCGCGATGACGAGGTCGTCGAGTTCCTTGTTGCCGATGGTGATCGGGCCTTTGACCACGTCGTTCCAGGTGACTTCGCCGCCCTCCGGGTTCTTGAAGCGCACCACCGGCTTGATGCCTTCGGGGACGGCGGGCAGGATCTTGCCCTCTTCCGGACGCCAGGTGCCGTCGTAGCGCGGCTTCTCGCCGGCCGCGCGCATGCGCTCGCGCATCGCCTCGACTTCTTCCGGAGTGCAGTAGCACAGGTAGGCGGTGCCGGCTTCCAGCATGGATTTGATGACTTCGCGGTAGCGGTCCATGCGCTGCATCTGATAGAAGGGGCCTTCGTCATGCTCCAGGCCCAGCCACTTCATGCCGTCCAGGATCGCCTGCACCGCTTCCGGGGTCGAACGCTCCAGGTCGGTGTCTTCGATAYGCAGGATGAAGGTGCCGCCGAAGTGGCGGGCATAGGCCCACGAATACAGCGCGGTGCGGGCGCCGCCGAGGTGGAGATAGCCGGTCGGGCTGGGAGCGAAACGGGTACGGACGGTCATGGTGGTGGAATGGTTGATTTGCCAAAGGGGCTATTTTACAGCCTTGCCATCGGCCTGTCGTAGATAGGGCGTCCACTCGGATTGCATAGCAAATAATTACTTTACAGAAATTAAAAAGCTGGCTACTCTTCCTCCTTTGGTCAGCATTTTCATCATTTTTCCCGATCCTGCCTGACACCTTCCTCCCCATGTCGAACGACCCGAGCACCGCTCCCATCGCGCCCTGGCGCGGCGAATTCTCCGCCGCCGCCACCGAAATCGGCTTCCTGCACCAGCAGTCGGCCGTGATCCTGCGCGACCTGCGCCGCGGCCTGCTGCTGTGCTCGCTGTTCTACCTGGTCTTCGGCGCCGCCGACATCAGCGCCCTCGGCTTCGAACACGCGGTCGTGCCGCTGCTGTCACGCCTGGCGATCCCCTTCCTGGCGGCCGCCTGCCTGTATTACGCGCGGCGTCCCGATGCGAGCGTGCGCGCATCCCACCACGCGGCCACCGCCTTCACCCTGTGCTGGGCGGCCAGCTACTTCGTCGTCATCGCCTACCGCCCGGGGGACATCCTGCTGCACGGCATGTCGTGGGCGGTGATGGCGATGGTCATCCACGTCCTGATCCCGAACCGCCTGGTGATCGCGGCCACGATCTCGATCGGCGCCAGCCTCGCCTTCCTGACCCTGGCCTGGGTCCAGCAGGTGGTCGGCACCCGTCCGCTCAGCTCGCTGACCATGCTGCTGGTGTGCGCCAATGTGTTCGGCCTGACCGTCGCCCAGCGCCATGCGCGCATGTGGCGCGAACAGTTCTGGGCCCAGCAGGTGCTGACGAATCTGTCGATCCGCGACCCGCTGACCGGCTCCTACAACCGGCGCCACCTGAACGCCGGCCTGCTCGACGGCGAAATCGCGCGGGCCCGCCGCTACCGCCTCAGCCTCTCGCTGATCATGTGCGATCTCGACGGCTTCAAGAAGATCAACGACACCCACGGCCACCACGCCGGCGACGAGCTGCTGCGCGGCTTCGCCACCCTGGCGCAGGCGATGACGCGTGAATCGATCGACACCGTGGTGCGCTACGGCGGCGAGGAATTCCTGATCATCCTGCCGGAGACGCGCCTGGAGGGTGCCCTCGAACTGGCCGAGCGCGTGCGCGCCGCCTTCGCCGCCCAGCGCATCGAGCTGGAAGGCGGCCTGACGCTGGGCACCACGGCCAGCTTCGGGGTGGTCGGCGCCGACTTCGGCGGCGGCCATGCGGTCACGCCGCAGGGCATGATCGCGCTGGCCGACCAGCTGATGTACGAGGCCAAGCATGCGGGGCGCAACCTGGTGAAGGCGCGCCAGCTGGGGCCGCGGATCGAGAAGGCGGAGCGGGCGGCGTAAGCGGCGCAGGTGTGAACGCTGAGCTACGCGGTGCGGATGAGCCTGACCGGCTGCGCCGCCGCCCGCGCCCGCAATTGCCCGCAGCCGCCGTCGACGTCCTGCCCCGCCGAATCGCGCAGCTTGGTGAGGATCCCGCGCTCGAACAGCCAGGCCGCGATGGCCTCGGCCTTGTCCCAGCCGGGGCGCTTGAAGGGCAAGCCTTCGTTGGCGTTATACGGAATCATGTTCAGCACGGCATACTTGCCGCGCAATAGCTCGACGACGGCGTCCAGCTCGTCCTGGCCGTCGTTCACGCCTTCCAGCAAGGTCCACTGGTACTGGATCGGATAGCCGGTCAGGCGCGCATAGCGCTCGCCCTCCTCCACCAGCGCCTTCGGCGTCAGGCGCGGCGCGCGCGGCAGCAGGCGTTCGCGCAGATCGGCCTTGGTCGTGTGCAGCGACAGCGCCAGCGCCGGCTTCACCCGTCCGGCGGGCAGGCGCTCGAATACGCGCGGGTCGCCGACGGTCGAGAACACCAGGTTCTTGTGGGCGATATTCCCTTCCACGCCCAGCAGCTCGATCGCTTCCATCACATTGTCGAGATTGTGGGCCGGTTCGCCCATGCCCATGAACACGACCTTCTTCACGGGCCGCTGGCGGCGCGCCAGCACCACCTGGGCGACGATCTCGCCGCTCGTCACCTGGCGGATCAGGCCGCTCTGCCCCGTCATGCAGAACTGACAGCCGACCGCGCAGCCGACCTGGCTGGACACGCAGACGCCGTCGCGCGGCAACAGCACCGATTCCACCGTCTGGCCGTCCTGCAGGCCGACCAGCAGGCGGGCGGAGCCGTCCTCGGCCGGATGGGTGCCGAGGATGCGCGCCAGGCCGTCGAGTTCGGCGTCGATCCCGGGCAGGGCTTCGCGTACCGGTTTCGGCAGGAAATCCATGGGACGGCGGCGGCCGTGGTCGTGGCCGGCATTGCGGACCCAGTCGCGCAGGATGCGGTCCTCGTGGAGCGGGAGGGCGCCGAGGGCGCGCAGGCGGGCGCGGAGGGAGTGGATGCGCATATTGGTTACCCGTCATTCCCGCGCAGGCGGGAATCCAAGTTCGCATGCGTCTCGACGGCTCAACGGACTTGGGTCCCCGCCTTCGCGGGGACGACGGTGTTTGCTTAGTCGTTCTTTACAACGATGGTCGGAAACTTGGCAGTCATATCCTTCGCCTTCTCCGCCACCTTCACCGCCACCTTGCGCGCGATCTCTTTATAGATCGCGGCCACCGGACCGTCCGGCTCGGCCACCACGGTCGGGGTGCCGGAATCGGCCTGTTCGCGGATCGACAGCTGCAGCGGCAGGCGGCCCAGGAAGTCGACGCCGAAGTCGGCGCACATCTTCTCGCCGCCGCCTTCGCCGAAGATGGCCTCGTGGTGGCCGCAGTTCGAGCAGATGTGCATGCTCATGTTTTCCACCACGCCGAGGATCGGGATGCCGACCTTTTCGAACATCTTCAAGCCTTTGCGCGCATCCAGCAGGGCGATGTCCTGCGGGGTGGTGACGATCACGGCACCCGTCACCGGCACTTTCTGCGACAGGGTCAGCTGGATGTCGCCGGTGCCCGGGGGCATGTCGACGACCAGGTAGTCGAGCTCGCGCCAGTTGGTCTGCTCCAGCAGCTGCTGCAGGGCCTGGGTGACCATCGGGCCGCGCCAGACCATGGGTTCGTCCGGATCGATCAGGAAGCCGATCGACGACACCTGCACGCCGTGGTTCTCGAGCGGCTCCATGGTCTTGCCGTCCAGGCTTTGCGGACGGCCGTTTATGCCCAGCATGGTCGGCTGCGAGGGGCCGTAGATGTCGGCATCCAGCACGCCGACGCTGGCGCCCTCGGCGGCCAGGGCCAGGGCCAGGTTGACGGCCGTGGTCGACTTACCGACGCCGCCCTTGCCCGAGGCGACGGCGATGATGTTCTTCACGTTCGGCATCACCTTCAGGCCGCGCTGCACGGTGTGCGAAATGATCTTGCTGGTGACGTTGACGCTGACGTTCTGCACGCCGGGCAGCTTGCGCACGGCGTCGATGACGGCGCTCCTCACCAGGGCGAACTGGCTCCTGGCCGGGTAGCCCAGTTCGATGTCGAGGGCGACGTTGTCGCCGTCCACCTGGACGTTCTTGACCGAGCGGGTGCTGACGTAGTCTTTATTGGTATTCGGGTCGACGACCGCCGCCAGGGCGGCCTTGACGTCTTCTACAGTGGTGCTCATGGGGTTCTCCGGATGTGATGCGCAAGTTTATCGTAAATTGGCGTATCGACTCTTGTTCAAGTGGCAAATGGCCCGATTACCCACTGCGCGCTCAGGGGCATCCGCTGGTAAAATGCTTTTTTTCACCTATCAACCTCCCTTTTCGACCATGACACGCAAGCTGTTCGTCACCACCGCCCTGCCCTACGCCAACGCCGCCTTCCACATCGGCCACATGATGGAATACATCCAGGCCGACATCTGGGTCCGCTTCCAGCGAATGCAGAAAGACGGCGGCGAACAGCGCGTGGTGCACTTCGTCGGCGCCGACGACACCCACGGCACCCCGATCATGATCGCCGCCGAGAAGGAAGGCGTGACGCCGCAGGAATTCGTGGCCCGCATCGCCGCCGGCCGCGCCCAGTACCTGGACGGCTTCCACATCGCCTTCGACAACTGGTATTCGACCGACTCGCCGGAAAACGTCGAGCTGTCGCAGGACATCTACCGCAAGCTGCGCGATGCCGGCCTCATCTATACCAAGACCGTCGACCGCTTCTACGACCCGGCCAAGGGCATGTTCCTGGCCGACCGCAACATCAAGGGCGAGTGCCCGGTCTGCCACGCCAAGGACCAGTACGGCGACAACTGCGAAGTCTGCGGGGCCGCCTACCAGCCGACCGAACTGATCAATCCGTACTCGGTGTTCACCCACGCGACGCCGGTCCTGAAGCCGTCCGAGCAGTACTTCTTCAAGCTGTCCGATCCGCGCTGCTTCCAGTTCCTGAAGGAATGGCTGAACACCCCGGGCCGCCTGCAGCCGGAGATGGTGAATAAAGTGTCGGAGTGGCTGGGCGAGAACGGCGAGAAGCTGGCCGACTGGGATATTTCCCGCGACGCGCCCTACTTCGGCATCCCGATTCCCGATGCACCGGGCAAGTTCTTCTACGTCTGGCTGGATGCGCCGGTCGGCTACCTGGCTTCGCTCAAGAATTACTTCGAGAAGAAAGGCATCGACTACGAAGCCTTCCTGAAAGATCCGGCGGCCGAGCAAGTCCACTTCATCGGCAAGGACATCGTCTCCTTCCACCTGCTGTTCTGGCCGGCCATGCTGAATTTCTCCGGCCACCCGGTGATCGACAAGCTGAAGGTCAATGTCCACGGCCACCTGACCGTGAATAACGAAAAGATGTCGAAGTCGCGCGGCACCGGCATCTCGCCGCTGCGCTACCTCGACCTGAAGATGAATCCGGAGTGGCTGCGCTACTACCTGGCGTTCAAGCTGAACAGCAAGGTCGAGGACCTGGACTTCACCGGCGAAGACTTCGTCGCCCGCGTGAACAGCGACCTGATCGGCAAGTACGTGAACATCGCCAGCCGCTGCGCCGGCTTCATCGCCAAGAAGTTCGACGGCAAGCTGGCATCGGAACTGTCCGACACCGCGAAACAGTGGATTGCCCGCGCCCTGAACGGTGAGGACGGCGAGCGCCAGGCAGCGATTGCCGCCAGCTACGAAGCCCGCGAGTTCGGCCGTGCGCTGCGCGAGATCATGGCCATCGCCGACGTCGCCAACCAGTTCGTCGACGAGAACAAGCCCTGGATCCTGGCCAAGGACGAGAGCAAGACTGCAGAGCTGCACGATGTCTGCACCACCGCCCTGATCCTGTTCCGTCAGCTGAGCATCATGCTGTCGCCGGTGCTGCCTTTCGTCGCCTCGCGTGTCCAGGAATTCCTGGGCGACGCGGCTTTCTCCTGGGACGATACCAAGGGCGAGAACGTGTGGAACTCGATGCTGGGCCGCACCATCGGCGCCTACAGCCACCTGATGCAGCGCGTGGACGCCAAGATGGTCGAGGACCTGTTCGACAAGCCGGCCGTCGCTACGTCTGCGGCGCCGGCCCCGGTTGCCGCTGCCGACACCACTGCCGAAGCCGCCGCGCCGGCAGCGGAAGCGGGCGATGTCGAAGACCTGGCGCCGGAAATTTCGATCGACGATTTCACCAGGATCGACCTGCGCGTGGCGAAGATCGTCAATTGTGAGCATGTCGAAGGGTCGAGCAAGCTGTTGCGCCTCACCCTGGACCTGGGTGAAGGCCGTTACCGTAATGTCTTCTCGGGCATCAAGTCGGCTTACCAGCCTGAGCAGCTGATCGGCAAGCTGACCGTGATGGTCGCCAACCTGGCGCCGCGCAAGATGAAGTTCGGCGTCTCGGAAGGCATGGTGCTGTGTGCGTCGGCCAAGGATGAGAAGGCGAATCCGGGCCTGTACCTGCTGGAGCCGGTGTCCGGCGCCCAGGCTGGCATGCGTATTCGTTGATTGGCAAACAGCTATTAATTTCAGCGCAGCAGTGGCAGTATAATGCGGCGTTTTGAACAATAACCGGGCGCATCCGTGCCGCCCCGTCCTTCTTATTTTTGAGTGGTAACGAATAATATGACCGAATACAAAGCCCTGCGACACATCCCGCAAGCGAACCTGTTCCGTCAAGGTGACGTCTTCGTCCTGTTCGGCGAGCTGTTCGGCCGTGGCTACGTGAACGGCCTGATCGACGAGGCGCGCAAGGCCGGCATGACGATCCTGGGCATCACCGTGGGCCGCCGCAACGACGACGGCAGCCTGCGCGCCCTGACGGCGGAAGAGCACGCGGAAGCGGAAGCCAAGCTGGGCGGCCGCATCATCAACGTGCCGCTGATGGCCGGTTTCGACATGGACGCACCGGCGGGCGAACAGAACCCGACCGAGATGCTGTCCGGTATTACCCTCAAGAGCTGGCAGGACGACAAGCTGGACTGGGACAAGATCGAGCTGTGCCGCCAGGCCGGCGTGGCCCGCTTCGCCAGCTCGGCCAAGGAAGCCATGCTTGAAATCGACAAGCTGATCCCGGACGGCGCCAATGTGTTCTTCGCGCACACGATGGCCGGCGGCATCCCGCGCATCAAGGCCTTCCTGGCGATCGCCAACCGCATCTACAAAGGCCGCGGCGAGCGCTTCATGTCCTCGCGCGCCCTGCTCGACAGCGACCTGGGCAAGCTGATCCTGATGAACTTCGACGAAGTCTCGGCCAATACGCTCAAGCACCTGATCGACGCCTCGGCCCCGATCCGCGAGCGCATCACGGCGAAAGGCGGCGAAGTGCGCTACAGCGCCTATGGCTACCACGGCACCGAAGTCCTGATCGGCGGCGAGTACAAGTGGCAGACCTATACCAACTACACCCAGGGCTACGCCAAGATGCGCCTGGAGTCGATCGCCGAAGCGGCCTGGAAACAGGGCGTCTACGCGACCGTGTTCAACTGCCCGGAAATCCGCACCAATTCCTCCGACATCTTCGTCGGCGTCGAACTGTCGCTGTTCCCGCTACTGACGGCATTGAAAAAAGAAGGCGGCGGCGCCTGGGCCCAGCAACAGTGGGACATCTGCCAGAGCCTGCTGAACGAGGGCGAATCGGTCCAGGGCATTCTCGACAAGCTGGAATCCTATCTGCAGACCGAGACCAGCGCCGGCTTCCGCAACTTCGAAGCCTGGCCGATGGACAACAGCCCCGAGCTGGCCGAGCTGATGATCGGTACCTCGGACGAGATCACCTCCCTGCACCAGGACAGGAAAGCGCTGGTCACCGACCACCTGTCCTCGCTGGTGGTGGAAGGCACCGGTCCGCTGATGTTCCACGGCGCGGCCGAGAAGATCGCACCGGTGCTGTGGCTCAACCACGACATCATCGCCCGCCAGCTCAACGAACTGCATAAGTAATCGCTGCAGCGCGGTAAAATCGAACGTTTGTACCTTTTTTAGAGTCTAAAGAGCGCCATGGGCCTGTTCACGAAACACTCGAATTACGAATCCGACCACACCAAGTTCATCAAGGAACTGAAAGAGAAAACCCCTGGCATGGACGAGCGCCAGGTCGCCGGCCGTGCCCTGCTGTGGGACAAGTCGCCGCTGTCGCTGGACGAGCAGCGCCGCGTCAACGAGTCGCGCATCCGCCAGCAGGCTTATCCCTACCAGTCCAAGGTCTGAAGCCGGCTGACGGCTGAGGCTGACGACGATGGCGCCTGTGCAGGCGGCCGGCGCTCCGGCGCCGGGGGGGCCGGACGGGCCCGAAGGGCTTGCCGGTTCTCCGCAGGATGAGGGCGCCATCGCGGACCAGGCTGCCGCTTCCGGCCAGGAAGATGGCCTGAACGCGGCGGCCGATGCCGCCGAGGCCACCATCGCCCGCCTCTACGGCGAGCCGCTGCTGCGCCTGCCCAACGACCTGTACATCCCTCCCGACGCCCTCGAGGTCTTCCTCGACGCCTTCGAAGGTCCGCTCGACCTGCTGCTGTACCTGATCCGCAAGCAGAACTTCAACATCCTCGACATCCCGATGGCGCAGGTGACCCTGCAATACCTGGAATACGTCGAGCAGATCCGCAAGCACAACCTGGAACTGGCGGCCGAGTATCTCCTGATGGCGGCCATGCTCATCGAGATCAAGTCGCGCATGCTGCTGCCCAAGCGCCAGGACGAGCTGATCGAGGATGTCGGCGACCCGCGCGCGGAACTAGTGCGGCGCCTGCTGGAATACGAGCAGATCAAGCTGGCGGCCCAGCAGATCGGCGCCCTGCCCCAGTACGAGCGCGACTTCCAGCGGCCTTCGCTGCCGGTCGAGCAAGGGCTGGCGCCGGTATGGCCGCAGGTCGACGCCAATGACCTGCAGCGCGCCTGGATGGACGTGCTGCGCCGCGCCAAGCTGACCCAGCACCACCGGATCGGCCGCGAGGAACTCTCGGTGCGCGAGCACATGTCGGCGATCCTGCGTACACTCCAGTCCCAGCGCTTCGTCGAATTCTCGGAGCTGTTCGCGGGACATGCCAGCGTGCCGGTCGTGGTCGTGCACTTCGTCGCCATGCTCGAGCTGGCCAAGGAAACCCTGATCGAAATCACCCAGGCCGAACCATTCGCGCCCATTTATGTTCGGCTGGCTTATTCGCCGGCCTGAGCCTTATTACGACACCATGAAAATCATCTCCACCATCGACGAACTGCGCGACCAGCTGCGCGGCCAACTGCGCACCGCCTTCGTCCCGACCATGGGCAACCTGCACGAGGGCCACCTGTCGCTGATGCGCCTGGCGCGCCGTCACGGCGACCCGGTGGTCGCCTCGATCTTCGTCAACCGCCTGCAGTTCGGCCCCAACGAGGACTTCGACAAATACCCGCGCACCTTCCAGGCCGACGTCGAGAAGCTGGAGAAGGAAGGCGTGTACGTGCTGTTCGCGCCGACCGAGAAGGACCTGTATCCGGAGCCGCAGGAATACCGCGTACAGCCGCCGGATAACCTCGGCAACATCCTGGAGGGCGAATTCCGCCCCGGCTTCTTCAACGGCGTCTGCACCGTGGTCACCAAGCTGTTCTCCTGCGTGCAGCCGCGCGTGGCCGTGTTCGGCAAGAAGGATTACCAGCAGCTGATGATCGTGCGGAACATGGCACGCCAGTTCGCCCTGCCGACCGAGATCATCGGCGCCGAGACCTTCCGCGCCGAGGACGGCCTGGCCCTGTCCTCGCGCAACGGCTACCTGTCGAGCGAAGAACGGGCCGAGGCGCCCTTCCTCTACCAGACCCTGAACTACGTTGCCGAGCAGAGCCGCGCCGGCCACGCCGACCTCGAAGCCCTGGAACAGGACGCGATGAACCGCCTGGCGGCGCGCGGCTGGAAGCCGGACTACGTCTCGATCCGCAAGCGCATGAACCTGGGGGCGCCGAGCCGCGACGAATACCTTGCCGGAGAGCAACTGGTTGTACTGGCCGCCGCCAAGCTGGGCAATACCCGCCTGATCGATAATCTGGAAATCTGAATCACACTACTTTCTTTATTGAAAATTTCATTTAGAGTATGGCAACTTGATTTGCTAGAATCTACAGGAGTATTCAAGGAGAAGTTCCGTGACCGATACGTCCATCACGCAGATCCGCAAGGGTCCGCCCAAACTGTCCGACGCCGTGCAGCGCATTCCGCTTGGCGCGCCCGCGCACGCGATGAGCGACGCCTTCCAGATCGTCGACAGCCTGTCGACCCTGGCCCAGACCGGCGAAGCCATCACCATCTATCCGCCGGGCGCGGACTATGTGATGGCGCGCATCGGCGCCGTCGATCCGGACCGCCGCTCCTTCATCCTCGAGCTGCTTGATGACTGCGTTCTCGCCGAGGGCAAGGCGGTCTTCGTCGCCGCCATGGGCGGCAATGCCAAGATCCAGTTCGAGCTCGACGCCAACTGGAGCATCGTGCCGGGCGGCGGCCAGTCCGTCGAGCTGCCGCTGCCGGAAAGCTGCCTGGTCCTGAACCGCCGCGCCGAAGCCCGCCTGGAAAGCCCGCTGGGCGGCAGCTACGGCGCCCGCTTCACTTACCTGGGCAAGGTGTTCGAACTGCCGCTGTACGACTTCTCGAGCGGCGGCGTAGGCCTGCGCGCGACGCTCGACCAGGGCTACGAACTGTATGTCGGCCAGAAGCTGGAGGGCGTGGAGCTGGAACTGGGCCCGTCGCTGGCGATCACGGCCGATCTCGAGATCCGCCTGCTGCGCCCCTTCCGCACCTTCCTGCTGGGCGAGCAGGTGCAGATCGGGTGCAGGATTTCGAACATCACCATGCAGATGAAGCAGCGCCTGGAGCGGGCGGTGAGCAAGGTGCAGATGAAGCGGTGATTTTTTGCCGGATGGCAAAACTTCACCGTGGTTCCCGCCTTCGCGGGGACGACGGTAGACGCCGCGGTCCAAAATCAGGTGGTAACACTCTGCGCCCAAGCCAGCGCACTCAAATGGGCCTTGTTCACATCCAGCGGACTGATCTCCAGCGACGCCGCCATCGACGCCACCAGGTTCGAATTCAGCTCGCAGGCCTCGGCCAGCGCCAGGTAGGGTCCATACACGCCGCCACGCGTCAGCAGCGCGCGCACCACCTCGTCCGGCAGCTGGATGGTGTCCAGCACTTCCTTCATCGGCAGGCCCAGCAGGCGGTCCAGCAGCGAGAACATGCCGGCCACGAACAGGTATTCGCTTTCCGCGCGCGGCAGGAATTTCTGGCCCAGCAGCTCGCACAAGCGGGCGCGCACCACGGCGGTTTCCATCAGCACCGGCGAGTAGCCGCTCGAGCTGGCGGTGGCCAGCAGCAGCACCAGCCAGCGGTACAGCGGCGCATAGCCCAGCATGGCGATGGCCTGGCGCAGCGACTCGACCTGGCGGCCGGCGCCGAAGCCGGCGGAGTTGATGAAGCGCAGCAGCTTGTAGATCAGGGCCGGGTCGCGCTTGAGCACGGCCTCGATCTTCGGCACGTCCTCGTTGTTCTGCACCATCTGCATCAGCTGCAGGATGATGGCCTGGGCCGGGTTCATGCCCTTCACATTGCCGCCCTCGCGCGGGGTCAGGTGCAGCTTGCCGACGAAGGCGTCCAGGCCCAGCGCCGCGCAGGCGTCGAAGTCGGCCCAGGTGGCGACCGGGCGGCCCACCATGCGCAGGGTCGACTGCTTGACGGTGGCGTAGGTGCGGGCCTGCGTCGCCACGTCGGCGCCGCTGAAGCGCACTTCGGCGTAGGAAGCGATGATCGACAGGTTGCGGCCCAGCAGGTCGAGGTTGGCGCCGCGCAGCGAGATGCCGACGCCGCCGGCGCGCAGGGCCTGCACGGCGGCGCGGGTGTCGACGTTGGCGAGGTCGCGCACGCTCAGGGACAGCACGGTGCGCTCCGGTGGCAGCGCGTGCAGGGCGTCGGTCGACAGCATGGCCGGCACGGCGTCGAGGAACAGCAGTTTCTCGCGCAGCAGCCAGCCGTTTTCCTCGTCGACCAGCTGCTCGGCGACGAAGCCGACCAGCGACTCGAGATCGTCGGCGCCCACTTCCCTTCCGCTCTGCTGCTGCCAGCAGAGTTCGTAACCAATTACGCGTTGCTTGGGGTCAAGCAAAGGTTCACGGACGATGAAGTTGGTTTGATGCATTATTGATAAGCGCCGAGGTGAAACAGGGCGATGCGCCGTCCGCTGGCGCACCGGGATGTGAAGCTTAGAAGCCGAGGCTGTCGAGCAGGTCGTCGACCTGGCCCTGGTCGGCGACGACTTCGGCGTTGCCTTCCGGTTTGATCTGCGGGCCGTTGAGCAGGCTGTTGTCGAACTCGCGCTTGACCTCGGCCGGCGCGAAATCGACCAGCACCTGCACCAGCTGCTTTTCGAGGTTCTGGGCGATGCCGGTGATGCGCTTGATCACCTGGCCGGTCAGGTCCTGGAAGTCCTGGGCCATCATGATGTCCATCAGGTGGCCCTTGGTGGCGCTGGCGGCGCTGCGCGATCCGGCCAGGCTGGCGACGGTCTTCTCGGCCATTGCGCGCCATTCCGCGCTGCCCTCGCCGCTGTCCAGCAGCGACTGCCACGAACGGCCGAGCTCCACGGCCGAGGCGTCGATGCCGTCCTGCAGGGGACCTGCGGCGTCGGTGGCGTCCAGCACGCGCTTGGCAGCCTGTTCCGACAGGCGCGCCACGTAATCGAGACGGTCGCGCGCATCCGGGATGTCGCTGGCGGCCTTTTCGATCAGCTTGTCCAGGCCCAGTCCGCGCAGGTTCTCGTGCAGCGCGCGGGTCATGTGCCCGATCCGGCTCAGGACCTCGTCGTGCGAGCCCGAATCGGCCGTCTGCTCAGTCATTTCAGGCCTTTCCCATCTTTTCGAAAATCTTGTTCAGCTTTTCGTCCAGCGTCGCCGCGGTGAAAGGCTTCACCACGTAACCGTTGGCGCCGGCCTGGGCGGCCGCGATGATGTTTTCCTTCTTGGCTTCGGCGGTCACCATCAGCACCGGCAGGCTGGCCAGGGCGGGGTCGGCGCGGATGTTCTGCAGCATGGTCAGGCCGTCCATGTTCGGCATGTTCCAGTCCGACACCACGAAGTCGAACTGCTCGCTACGCAGCTTGGCCAGTCCCTGGACGCCGTCTTCGGCTTCGTCAACGTTGGCGTAACCCAGTTCCTTCAGCAGATTCTTCACGATGCGCCGCATCGTCGAAAAATCGTCAACAACTAAAAAACGCATCTTTGGATCAGCCATGAAATACTCCGTTGTTACTTTATCTGTATGTGTTGGTTGGACTTCGACACTGCGAAAGCAGGCCTAAGCATAGCATTTTTGTTGCTCTACGGCGATAAAACCGAGGGTTAAGACGCTCGCGCGGATCAAACACGCAACGCCCGGCCGCCCTGGGCGGCCAGCTGGCCCAGCACCATGCCCGGCAGGGCTGCCAGGGCCCCCACTTCATGGGCGGCACCGATGGCGATCGCCTCGCGCGGCATGCCGAACACGACACAGGAAGCCTCGTCCTGGGCGAAGTTGTAGGCGCCGGCCTGCTTCATTTCCAGCATGCCCTGGGCGCCGTCCTTGCCCATGCCGGTCAGGATCACCCCGACCGCATTCTTGCCCGCCGCCAGGGCGGCCGAACGGAACAGCACGTCCACCGAAGGCCGGTGGCGGTTCACCGGTTCGGTCTGCTCGATTTTGGTCATGTAGTTCGCGCCCGAACGAGACAGCAGCAAATGGGAGTGGCCCGGCGCAATATAAGCGTGGCCGGGCAGCACGCGCTCGTTGCCCTGGGCTTCGCTGACGCTGATGCGGCACAGCGAGTCCAGGCGCTTGGCGAAGGAGCTGGTGAAACCTTCCGGCATGTGCTGGGCGATCAGGATGCCCGGGCAGTCGGACGGCATCTGCATCAGGAATTCGCGGATCGCCTCGGTGCCGCCGGTGGAGGCGCCGATGATGATCAGTTTTTCCGACGAGGTCAGGGGGCTGCGCAGCTGCGGCAGCGGCGCGCCCTGGCTCGGTGCATGCAGGGTGCGCGGCTTGATGCGGGCGCGCGCGGCGCCGCGGATCTTGTCGGTGATGAGTTCCGTGTACTCGCGCATCCCGGCCTGGATCGAGATCTTCGGCTTGGTGACGAAGTCCACCGCGCCCAGCTCCAGCGCGCGCATGGTGATCTCGGAACCGCGCTCGGTCAGCGAGGACACCATCAGCACCGGCATCGGGCGCAGGCGCATCAGCTTTTCGAGGAAGTCGAGGCCGTCCATCTTCGGCATCTCGACGTCGAGCGTGAGGACGTCGGGATTGACCCGCTTGATCAGTTCGCGCGCGACCAGCGGATCGGGGGCCACCCCGACCACTTCCATGTCGGGCTGGGAATTGACGATCTCGGTCATCACGCTGCGGATCAGGGCCGAGTCGTCGACGATCGCCACCTTGATCTTGTTCGTGGAATTCATGTGGGGCCCTTTCGTCAGAACAGGTCGATATCGCCGCCGACCGGCGCGACCTTGAGGCGGCTGGCGTAATCGAGCTCGCGCTTCGCCAGCGTATCGTTATGGGTTTGCATCAGCTTCTTGACCAGCACCTTGCCGGTGCGCGGGAAGAAGTACACCTTGCGCGGGTAGATGTCGTTCAGGTCTTCGGCCAGCACCGGGATCCGTTCGGTCTTCAGGAACTGCATCACGAAGGAGGCGTTGCGCTCGCCCACGTTCATGGCCGAGAAGCCGCGCAGCACGGCGCCGCCGCCGAAGACCTTGGCTTCCAGGTGCTCGCGGCGGGCGCCCGCCTTCAGCAGGTCGTTGATCAGCACTTCCATCGCATAGCTCCCGTAGCGCATCGAGGCCGACACCGGGTTGCCGGGATCGCCGCCGTCCGGCAGCATGAAGTGGTTCATGCCGCCCAGCCCCCTGACGCGGTCGCGGATGCAGGCCGAGACGCAGGAGCCGAGCACCGTCACGATCAGCATGTCCTTCCCGGTGTAGTAGTACTCGCCGGGCAGGATCTTGGCAGCGTCGCAGTCGAAGGTGCGGTCGTAATAGACGTTGGTGGCGAATTGGCTGTTCGTATCCATGATAGGTACCGGAGTGTAGCGACGGTCAGCCGTGGCTCAGTTCATACACCGTCTTGCCGCGCAGGCGCAGCGAGTCGGACACATACAGGAAGTTCTCGGAGTGCCCGGCGAACAGCAGGGCGTCCGGCTTCATCAGGGGCACGAAGCGCGACAGGATCTTGCGCTGGGTGGCCTTGTCGAAGTAGATCATCACGTTGCGGCAGAAGATCGCGTCGAACGGTCCCTTCAGGTCCCAGCCGTCGGCCAGCAGGTTGAGCGGGCGGAAGCTGACCAGCTGGCGCAGCTCGGGGCGCACCCGCACCAGGCCCTCCTGGGCGCCCTTCCCTTTCAGGAAGAAGCGGCGCAGGCGCGCGGTCTCGAGCTTCTCGACCCGTTCGATCGGATAGACGCCGGCGCCGGCGGTGGCCAGCACGTTGGTGTCGATGTCGGTGGCGATGATCGACACCGGCGGCGTGAGCGTGTCGAAGGCCTCGCACAGGGTCATCGCGATCGAGTACGGTTCTTCGCCGGTGGAGCTGGCCGAGCACCAGATCGTCAGCGGCCCGGCATGCCGGCGGCGCGCCTTGAGCGCGTGCTCGGCCAGCAGCGGGAAGTGATGGGCCTCGCGGAAGAACGAGGTCAGGTTGGTGGTCAGCGCATTCGTGAAGGCTTCCCACTCGTGCGGCATCCTTCCGGCTTCGAGGCCGTCGAGATAGCGCGAGAAGGACTCGATGCCGGTTGCGCGCAGGCGGCGCGCAAGCCGGCTGTAGACCATCTCCTGCTTGCTGTCGGCCAGCGAAATGCCGGCGCGCTGGTAGATCAGGCCGCGCACGCGCTCGAAGTCGGCGCGTGTGAACTCGAATTCCTTGCCTGTTTCCTGCTTGGTATGAAGCGGC
This sequence comes from Massilia sp. 05N420, assembly GCF_056397205.1. Lineage (NCBI taxonomy): Bacteria > Pseudomonadati > Pseudomonadota > Betaproteobacteria > Burkholderiales > Oxalobacteraceae > Massilia > Massilia sp. 05N420. The sequence goes on from NZ_JBFTMX010000042.1 coordinate 25,998, forward strand.
ACGTTATTACCTTTGGATCTGTAAAGACGAAGCTATCCCTGCGCCGCGAATCCGGTACCCTGTCGTACTCAGGCTGCCATCTTGTCGATCAGGCCCATTTCGCTGGACGACATCAGGCGGTCGATGTCGATCAGGATCAGCATGCGCTCGTCGACGGTGCCGAGGCCCATCAGGTAGTCGGAATTGAAGGCGGTGCCCATTTCCGGCGCCGGCTTGATCTGCTCCGGCATCAGGGTGGTGACGTCCGACACGCTGTCCACGACCATGCCCATGATGCGGCCGCCGATGTTCAGGATGATCACGACGGTGAACTGGTCGTAGGTCGGGGTGCCAAGGTTGAACTTGATGCGCATGTCCACCACCGGAATGATGATGCCACGCAGGTTGATCACGCCCTTGATGAATTCGGGGGCGTTGGCGATGCGGGTCACGGCTTCGTAGCCGCGGATCTCCTGCACTTTCAGGATGTCGATGCCGTACTCCTCGGAGCCGAGGGTGAAGGCGAGATATTCGCTGCCGCTGCCGTCGCGAGCGTCGGCCGGTTTGGTGGTCGGTTGAGTGGACATGTCGGTTCCTAGGTTCAGAGAGTTTTTATAAAACGACGGTATCGTCCGTCAGCTGACGCGACGAGCGCAGCAGCGCCGCCACGTCCAGGATCAGCGCCACGCCGCCATCGCCGAGGATGGTGGCGCCGGAGATCCCGGCCACCTTGCGGTAGTTGGATTCGAGGTTCTTCACCACGACCTGCTGCTGGCCGACCAGTTCGTCGACGAACAGCGCGGCCTTGCGGCCTTCGGTCTCGAGGATCACCAGGATGCCTTCGGCAGGATCGGTGAAGCAGGGCGCGATGTTGAACATCTGGTGCAGCGGAACCAGCGGCAGGTATTCGCCGCGCACCTTGACCACCCTGCCCTGGCCGGCGATCTCCTTGACGTCGCTTCGTGCCGGCTGCAGGGACTCGACCACGAAGCCGAGCGGCAGGATGTAGATCTCGTCGCCGCAGCGGATCGACATGCCGTCCAGGATCGCCAGCGTCAGCGGCAGCGAGATCAGGATGGTGGTGCCGAAGCCCTTGGCCGAGCGGATGTCGATGGTGCCGCCCATCTGGGTGATGTTGCGCTTGACGACGTCCATGCCGACGCCGCGGCCGGAGACGTCGGTGACGATTTCGGCGGTCGAGAAGCCCGGCGCGAAGATCAGCTGCCAGACGTCGGCGTCCGTSATGTTCTCCGACACCGCCAGGCCGTTCTCCCTGGCCTTGGCCAGGATCCGCTCGCGATTCAGGCCGCCGCCGTCGTCGGCCACCTCGATCACGATATTGCCGCCCTGGTGGGCGGCGGACAGGAACAGGCGGCCCGACTCCGATTTGCCGGCGGCCACGCGGGCGGCCGGCATCTCGATGCCGTGGTCGATCGAGTTGCGCACCAGGTGGGTCAGCGGATCGACGATGCGCTCGATCAGGCCCTTGTCCAGCTCCGTGGCGGCGCCGTTGGTGATGAAGTCGACCTTCTTGCCCAGCTTGGATGCGAGGTCGCGCACCATGCGCGGGAAGCGCGAGAACACGAAGTCCATCGGCATCATGCGGATCGACATCACCGCTTCCTGCAGGTCGCGGGTATTGCGGGTCAGCTGCGACACCGAAGCGAGCAGGCGCTGGTGGATCATCGGATCGAGGCCGTCGCTCCGCTGCTCGATCATGGCCTGGGTGATCACCAGTTCGCCGACCAGGTTGATCAGCTGGTCGACCTTCTCGATCGAGACGCGGATCGAGCTCGATTCGGCGTGCGCGTGGGCGGCGTCGGCGGCCTTCTTGGCGGCCTTCTTCTCCGAGGCCACCTCGATCGCTTCGAGCGCTTCCTGGCGGATCTGCACGGCAGGCAGGGGCGTCGCTTCGGCGACGATGCCGGCTTCGAGGCGGATCTGTTCGATCGGCTGGAAGAAGCCGTAGCCGCGCTCGTCGTCGGACTGCTCGACCTGCGGCGCATCGACCGGATCGGAGGGATCGAAGAAACCGTAGCCCTGCTCGTCCTCGATGCGGGCGCGTTCAAGGGCTTCGATGGCGCGCTGCTCCGGCGTCAGCGGCGGGGCCTCGAAGATCTTCAGGTCCTCGGGATTCAGCACGAACGAGCAGATCGCGACGATGTCGTCGAGCGATTCGTGGGTCATGATGATCAGGGCGCTGCGGCCGCCGGCCAGCGGCGTCACCGAGACGCGGCCCAGCAGGCCGAGTTCGTCGACCAGGGCGTCGACGTCGCGCTTGGGAATCTCCGGCAGCTCGATCTTGTAGCGGTGCGCGCCTTCGCGCACTTCCTGCTTCTGCTCGGCGTGCAGGAATGACGGCACGGTCGGCTGATGGCTCGGCACGATGACGCCTTCGGACAGCTCGTGCAGCATCATGCGCACGTTGGCGACGGCTTCCTGGTCGACGAAGGCGCCGTTGCGGTGGCCGTCGAGCTGCATCTTGAGGATGTCCTTGGCGGCCAGGAAGGCGTCGAGGTGCTGGCTCGTGAGCGCCATCTCGCCCTTGCGGATGCGGTCCAGCAGCGACTCCAGCACGTGGGTCACTTCGCTCATGTCGTTCAGGCCGAAGGTCGAGGCCCCGCCCTTGATCGAGTGAGCGGTGCGAAAGATCGCATTCAGGTCTTCCGCGTCCGGCGCGGCGATATCGACGGCCAGCAGCAGACGCTCCTTCTCGGCGAGGAGTTCTTCCGCCTCGTCGAAAAAGACCTGGTAGAACTGGCTGATGTCGATGGTCATGATTGTCRCTTATCGCTTGTCGCTGATCGGCTTAGCCGATGACTTTCTTGACCACCTCGATCAGGCGCTGCGGATCGAAGGGCTTGACCAGCCAGCCGTTGGCGCCGGCGGCGCGCCCCTTCGATTTCATCTCGTCCGACGATTCGGTGGTGAGCATCAGGATCGGCACCTTCTGGTAGGTCGGCAGCGCGCGCAGCGACTTGATCAGCGTGAGGCCGTCCATCTTCGGCATGTTCTGGTCGGTCAGGACCAGGTCCACGGTCTGCTGCTTCGCCTTCTCCAGGCCATCCTGGCCGTCGACAGCCTCCACCACCTGGTAGCCGGCGGCCTTCAGGCTGAACGCCACCATCTGGCGCAGGGAACTGGAATCGTCAACCGCAAGAATCGTTTTTGCCATTTTCTGTGTGCTCCTCGGGGGGGAAGGGGTCAGAGCCCGGTTCTTCTTTTAAAGGGGCTCTGACCCCGAATTTCATAGTTATCGTTCGTTTAGCCAGATACGGTCAGAACAGCTCGACGTCGCCACTCTCCAAATGCCGCTGCTCCACCGACTTCCTCAACATGCTGCGCAGCTCGAGCGACTGGATCGCCAGCGCCATGCTGACCTTGCCAAGGCGCTCGACGATTTCCTCGCTGTGGCTGTCGGGCGCGATGTCGGCGCCGTGCTCGCCGAGCGTGGTCAGGAATTCGCGCAGGCCGGACACACGGCGCAGCGTGCGGTCGAGCAGCTGGCTGGTCATGTCCTGGAACTGCATGCTGGTGATCGCCGAGTTCACGTGCTGGCCGATCTCGCCCGACATGCCGGTCAGCTTCTCGCTTTCCTCGGCCGACGGGGCTTCGCCGGCCAGCAGGCGGTTGATGCTCTGCTGGCGCGCGTCGACCGCCTGGTGGATCGCCATGAAGCTGGAAGTGAGCTTGTCGACGGCTTCCTCGAGCAGCAGCGTGGTCTGCACCAGGTCGGTCTCGACCTCGTTCAGGTGGCGCCGGCCGTGGTCGGACACGCCCGACAGCAGGCGCTTCACGTGTGACCCTAAAATCTTTTTTCTTGTCATTGAGTCCTCCAGTACACTCCGCGCCTTACTTCGCCGCCTGTTCCGGAGCCGCCATGGGACTGCGCCCCGCTGCCGCTGGCGCGTCAGGCCGCCGCTCGACGGGTGTCGCCATCCCGACACCCGTCGCCTGTGCCACCGCTTTCACGGCGCCGTCGGCGTCGTCCGGAACATCGAGCGAATTGCCGCCGTTGCCGCCGTTGCGCAGCACCGATTCCTCGGTGCGCTTGTTCATCACCAGGATGCTGATGCGGCGGTTGACCGGATTGAACGGATCTTTCGGATCGAGGTGGTTGGCGGCCGCCAGGCCGACCACGCGCAGCACCTTGGACTCGGCCAGGCCGCCGCGCACCAGTTCGCGGCGCGAGGCATTGGCACGGTCGGCCGACAGTTCCCAGTTGCTGTAGCCCGACTCGGTCTGGTAGGGCGTGGAATCGGTATGGCCCGACAGGCTGAGGCGGTTGGGTACGTCGTTCAGCACCAGCGCCAGCACGTCGAGGATGTCGCGGGTGTAGGGCTGCAGCTCGGCCTTGGCGCTCTCGAACATCGGGCGGTTCTTCTCGTCCACGATCTGGATGCGCAGGCCTTCGCTGGTGACGTCGAGCAGCAGCTGGTTCTTGTACTTCTTCAGGACCGGATTGGCGTCGATGGTCGCCTGGATGCGTTCCTTCAGCTTCTGCAGCTTGGCCGCTTCCTCGTGTTCCAGCGCGGCGCGCGCGGCCTTCAGGTCGTAGGTCTTCTTGTCGGCTTCGACCTCGCCCTTCTTGACCTGGCCGTTACGGCGCGTCAGGTCCTGGCCGCCGCCGCGCAGGATCGAAGCGCTGTCGCCGCTGCCCGAGCCGCCCTGCATGGCGACCTTCAGCGGGGTCTTGAAGTAGTTGGCGATGCCTTCCATGTCGCCCTTGGTGGTCGAGCCGAGCAGCCACATGAGCAGGAAGAAGGCCATCATCGCCGTCACGAAGTCGGCGTAGGCGATCTTCCAGGCGCCGCCGTGGTGTCCGTGGCCGCCCTTCTTGATCTTCTTGACGATGATTGGCCGCTGGCCTTCGTCTGCCATTACTTGCTCTTCGCTTTCTTGATGTGGTCTTCGAGCTCCGCGAAGGTCGGACGCTCGGTCGAGTACAGGACCTTGCGGCCGAATTCAACCGCCAGCGCCGGCGCATAGCCATTCAGGCTGGCCAGCAGGGTCACCTTCACGGTCTGGAACATCTTGGTCGACTCCTCCAGTTTCTGTTCCAGCAGGCTGGCCAGCGGACCGACGAAGCCGTAGGCCAGCAGGATGCCGAGGAAGGTGCCGACCAGCGCGTGCGCGATCAGCATGCCCAGCTCCGCCGGCGGCGCGCCGACCGATTCCATGGTGTGCACCACGCCCATCACCGCGGCCACGATACCGAAAGCCGGCAGGCCGTCGCCGAGCTTGGCGATGCACTGGGCCGGGACGTGGCCCTCATGATGGTGGGTCTCGATCTCGTTGTCCATCAGGTTCTCGATCTGGAAGGCATCCATGTTGCCGGAAACCATCAGACGCAGGTAATCGGTGATGAATTCGACGATATGGTGGTCGGCCAGCACCATCGGATACTTCGAGAACACCGGGCTCTGCTCCGGGGTCTCGATGTCGCCTTCGATCGACATCAGGCCTTCCTTGCGGACCTTGGACAGCACGTCGAACATCAGCGACATCAGCTCCATGTACATCTCGCGCGTGTACTTCGAGCCCTTGAACAGGGTCGGGATCGCTTTCATGGTGGCCTTCACGGCCTTCGGGGTATTCCCGACGAAGAAAGCGCCGAGAGCGGCGCCGGCGATCATCAGCACTTCGAGCGGCTGCATGAGCGCAGCCACATGGCCGCCGCTCAGGACGAAACCGCCAATCACGGACGCGACGACTATGACGTAACCAACAATGACAAACACGGGACTCCCGATCTGTGAAGCCGGGGACGTGCCCGGTTGAAATATTTACGCAGGGAACTAGATTAGCTTGAGAATGAACTACGGGCAAGTAAAAGTGCCGGGAATGTGGCTCAAAAGTGCCAAATGTAAAGAATTTTCCTGCTATCGCAAGTTACAAGGCGCTGCTCGGGCTCGCGCCCGGCAATAGTAAATTCGTAACTGATAAGTACACTGCCGGGACGCATCTCGGCCGCGGCCTTGCGCCACAGGGCGTCCATGGCAGCCGGCGACAGGTAGGCGAAGACCACGTCGAAATTGCCGAAATTGAGGTTTTCGTAATCGCCGCGCAGGAAACGCGCCCGGCTTCCCGCCAGCCTGGCGCGCAGGCTGCTGGCCAGCCAGGGCAAGGGCGCAAGCTCGATGCCAGTGACTTCGCAGTCGGGACGGCGGCGCGCCAGCTCCAGCACCAGGCCGCCGAGGCCGCTGCCGATGTCGACGATCCGCAGCGGCCGGTCGGCCGGCAACTGCGCGGCAACCGCATCCCAGACCCGGCGTCCGGACGGGTAGTACGGCACCTGGGTGCGAAAGGTCGACCAATATAGAAGGAGCAGGAACAGGAACACGGCCAGGAAGGCCGCCGGCGGCAGGGCCAGGGCGTCGGCGCCCTGCCGCGCCAGCAGCAGGGCTGGCGGAAACAGGAACTGGATGGCGCGCCACCAGCTCGCCAGCCCGGCGCGCCAGGACAGCAGCGCCGCCCAGGCGCCCTGGACCATGGTCACGCCGAACAGGGACAGCGGCATGCCGGCGCGCGCCAGCAGCCACACCGTGGCCAGCATCAGGGGGAAGGCAAGGATTTGCAGCAGCAGCGCGCGGATGGCTGGGGCGCGCCGGATCCGGCGCGAGGCGGCGGCGCTCACCGGGAGAAACGGATCAGGCGGCGGCGAGCGCGGCGGCGTCCTTGGCCTTGCGGGTCTTGCCGGCGCGCGAAGGCATGTGGCACAGGCCGCACTGGTAGTCGTTATTCAGGTCGAGCGCATTGACCACGTACTTGCCCTTGCATTTCGAGCAAGGCGCCAGCACCAGCATGCCACCCTGGAAGAAGCGCACCAGGGTCCAGGCGCGGGTCAACGACAGCAGCGGCTCTTCGCCCGGCTCCGGCGGCATCTGTTCCAGGTAGAGCTTGTAGGCCTTCATCACGGCATGGACGCCGGTGGCGTTGGCGTGCTCGACCAGGAACTTGTAGATATTGATGTACAGCGAGGAGTGGATGTTCGGCTGCCAGGTCAGGAACCAGTCGGTCGAGAACGGCAGCATGCCCTTCGGCGGCGACACGCCCTTCAGTTCCTTGTACAGCTTGAGCAGGCGCTCGCGCGACAGCGAGACTTCGCTTTCCAGCAGTTGCAGGCGGGCGCCGAGCTGGATCAGTTCGATGGCCAGCTGGATTTCCTGGGCTTCCGAGACTACGCTTTTTTTGCTCATGACTTACTCACTCCTGGTGGCTTCAAATCGGGGTCAGAGCCCCAAAAAAGCAAGTTCGGGCTCTGACCCCAGCGCTAACTCTGCTCTGACCCCAGCGCTAACTCTGCTCTGACCCCAGCGCTAACTCTGCTCTGACCGCAGCGCTAACTCTGCTCTGACTCCAGCGCCAACTCTGCTCTACCCCGGTGCTAACCAGGCAGCGGGGGGCCGGGCAGCGGGGAGGTTTAGGCGATTTCTTCTGCAGGCTGGCCGGCCATCAGGATGGCGGCGTGCGACTGCGCCAGGGCGCGGTCCTTGCTGTGGCTGGTGAGCATCGACAGGATGGCGGTGTCGTCGAAGCGGAAGCGGGCCAGCATCATGTTGCCGCCGGCGAGCTTCAGGATCTGGGCGTTGCTCATGCCTTCGATCAGGTCGGCGATGTCGGCCGAGATCCCGAGGCGGAAAATTGCGGTGACCTTGTCGGCGCGAATCATCTGCTGGGCGAGCATCAGGTAGCTCAGGTTARCATCACGAATTTCAGCCATCATGTCGTTCGCAGTCATTTCCATCTCTCCGGTGTGTTCTATCTGGTCGGCGGTTTGTGTTGCCGTTGAGATAGATTCTGACTGTGAGGAAACTTTTAGTGTATTGGAGAGTGTCTGTATTTTTCGTCCGGCAAAGACGAAGACGACCCGTAGGAGTTTGTCTGACAAACCCTCCCGGATCGGGGTCGCGCCCCTATGAAGACGGGCGGATGTAGATGTTCAATAAATCGGCCTTCTCGGGCCAGTCGACGCCGAGAAGAATCTGCGTCTGTGTTGGTTAACGTCAACCGTTTCGGGAACTTTAGGGTCGAATCAAAATATTTTTCGACTTTTTTACTGCCTCAAGTCCCTCTACAGACCGTTATCGGATGGCTTTTCGAGAACTTTAGACTTTTTCGCAAAAAAGTTTTCGATCGAATCGCGGGCATCTGGATGGGTTATCGGACGGGTTTCGGGGAACTTTAGGGTTCTCGCGAAAATTTTTTTGATCATGCATTTCTTGCTACACTGCCGGCTTCGCGCATTCATTCCTATATACGCATGCCCGCACCTACACTCTGGGATATCAGCCCGACGATCTCGGCCGGCATCCCGGTCTGGCCCGGCGACACCCCTTTCGAGGCCAGCCCCACCTGGGAAATCCGGGATGGCTGCCCGGTCCATGTCAGCCGCATGACCATGACCACCCACCTCGGCGCCCACACCGACGCGCCATCCCATTACGATCCGACGGGCCGCAGCATCGACGCCGTCGAACTCACGCCTTATCTCGGCCCTTGCCGGGTCATCCACTGCGTCGGCGTCAAGACGGTGAGGCCGGAGGACATCGAAGCCCGGCTCGACGGCACGCCTCCCCGGGTGCTGCTGCGTACCTACGCCAGCGCGCCCCGGCAGGCCTGGGACCCGGCCTTCCCGGCCATCGCCCCCGAGACCATCGCCCTGCTGGCCGCCAGGGGCGTGGTCCTGGTCGGCACCGACGCCGCCTCGCTCGACCCGCAGGACTCGAAAACCCTGGACGCCCACCACGCGGTGCGCCGCCACGGCCTGGCGATCCTCGAAGGCGTGGTGCTGGACGAGGTGCCGCCCGGCGACTATGAACTGATCGCCCTGCCCCTGAAACTGGCCGGCATGGATGCCAGCCCGGTACGCGCGATCCTGCGCGCCCTGCCCGCCACGGAGTACGCATGAACACTAAAGTATCGATATCCTCGCGCACCGATTGCGCCGCCCTCGACGCCCAGGATCCGCTGGCGCGGCTGCGCGACCGCTTCGAACTGCCCGACGGCGTGATCTACCTGGACGGTAATTCGCTGGGTGCCCGTCCGCGCGCATCCCTGGCCCGCGTCCACGAGGTGGTGGCCCTGGAATGGGGCCAGGACCTGATCAAGAGCTGGAACACCGCCGGCTGGTTCGACCTGCCCAAGCGCCTCGGCGACCGCCTCGCCCCGCTCATCGGCGCGCATGCCGGCGAAGTCGTGGTCACCGACACCACCTCGCTGAACCTGTTCAAGGCGCTGGCCGCCGCGCTGGAGATCCAGCGCCGGAAAGCGCCGGAACGCAAGCTCATCGTCACCGAGCGCAGCAACTTCCCGACCGACATCTATATGGCGGACGGCCTCGCGCGCTGGCTCGACCGCGGCTATTCGATCCGCCTGGTGGACAGCGTGGAAGAGATCGCGGCCGCGGTGGACGCCGACTGCGCGGTCCTGATGCTGACCCACGTGAACTACCGCACCGGCTGGCAGCACGACATGGCGGCCTTGACCCGGCACGCCCACGAAGCCGGCGCGCTGGCGGTCTGGGACCTGGCCCACTCGGCCGGCGCGGTCCCGCTCGACCTGCACGGCGCCGGGGCCGATTTTGCGGTCGGCTGCACGTATAAATACCTGAACGGCGGCCCCGGGGCCCCGGCCTTCATCTGGCTGCCGCAGCGCCACCAGGCGGCCTTCAGCCATCCGCTGACCGGCTGGTGGAGCCATGCGGCGCCATTCGCGATGTCGCACGGCTTCACGGCGGCGGACGGCATCGGCCGCGCCCTGTGCGGCACCCAGCCGGTGACCTCGCTGGCCATGGTCGAGTGCGGACTGGAGATCTTCGAAGAGACCGACATGCAGGCCATCCGCGCCAAGTCGCTGGCCCTGACCGACCTCTTCATTGCCCTGGTCGAAGCGCGCTGCGCACAACACCCGCTCGGCCTGGTGACCCCGCGCGAGCATGCGCGCCGCGGCAGCCAGGTCAGCTTCACCCACCCGCAAGGCTATGCGGTGATGCAGGCCCTGATCGAACGCGGCGTGATCGGCGACTACCGCGAGCCGGAGATCATGCGCTTCGGCTTCACGCCGCTGTACACGCGCTACGCCGACGTCTGGGATGCGGTCGAGATCCTGCGCGACATCCTCGACAACGAGAGCTACGACGCCCATGCGGCGCGCGGCGCGGTGACCTGAAGGAGCCGACATGGACGATCAAAAGAAAGCCGAGTGGCATGGCGCGAAAATGGACTTCAAGGAGTCCATGAGCTACGGCGACTACCTGGGCCTGAACCAGATCCTGAGCGCCCAGCACCCGCTGTCGCCGAACCACAACGAGATGCTGTTCATCATCCAGCACCAGACCAGCGAGCTGTGGATCAAACTGATGCTGCACGAACTGCAGGCGGTGCGCGAACAGATCCGCAAGGATGAACTGCCGCCGGCCTTCAAGATGCTGGCCCGGGTGGCGCGCATCATGGACCAGCTGGTGCATGCCTGGGACGTGCTGGCCACCATGACCCCGCCCGAGTACAGCGCGATCCGCCCCTACCTGGGCGCGTCGAGCGGCTTCCAGTCCTTCCAGTACCGCGAACTGGAATTCATCCTCGGGAACAAGAACGCCAGCATGCTGGCGGTGCACCAGGTCATGCCCGAGCACCACGCCCTGCTCGAACGCGAGCTGCACGCGCCCTCGATCTACGACGAGGCGGTGCGGCTGCTGGCGCGTTCGGGCCTGCCGGTCTCGCAGGCGCGCCTGGATGTCGATCCGACCCAGCCGACCGTCCACGACGACTCGGCGCTGGCGGCCTGGCTCGAGGTCTACCGCGACCCCGAACACCACTGGGCCCTGTACGAGCTGGCCGAGAAGCTGGTCGACATGGAGACCGCCTTCCGCACCTGGCGCTTCCGCCACGTGTCGACGGTGGAGCGCATCATCGGCTTCAAGACCGGCACCGGCGGCACCGCCGGCGTCAGCTACCTGCGCAAGATGCTCGACGTGGTATTGTTCCCGGAACTGTTTGCACTGAGGACCGCCTTATGAAATGCGACATCCTGATCGTGGCCGGCCTCTGGAACTCGGGCCCGCAGCACTGGCAGACCCACTGGGAAGGCAAGTACTCGAAATGGGAACGGGTCGCCCACCGCGACTGGAACAACCCGCAACGCGATGAGTGGGTGGCGGAGCTGGATGCCGCGATCGCGGCCTGCGAAGGCCGGCCCATCCTGGTCGCCCACAGCCTGGGCTGCATGCTGGTGGCGCAGTGGGCGCAATGGGCCTGCCTCCAGGCCGGCTCGCCGCTGAAGATCGCCGGCGCCTTCCTGGTGGCGCCCAGCGACGTCGAAGCGCCCTCCTATCCGGCCGCCGCGAACGGCTTCACGCCGATCCCGATGCAGGCGCTGCCCTTCCCTTCGATGGTCGTGGCCAGCACCAACGACGAATACCTGCACATCGAACGCGCGCGCGCCTTTGCCGGCGCCTGGGGCAGCAGGCTGGTGGAGATCGGCGACGCGGGACACATCAACGGCGCCAGCGGCTACGGGCCGTGGCCGGAGGGCGAGCGGATGCTGGAGGACTTCTGCTCGACATTGCACCCCTGAGCGCCGCCCCGGCCGTGAAGGCCGGGCTGGACAAGCCGTTTTCGCTTTACCTCGACCTGGTCCGCATCCTGGCCGCCTGCGCGGTCGTGATGGCCCACTTCGGCTATTTCCGTATCTTCGACGACTACCAGATCGCCCATGTCGCCGACCTCGGGCGCGAAGCCGTGATCGCCTTCTTCGTGCTGTCCGGCTTCGTGWTCGCCTACAGCGCCGAGCAGCGCAACCCCTCGCTGGGCGACTACGTCAGGGCCCGCTGTGCGCGCCTGTATTCGGTGGTACTGCCGATGCTGGCGCTGGCCTTCGGCCTGGCGGCGCTGGCCATCAAGCTGCTCCACCTGCCGGTAAACGGCGCCTACCAGCTGCACAAGCCCTGGCTCTACATCCCCTTCCACCTGCTGTTCCTGGGCGAGCTGTGGAGCTTCGTCGAGGTGCCGCCCTGGCTGGTGCCCTACTGGTCGCTGAACTACGAAGCCTGGTACTACGTGCTGTTCGGCGCGATGCACTACCTGAAGGGGCACCGGCGCCTGCTGGGCCTGGCCGTGCTTGCCCTGATGGGCCCCAGGCTGTGGCTGCTGCTGCCGCTGTGGCTGTCCGGGGTCTTCCTGTACCGCTGGCAGAAGACGCAGGTCATCCCGCGCGGTATCGCCCGCGCCGGCTGGGCCGTCACGCTGCTGCTGGCGGCCCTGTGGACCTGGTACGACCCGGAACAGCGGCTACGGCTGGTGGCGCGCGCCGCCTGGCCCTTCCCCGGCATCCGCATGGGCAGCGCCGACCGCGTACTGTCCGACTATCTGGTGGCGATCCTGGTACTGGCGAATTTCGCCTGCGCACGCCACGCCGGCTTCACCCGGCTGCTGGGCGCCGCACGGACCATCCGCTTCGTGTCGGCGCACACCTTCACGCTCTACCTCTCGCACAGCCTGGTGATCTGCGCCTGCCAGGCGCTGCTCACCTTCCGGCGCGGCGATCCGGCCGTGCTGCTGGGGCTCGCGCTGGCGATCGCGGCGACGGCGGCCGTGCTGCAGCCGCTGACCGACGCGCTGCAGCGCCGCCTCCGAAAGTAAAAAAAGGCCGGGCATCGCTGCACCGGCCGTTTTACAGGGAAGCTGATTCGCTTACTTCGCGGTCGCCAGCAGCATCTCGTTCAGGCGCTTCACGAAAGCCGCCGGATCGCTCAGGGTGCCGCCCTCGGCCAGCATGGCCTGGTCGAACAGGATGTTAGCCCAGTCGCCGAAGCGCGCCTGGTCCGCATCTTCGTACTTCAGGCGCGTCACCAGCGGGTGGTTCGGGTTGATCTCGAGGATGGGCTTCGACTCCGGCGCGTCCTGGCCGGCCGCCTTCAGCATGCGCACCAGGTTGGCCGACAGCTCGTGCTCGTCCGCCACCAGGCAGGCCGGCGAGTCGGTCAGGCGGAACGTCACGCGCACGTCCTTGGCCTTATCCGCCAGCGCGCCCTTCATCTTCTCGACCAGGTCCTTGTACTGGGTCTCGGTCTCTTCGTGTTCCTTCTTCTCGGCCTCGTCTTCCAGCTTGCCCAGGTCCAGGCCGCCCTTGGCGACCGACACCAGTTCCTTGCCGTCGAAGTCGTTCAGGAAGGACAGCATCCACTCGTCGACGCGGTCGGTCAGCAGCAGCACTTCCACGCCCTTCTTGCGGAAGATCTCCAGGTGCGGGCTGTTCTTCGCCGCGGTGTAGCTGTCGGCGGTGACGTAGTAGATCTTCTCCTGGCCTTCCTTCATGCGCGACACGTAGTCGGCAAAGGACACGGTCTGCTCGCTGGAGTCGGTATTGGTCGAGGCGAAGCGCAGCAGCTTGGCGATGCGGTCCTTGTTGGTGGCGTCCTCGCCGATGCCCTCCTTCAGCACCTGGCCGAACTCCTTCCAGAAGGTCGCGTATTTATCCTTGCCTTCCTGCTCGTCCGAATTCGCCATCTCTTCCAGCATGCCCAGCACGCGCTTGGTCGAGCCTTCGCGGATCACGCGCACGTCGCGCGACTCCTGCAGGATTTCGCGCGAGACGTTCAGCGGCAGGTCGTTCGAGTCGATCACGCCCTTCACGAAGCGCAGGTAGACCGGCATCAGCTGCTCGGCGTCGTCCATGATGAACACGCGCTTGACGTACAGCTTGATGCCGCCGCGCTTGTTGCGGTCCCACAGGTCGAAGGGCGCGTGGCTCGGCACGTACAGCAGCTGGGTGTATTCGCTGCGGCCTTCGACGCGGTTGTGGGTGTATGCCAGCGGCGCCTGGAAGTCGTGCGAGATGTGCTTGTAGAACTCCTCGTACTGCTCCTTGGTGATGTCCGACTTCGAGCGGGCCCACAGCGCCGAGGCCTGGTTCACGGTCTCGAATTCGTCCTTGACGACGGTTTCCTTCTTCTCTTCGTCCCACTCTTCCTTCTTCATCACGATCGGCAGGGAGATGTGGTCCGAGTACTTGCGGATGATGGACTTCAGCTTCCACGACGACAGCAGCTCGTCCTCGCCTTCGCGCAGGTGCAGGATGATGTCGGTGCCGCGGCTGGTCTTCTCGATCGCTTCGATCGTGTAGTCGCCTTCGCCGGTCGACTCCCAGCGCACCGCCTCGGAAGCCGGGCTGCCTGCGCGGCGGGTCTCGACGGTGACGCGGTCGGCCACGATGAAGGCCGAGTAGAAGCCCACGCCGAACTGGCCGATCAGGGCGGCGTCCGCCTGCTGGTCGCCGGACAGCTTGCTGAAGAATTCCTTGGTGCCCGACTTGGCGATGGTGCCCAGGTGAGAGATCACCTCGTCACGGCTCATGCCGATGCCGTTGTCCGAGATCGTGATGGTTTTCGCTTCCTTGTCGAACAAGACCTTGATCTTCAGTTCGTGATCGTTGCCGTACAGGGCATCGTTGTTGATCGCCTCGAAGCGCAGCTTGTCGGCGGCGTCGGAGGCGTTCGAGATCAGTTCGCGCAAGAAGATTTCCTTGTTCGAATACAAGGAGTGAATCATCAGTTGCAGCAGCTGTTTTACTTCTGCTTGGAAGCCAAGGGTTTCTTTTTCGGCAACAGCCATCTTATGTCCTCGTTATGTTCAGGGGTTAAACAGACCGGGACGATATTGGGATACGAATAAGGATTTCAAGAGTCATTTTTAAAGAGAAAGATTTGGCGGCAAGAAGCGAGATGCGGGCGGCATGCCTTACCGCCTACGGTTGTTATGCACTACGCATAGAGCGCGCCTGACTGCGAAAAACCTCGCTGTTGGATATCTTTTTCTCGACTTCGTACGACAGTCGTCATACCGTATCGAAAATTCCGAAAATATTTTGGCCTGACGATGTCGAAACCGGGCCGCATGCTTCGTCGTAGTGATAGCAGGCCCCAAAACAACCGGATAAGGAGATCCATCATGCAAGAACAGGTACGTGCCATCCCCGAAGGCTTCCACACCGTCACGCCCCACCTCGTGTGCGCCGGCGCGGCCGCGGCGCTGGAGTTCTACAAGAAAGCCTTCGGCGCCACCGAGATCGGCCGCATGCCCGGCCCCGGCGGCAAGATCATGCACGCCGAGATCCGCATCGGCGACTCGCGCGTCATGCTGGCCGACGACTTTCCCGACTGGGGCAGCAACGGTCCGCTGGCCCTGAAAGGCACCCCGGTCTTCATCCACCTGTACGTGAACGATGCCGACGCGACCTGGCAGCAGGCGGTGGCGGCCGGCGCCAAACCCGTCATGCCGATGGCAGACATGTTCTGGGGCGACCGCTACGGCCAGGTCGAAGACCCCTTCGGCCACCGCTGGTCGATCGCGACCCACAAGCGCGACATGACGCCCGAGCAGATGCAGGAAGAGATGCAGAAGGCGATGCAGCAGAGCCAGGGCTGCGGCGACCAGCAGGGAGCGCAGCAATGAAATTCATGGTGATCGTCAAGGCCAATGCCGACACCGAGGCCGGCGTCATGCCCACCCGGCAGCAGCTTGCCGAGATGGGCCAGTTCAACGAAGAACTGGTCAAGGCCGGCGTGCTGCTGGCCGGCGAAGGCCTGCACCCGACCAGCAGGGGCGCGCGCATCGTCTTCGACGGCGACAAGCGCACCGTGGTCGACGGTCCGTTCACCGAGTCCAAGGAGCTGATTGCCGGCTTCTGGATCATCGAGGTCAGCTCGAAGCAGGAAGCGATCGAGTGGATGCGGCGCTGCCCGAATCCCTACGGCGGGAAGCCGGGCAACATCGAGATCCGCCAGATCTTTTCTGCCGAGGATTTCGGCGACGCGCTCACACCCGAGCTGCGCGAACAGGAAGAGCGCCGGCGCGAGCAGGCCGCGGCGCGCTGAGGAGACGATGATGCAGTTCATGGTCATCCGCAAGGCCGACGAGGCCACCGAAGCGGGCGCGCCGCCGTCCGCCCAGGGCCTCGCCGACATGGAGCAATTCAACCAGGCGCTGGCGGACCAGGGCCGGCTCGGGCTGGCCCTGGGCCTGCGCCCCAGCAGCCGCGCCGTGCGCCTGAAGCTGGGTCCGGGCGTCGACACCGTCACCGACGGCCCCTTCGCCGAGGCCAAGGAACTGGTGGCCGGCTTCACGGTGTTCGAGGCGGCGTCGAAGGAAGCCGCGATCGAGCAGCTGAAGCGCTGGCCGCAGAGCGACGTGCAGCCGACCGGCGAAGCGGTGCTGGAACTGCGCGAGACCGGCTGCCCGGGCGGCTGCGCCCAGGTCACGCCGGCCGACGACGATGGCGACCGGCGCTACGTCATCCTCCTGCGTTCGGACGAAGGCACGGAGCGCGACCGCATCCCGCCGCAGCAGATGCTCGACGACCTGAACGCCTTCAACGCCGCGCAGGCGGCGCAGGGCAGGCTGCTGGCCGGCGACGGCCTGAAGTCCAGCGCACGCGGCGCCCGCCTCCATTTCAAAGGCGGCAAGACGGACGTCATCGACGGCCCTTTCGCGGAAGCCAAGGAGCTGATCGCCGGCTTCTGGATGATCCGGGCCGGCTCGATGGCAGATGCGATCGCCTGGGCGCGCACCCTGCCCTATCCGACCGGCCCGCATGTCGAAGTCGAGATCCGCGAAGCGATGACGCTCGACGACCTGGCGCCGGCCATGGACGAGGAGCAGCGCCGCGCCGACGCCAGCCTGCGCGCCGAACAGCTCGACGCCGCCCTGCGCAAGGTATCCGTGCAGGCATGAGCGGAAGCGACATCGGCCGCGTCGTCGAAGCGGTCTGGCGCATGGAGTCGGCGCGCATCGTCGGCGCGCTGACACGCATGCTGCGTGACGTCGGTATCGCCGAGGAGCTGGCCCAGGACGCCATGCTGCAGGCGCTGGAAAGCTGGCCGTCCGGCGGCGTACCGGACCGGCCGGGCGCCTGGCTGATGCAGGTGGCCAAGCACCGCGCCCTCGACCACCTGCGCCACGCCAGCATGCGCGCCGGAAAGGAGGGCGAGCTGTCGTGGGAGATGGACGAACAGCTGCGCGACGGCCAGCGCCAGCCCGACGAGCTGGCCGAACTGGCGCAGATGGCGGACAACGAGATCGACGACGACGTGCTGCGCCTGATCTTCGTCTCCTGCCATCCGGTGCTGTCCGGCGAGGCGCGCGCGGCGCTCACCCTCAAGCTGATCGGCGGCCTGTCGACCGCCGAGATCGCGCGCGCCTTCCTGGTGCCGGAAGCCACGGTGGCCCAGCGCATCGTGCGCGCCAAGCGCACCCTGGCGGAGGCCAGGGTGCCCTTCGAGGTGCCGCGCGGCGAAGAACGCAAGCCGCGCCTGGCCTCGGTGCTGCAGGTGATCTACCTGATCTATAACGAAGGCTATTCCGCCAGCGCCGGCGCCGACTGGCTGCGGCCGGGCCTGTGCCGCGAGGCGCTGCGCCTGGGCCGGGTGCTGGCCGAGCTGGCCCCCGAGGAAGGCGAAGTGCACGGCCTGGTCGCGCTGATGGAGATCCAGTCCTCGCGCGAGCGCGCCCGCACCGGCCCGAACGGCGAACCGGTGCTGCTGCTGGACCAGGACCGCAGCCGCTGGGACCGGCTCCTGATCGGGCGCGGCCTGGCGGCGCTGGAGCGCGCCGGCCGCCTGGGCAGCCTCGGCCCCTACGGCCTCCAGGCCGCGATCGCCGCCTGCCATGCGCGCGCGCTGACGGCGGACGCCACCGACTGGGCCGGCATCGCCGCGCTGTACGACGCCCTGGCCGCCCTGCTGCTCTCGCCCATCGTCGAACTGAACCGCGCGGTGGCGCTGGGCATGGCCTACGGCCCGGCCGAGGGCCTGGCGCTGGCCGACCAGTTGCTGGACGAACCGCGGCTGGCCAACTACCACCTGCTGCCCAGCGTGCGCGGCGACCTGCTGGCCAAACTGGGCCGCCACGCCGAGGCGCGCGCCGAATTCGAACGCGCCGCCGGCCTCACGCAGAACGAGCGCGAACGCAGCCTGCTGCTGGCGCGGGCGCGCGACGAGAAGGTCCGCATCGGTGAGTGATCCCGTCTACTTCGACGATGCCGGCGCCTTCCGCGCCTGGCTGGCCGCGCACGCGCACGAAGCGGCGGAACTGCTGGTCGGCTTCCACAAGGTCGGCAGCGGCCGCCCCAGCATGAGCTGGTCCGAATCGGTCGACCAGGCCCTGTGCTACGGCTGGATCGACGGCGTGCGCAAGCGCGTCGACGATGAACGCTACACGATCCGCTTCACGCCGCGAAAGCCCGGCTCGATTTGGAGCGCGGTCAACATCGACAAGGTGGCGACGCTGAGGGAGCAGGGCCTGATGGCGCCGGCCGGCGAGGCCGCCTTCGCGCGCCGTTCCGAGGAGCGTTCGCGCGTGTACTCGCACGAGCGGGAAACGCCGGCCGAACTTTCCACCGCCGAGCTGGCGCGCTTCCGCGAACAGCCGGCCGCCTGGACCTATTTCGACGGCTGCCCGCCCGGCTACCGCCGGCGCGTGCTGCACCAGATAACGAGTGCGAAAAGGCCCGAAACCCGCGCCGCCCGCCTGGAGCGGCTGGTCGACGCCTGCGCGGCAGGCCGCCGGCTCTAAAGGTATGGCATGATGGAGGCTTCGTCCTCCCTCCTGCACACCTCATGCGCGTACTCATCATCGAAGACGACCCGGCCATCGCCGCCAATCTCTACGATTACCTCGAAGCCTCGGGCTATACCCCGGAACATGCGGCCGACGGCGTGACCGGCCTGCATCATGCGGTCAGCGCCCAATGGAGCGCGATCCTGCTCGACGTCGCCCTGCCCGGCATGGACGGCTTCACCCTGTGCCGCAAGCTGCGCGAGGAAGCGCGCCGCGACACCCCGGTCCTGATGCTGACGGCGAAAGACACGCTGGACGACAAGCTGGAAGGCTTCGGCCACGGCGCCGACGATTACCTGGTCAAGCCGTTTTCGCTGAAGGAAGTCGGCGCGCGGCTGTCGGCGCTGATCAAGCGCCACAATGGACAGGTCGTTCCGGGCGCGCTGCGCTGCGGGGACATCACCCTCGACCCGCGCACGCTGGAGGTGGAACGCGCCGGCCGGCCGATCCGGCTGCCGCGCAAATGCCTGCACCTGCTGCAGCTGCTGATGGCCACTCCGGGCCAGGTCCTGCGCCGCGCCGAACTCGAAACCGCCGTGTGGGGCGAGATGCTGCGCGACAGCGACACCCTGCGCGCGCACATGCACACCCTGCGCCGCGCCCTGACCGCCGAGGGCGAGCCCAACCCGATCGAGACCATACACGGCATCGGCTACCGCATCGGCGCCGGCAATCCCTACGATGCGCCTTAGCCTGCGGCTGAAGGTCGCGCTGGCGCTGTTCGCCGCCTGCGTGGTGCTGCTGATCATGCAGGCGATCGGCATACGCGTCATGGCCGAAGGGCAGGAAGAACGCCTGATCAACGCGATCATCGAGGACGACATGCGCAACCTGCTGCAGTCCTGGCGCGACGAACCGGGAACCCTGCCCCCGCTCGATCCGAAGGTGGGCGCGCGGGTCTCGGCGGAAGGCGGCGCCTGGTTTACGCTGCCGCCGTCGCTGGCCACGCTGCCGGAAGGCGTGCACGAAGTCATGATGGATGGACATGAGGTCCATCTGGCGGTGACGCACTTCGGCAGCGAAAGAGTGGTTCGCGCCTACGACTACAGCGTCTACGAAAGGCACTTCAAGAACGGCATGAACATGCTGATGTTCGCCACCGCGCTGTTCGCCCTGCCGACGGTCTGGCTGGCCTACTGGCTGTCCGGGCTGCTGGTCCGCCAGGTCGGCGGCCTGGCGCGCCAGGTGAAGGACTTGCGCTCCGGCGCCGCCTCCGCGATCGATCCCGCCAGCTATGACGAGCGCGAAGTGGCCGGGCTGGCCGAAGCCGTCAACGACTACCACTGCCGCATGGCTGCGATGGTCGAGCGCGAGAAGGAGTTCACCGCCAACGTCAGCCACGAGCTGCGCACCCCGCTCACCCGGATCCGCACCAGCTGCGAGCTGCTGGAACCGGTGGCCAGCGCGCTCGACGCCAAGTCGCGCCAGCGCCTGCTGCAGATCGAGCAGGCGGCGGAGGACATGCATGCCCTGGTCGAGTGCCTGCTTGCCCTCGCGCGCGACGAGACCGAGACGGTGGGCGCGCCGGTCCGGCTCGCGGAGCTCGTCGGCGCCATCGTCGAGCGCTACGCCGAGCGGGTGGAAAAGCAGGCGGTGCGCATTGTCGTCGACGTCGACGCCGAAGCATGTATCCAGGCTAACGCGCCCGCCTTCGGCATCGTGCTGTCGAACCTGATCGACAACGCCCTGCGCCACACGGAAGACGGCGAGATCCGCGTCGCCTACCGCGACGGCACCCTGTCGGTCGACGATACCGGATCCGGCATCGCCGCGGATGCCCTTCCCCACGTTTTCGAACGTTTCTATCGCGCACCGGGCGGACGCGGCGACGGCTTCGGCATCGGCCTGGCGATCGTGAAGAAGATCTGCGAGCGCTGCGGCTGGCAAATCGAGGTTCATAGCGCCGAAGGCGCAGGCACCCATGTGCTGCTCGGCCTGAAAGGATCCTGACAGCATGGATTTCACGAAAAATTCACCATTTCTTTACGAATTCTTCACGGGCGATTGTTTATGATGAGCGCCCCGGCGCGCCGTACTACAATTGCACACGCCGCGCCACCGCATCACCGCGACAATTTGAAAGCTAGCACATGAAAAAAGTCCTCATCCTCGGCGTCAATGGCTTCATCGGCCACCACCTGTCCAAGCGCATCCTCGAGACGACCGACTGGGAAGTCTACGGCATGGACATGAACTCCGAGCGCATCGGGGATCTTCTCGCCAATGAAGAATATGCGTCACGCATGCACTTCTTCGAAGGCGACATCACGATCAACAAGGAGTGGGTCGAGTACCACGTCAAGAAGTGCGACGTGATCCTGCCGCTGGTCGCCATCGCCACGCCCTCGACCTATGTGCAGCAGCCGCTGCGCGTGTTCGAACTCGACTTGTACGGCAAGCACCTGGTGTTCCCGTCGACCTCGGAAGTCTACGGCATGTGCCACGACGAGGAATTCGATCCGGAGAATTCGGAGCTGGTCTACGGCCCGATCAACAAGCCGCGCTGGATCTACGCCTGYTCSAAACAGCTGATGGACCGCGTGATCTGGGGCTACGGCATGGAAGGCCTGAACTTTACCCTGTTCCGCCCCTTCAACTGGGTCGGCGCCGGCCTGGATTCGATCCACACCCCGAAGGAAGGCTCCTCGCGCGTGCTGACCCAGTTCTTCGGCCACATCGTGCGCGGCGAGACCATCTCGCTGGTCGACGGCGGCCACCAGAAGCGCGCCTTCACCTATATCGATGACGGCATCGAGGCCCTCATGAAGATCATCGAGAACAAGGACGGCAAGGCCAGCGGCCAGATCTACAACATCGGCAACCCGGCCAACAATTATTCGATCCGCGACCTGGCCGGCATGATGCTCGAGCTGGCCGCCGAGTACCCGGAATACGCGGCCGGCGCGCAGAAGGTGCAGATCGTCGAGACCAGCTCGGGCGCCTACTACGGCGCCGGCTACCAGGACGTGCAGAACCGCGTGCCGAAGATCGAGAACACGATGCAGGACCTGGACTGGGCGCCGACCACCACCATGGCCGACGCCCTGCGCGGCATCTTCGATGCCTACCGCGGCCAGGTCGGCGCCGCCCAGGCACTGATGGACTAAGCGGCAGGGAATCGACTTGGCTCCTCTGCTCGTCCTCAAGATCGACGTCGACACCTACCGCGGCACGCTGGAAGGCGTGCCCAAGCTGGTAGCCATGCTGGGCCGGCACGCCGCCGGCGCGACCTTCCTGTTCTCGCTGGGGCCCGACCATACCGGCTGGGCCATGCGGCGCGCCCTGCGTCCCGGCTTCTTCCAGAAGGTCTCGCGCACCTCGGTGGTCGAACACTACGGCTTCAAGACCCTGATGTACGGCGTGCTGCTGCCGGGTCCGGACATCGGCGCCAAGGGCGCGGCGGAGATGCGCGCCGCGCGCGATGCCGGCTTCGAATGCGGCATCCATACCTGGGATCACGTGGTATGGCAGGACAATGTCCGCGCCAGGGATGCGCAGTGGACCGATCGCATGATGCAGAAGAGCGAGCAGCGCTACGCACAGGTGTTCGGCGAGGCGCCGCATACCCATGGCGCGGCCGGCTGGCAGATGAACGTGCATGCCTTCAGGCGCCACGACGCCCAGGGCTACGCCTATGCCTCCGACGGCCGCGCCATGCTGCTCGACGATGGCGCGCTGGCCGACCCGCAGGCCGGCCCCTACCGCTTCACCGGCATGCGGCACATCCAGATGCCGACCACCCTGCCCACCCTGGACGAGCTGCTGGGCCGCGAAGTGGACGGCGCCGAGCTGACGACGCAGAACATCGCCGCACACATCCTCAAGCTGACGGCGGAAAACCGGCGCGACCACGTATATACGCTGCACGCCGAGCTTGAAGGACAGAAACTTGCCCCCATCTTCGAGCAGCTGTTATCAGGTTGGAAAGCTCAAGGCTATCAGCTTGCCTCAATGGCCGACTATTATGAGAAGATAAAGCATACCCCGCTGCCCGAATATCCAGTTCAGTGGGGAGAACTACCGGGCCGGTCAGGAGAGCTGATCGTCCTCGACACCAAAACCTGAGCCGCGGCTTTTGCGCCGCGCTTATTGTTCCTGACAGGAGAACCCCGTGGCCGAAAGCCCATCCGCAACAGCTACCGAGCCCTTGGCCAACTTCACTGCCGCCATGACCGGCGACCAGACCTTCGAGCTGCAGGGTCGCCCGGCAAAGTTCACGGTGCTGTATTTCTATCCAAAGGACAATACCCCCGGCTGCACCACGGAAGCCATGAACTTCCGCGACCACCACGACGAGATCACCGCGCTGGGCGCCGCCGTCTACGGCATCAGCCGCGACTCCTTGCGTTCCCACGAGAACTTCAAGGCCAAGCTCGGCCTGCCCTTCGAACTGATCTCCGACCCCGAAGAAGCGGTCTGCACCCAGTTCGATGTCATGAAGATGAAAAACATGTACGGTAAGAAGGTACGGGGGGTCGAGCGCAGTACGTTTGTCATTGACGCTAACGGCAAAGTGGTGAAAGAATGGCGTGGCGTGAAAGTCAATGATCACGTGGCGGAAGTGCTCGAATTCCTGAAGAGCCAGYCCTGAACGGATGGCTCCGGTTGATTAACCCGATGCCCGATGTTTGCCTATTTTGAGTCCTAGTTTTACCTCAACGCATCATTCCAATCCGGCCGCCGGCCGCGCTCCCATTGATGAGCGGCCGGGGCCACGCAGCTCCCCCCACAGTTGCATCTGTCCGGCCCGGCGGCGCACACGTCCGCGCGGCGCATTTTTCCGACTTCATACCGATTGAGAACCTGATGCCACTACCGAAAATTCCAAGCAAGCCGGCGACGATTCTGCTGGCAAAGGATTACCCGAAGGCCGAACCCGGCAAATCGCCTGTCCGCGCAGCCGCGAAGGCGGAGAACGACCCGGTCGAAGACCTGATCAGCGGCCCGGCAGTCCCGGCCAAGACCACCCGTGCGCGCAAGTCGAAGGCTGCGCTGCTGGCCGAGGGCCAGGGTCGCGAGAGCCTGCCGGTGCGCGAAACGACGCCGCCGGCCGCGCCGGCCAAGCTGCCCGCGCCTCCACGCGAAGACAAGAGCGGCAAGAACGGCGCCGCCGCGAAGCTGCGCGAGACCGACATGAACGAGCCGCATCCGGCCAAGCACAAGCCGGTCGAGGTCAACGTCAAGTCCTCGGCCAGCCGCAAGGCCGACAGCGTCGGCAGCACCAAGATGTTCGTGCTCGACACCAACGTGCTGATGCACGACCCGACCTCGCTGTTCCGCTTCGAGGAACACGACGTCTACCTGCCGATGATGACGCTCGAGGAGCTCGACAACCACAAGAAGGGCATGTCGGAAGTCGCGCGCAACGCACGCCAGGTATCGCGCACGCTGGACGCCCTGATCGCCAACACCGACGACGACGGCATCGAGACCGGCATCCCGCTGGCCAAGCTGGGCAACAAGGATGCGCGCGGCCGCCTGTACTTCCAGACCCGCCTGAACGCCGCCAGCCTGCCGGAAGGCCTCCCTTCCGGCAAGGCCGACAACCAGATCCTGGGCGTGGTGCGCGCGCTGGAAGCCGACCAGTCGGGCCGCGCGATCGTGCTGGTGTCGAAAGACATCAACATGCGCATCAAGGCGCGCGCCCTGGGCCTGGCGGCCGAGGACTACTTCAACGACCACGTGCTGGAAGACACCGACCTGCTGTACTCGGGCATCGTCCAGCTGCCGGACGACTTCTGGACCAAGCATGGCAAGAACATGGAGTCCTGGCAGGAAATCAAGGGCGGCAACTCGTCGACCTACTACCGCGTCACCGGCCCCTTCATCCCCTCGCTGATGGTGAACCAGTTCGTGTTCTTCGAACCGAACAACGGCGAAGCGCCCTTCCAGGGCCAGGTCAAGGAAATCAACGGCAAGACCGCCGTGTTCCAGACCCTGCGCGACTACAGCCACAACAAGAACAATGTCTGGGGCATCACGGCGCGCAACCGCGAGCAGAACTTCGCCTTGAACCTGCTCATGAACCCGGAGGTCGACTTCGTCACCCTGCTCGGCCAGGCCGGCACCGGCAAGACCCTGCTGGCATTGGCGGCGGGCCTGGCCCAGGTGCTGGAGACCAAGGTCTACAACGAGATCATCGTCACCCGCGTGACGGTGCCGGTGGGCGAGGACATCGGCTTCCTGCCGGGTACCGAGGAAGAGAAGATGTCGCCGTGGATGGGCGCCTTCGACGACAACCTCGAAGTGCTGATGAAAGGCGACGGCGATGCCGGCGACTGGGGCCGCGCCGCGACCCAGGACCTGATCCGTTCGCGCATCAAGATCAAGTCGCTCAACTTCATGCGCGGCCGCACCTTCGTGAACAAGTTCCTCATCATCGACGAGGCCCAGAACCTGACGCCGAAGCAGATCAAGACCCTGGTCACGCGCGCCGGTCCGGGCACCAAGATCCTCTGCCTCGGCAATATCGCCCAGATCGATACGCCTTACCTCACCGAAGGCTCGAGCGGCCTGACCTATGTGGTCGACCGCTTCAAGGGCTGGAGCCACGGCGGCCACGTGACCCTGGCGCGCGGCGAGCGCTCGCGCCTGGCGGATCACGCCAGCGACGTGCTGTAAGTTTCAGCGGTCGGGTTCAAACAAAAAGCCTGTGCGCCGGAAGGCCCGCAGGCTTTTTTACGTCCGTTTTATTGCCGTATTTACAGTTAATGGTGCAAAATTGCAAATTCGAAATATCCCCTCCTCGTTGGGGCTATCATTCCGCGATCCTCATGCGGTAAAAACAAGGCAGAAACACCGGGAAACCATATGAAATTCCGATTCTGGAGTCGCGTTGTGAACGGGATTCGACCGCTTTTTCAACCGTAGTACCACCATAAGGAGAGAGACCCCATGAAGTACCTGATCCTGCTGGCCGCAAGCTGCTCGGCCCTGCTGGCCGGCTGTGCGACCGAAACGCCGGACGGCGCAAGCGCCCAGCGCAGCGGCCCGGAAGAGACTTACGTCCCGACCGGCAGTTCGATCGCACGCCGTAACGTCGATCGCACCACTGCCGTCAAGACCGCCAACAAGGAAGAACTGGAAAATTCGCGCATGATGGGCGGCGGCGCCCTGAACCTGCCGCGAAACTGACTTGTCGCGGCGCCGGGTTGCCGCTGAGCTGAAGCGAAGGGCCAGGAGTTCGTCACTCCCGGCCCTTTTCATTTACAACTACGACGTCGCGCCGTCAATCGCTGGCGTTCTGGACGAACACCGCGGCCGTGCGCGCCGGGATGCTGAAGGTCCCGCCGCTGCGTTCGAAAGCCGAGGACTTCACCACCTCGTCGCTGCCGTTGCGCTGGAGCCGGTGCAGCTGCAGCTTGCGGCCTTTCAGGGCCGGCACGGCGATGGTCTTCGCCGACTTGTCGACGTTGAACACCACCACCACCCCCTTGTACTGCGCGCCCTGGTATTTGCCCGGATCGTTGCCGTCGATTTCCATCACGATCACGCCCGGCACCTGGTCGGGTCCGGTGTTATGGAATTTCAGGCGCTCGATCACGTCCTGGGCGGTACGCAGGCGGAACAGGGTCGAGTCCTGGCGGATCGCCAGCAGCTCTTCGAACACCGCCTTCGCCTGCAGGATCGCGCGGGTGTCCGGCCTGATCAGCGGGTTGGTCAGGATCGGCGCCATCATGCCCCAGTTGTCCTGGTTCGGCCCCGCCATCGGCAGGCCGACGCCGAAGTTGTTGGACGTGTAGCTGTAGTCGAGGCGGTTGAACCAGTCGCCGGCGTTGTAGCTGTCGCGGTCGAGCGACTTCGAACGCAGGATCTCCTGGCCGGCATGGATGAAGGGCACGCCCTGCGACAGCAGCACGATGGCCGCGCCCAGGTTCTGCACGCGTACGCGGTCCGCCAGGCTGGTCGATTGCGGCAGGCGGAAGGCGTTGATGTCGAACAGGGTCTGGTTGTCGTGGGCCTCGATGTAGTTGATGACCTCGGACGGGCTGGCCGCGAAGCCGGCCTGCTGGCCGAAGTAGTCGATCTGGGCGTTCGTGCGCAGGGAACCGGAACGGTCGGTGAAGCGGTAGTCGCGCAGGGTGCCGGACAGGCTTACCCTCACCATGTCGGCCAGGCGCAAGGCATCGTCGCGGCTCTGGTTCGCCTGCGCATTCGGGTCGTACCACACGCCGTTGATGAAGCCCTGCTGGCTGATCAGCGCACTGCCGCTGTCGCAGCAGCCGCCGCCGCGCACCGCGTCGCGCATGCGGTCGTTGAAGGAGCCGATGCCGGTGCCGGCCATGTTCGCCTGGCGCGCCTGCACGAAGCGGGCGTCGTTGGCCACGTTGCCGAAGTTCCAGGCTTCGCCGTACAGGTAGATGTCGCGGCCGGCGGCCTGGTTCACCGACGCCTGCAGGCGCTTCAGCAGGTCGAGCGGCGTGAAGCCCATGATGTCGAAGCGGAAGCTGTCGACCTTGTACTGCCTGGCCCACAGCGACACCGAATCGATCATCAGCTTGCCCATCATCGTGTTTTCCTGGGCGGTGTCGGCGCAGCAGCTGTCGTTCAGGATGCTGCCGTTGGCGCCGAGGCGGTAGTAATAGGTCGGCACGATGCGGTCCAGCACGGACAAGGGTCCCTGCTGCGACTGGCTGGTGTGGTTGTAGACCACGTCCATGGTCACGCGCAGGCCGGTCTCGTGCAGGTTCTGCACCATCGCGCGGAACTCGCGCACGCGCGCGGCGCCGTCGTTGGCGTTGCTGGCATAGCTGCCTTCCGGCGCGTTGTAGTGCACCGGATCGTAGCCCCAGTTGAAGCAGTCGCTGTCCTGTACCGCGGCGACCGCGGCCTGCTGGGCGATCGAATCGGCGGCCGCGTTCGGAATGCCCGGCGTCGCGCAGCCGGCCTCGTTCACGCTGGCGAAGTCGAAGCTGGGCAGCAGGTGGACGTGGGTCATGCCGGCCTTCTGCAGCGACTTCAGGTGGCGCATCGGGTTGGCGTCGTCGTCGGTGAAGGCCAGGTACTTGCCGCGGTGGGCGGCCGGCACCGTCGTGTCCTGCGCCGAGAAATCGCGGATGTGCAGCTCGTACAGGGCGATGTCGGTGGGCGCGTCGAGCTTCGGAATGCGCTGGCCGTCCCAGCCGGCCGGTTTCAGCGCCGGGCTGTCGAGGTTGGCCACGAAGGAGCGGGTGCTGTTGGCGTTCAGGCTCGGCGAGTACGGGTCGGTGACGGTATTCGTCACCAGCGCGTTGTTCGCCCAGCGCGACAGCACCTGCACGGTATAGGTGTAGTAGGCGCGGTTGGTCCAGGACGCGTCGGTCGCCGTGTAGCGCCACACGCCGCTGGCCGCTTCCCTCGTCATCGGCACGGTGCTGGCGGCCGGCGCATCGGCGTTCGGATAAACGTTCAGCACGACCGATTTCGCCGTCGGCGCCCACACGCGGAAGGTCGGCATGCCGGCGCGGTCGAAAGTCACGCCCAGCTGGGCGTTCGCGGCCGCCTGCGCGAACACCTCGTCGAGCATGCCGGCCGTCTGCAGCGAGGTCACCTGCACCAGGTTGCCGGCACCGTCGTACTGGGCGATGGCGAACTGGCCGCTGGCCAGCCCGGCGACTTTGGCGGCGTCCGCCGCGGCCAGCTGCAGGCCGGTGGCGCCGGCCAGGTGCGGGTACTTGCGGCGGATCGCGTCGGACAGGGGCGCGAGGCTCAGGGTGAAGCTGCCTTCCGCGCCGGCCAGGCCGGCGGCGGCATCCGGCGTGGCCGTCAGGCCGCCATTGCTCGCGTAGAACAGCCTGTAGCTGCCGGTGGTGGGCACGCCCGGCCAGGCCAGGGTGGTGGCCGACAGCCAGTGGGCGCTGGCGAAGGCCAGGCTGCCGTAGCTGAGGGCCGGCCGGCTGGCGTAGACGGTGCAGTCGCCCTCCAGCATCCAGATCTCCTGGCCCTTGCTGGACACATCCGCGTTCAGGTCCGCGTGCTGGTCGGCGCCGCAATTCTTGGTGCCGCCGCCGTCGGTGACCAGGAACCAGATCGCGCTTTTGCCGGCGGCCAGCGGGATGTCGACGTAGCCGCCGAAGCCGTCCGTGCCGGCGAACATGAAGCGGTCCGTGATCCAGGCCGAGCTGGGCTGCTGCGGGCCGTCCCAGGAATACACGCCCCACCGGGCGGTGTCGTTCTGCACGCGGTGGAAGTGCATGCGGATGCTGCCCGGCGCGACCGCCGGGGCCGCAGCGGGCGCCGCGGCCAGCAGGCGGGTGCCCGAGCCGGCGCCCTGCTGGACTGCGCTGCCGCTGTCGCCGGCACCGCATCCGGCGAGTAGCGCGGAAATGCAAACGGCTGCAGCAAAGTGCAGCCGCGAAGTCAAACTACGTCCTGGCAGCATATCGTCCCCTGTGTTGTTATCGGTGGCAAAAGCCACTATGTAATATTACTACTATCGATAGCAAAAAAGACAAGGACGTTTGTTGCGTGGCGTGCACAAGCAAAAAGGGCGGGATTCGCATCCCGCCCTTCTCATCCGAAGCGATTATCACGTTACAGGACGTGGGTACCGATCCACCAGGCAATCGCAGCCATGAAGGCCGAGGCTGGGATCGTGAAGACCCATGCCCACACGATGTTGCCGGCCACGCCCCAGCGCACCGCCGACGCCTTCTGCGCCGAGCCGACGCCGACGATGGCGCCGGTGATGGTGTGGGTAGTCGACACCGGCACGCCGATCGCGCTGGCCAGGAACAGGGTGATGGCGCCGCCCGATTCGGCGCAGAAGCCGCCGACGGGTTTGAGCTTGGTGATCTTCTGGCCCATGGTCTTGACGATGCGCCAGCCGCCGAACAGGGTGCCCAGCGAGATCGCCGTATAGCAGGAGATGATCACCCACAGCGGCGGCACCGTGTCGCTGGCCTGCGAGACGCCGGCCGCGATCAGCAGCATCCAGATGATGCCGATGGTCTTCTGGGCGTCGTTACCGCCGTGGCCCAGGCTGTAGGCCGCGGCCGAGACCAGCTGCAGGCGGCGGAACCAGGTGTCAACCTTGCGCGGCGGGGTCTTCACGAAGATCCAGGACACCGCCAGCATCACGATCGAACCGAGCAGGAAGCCCAGCAGCGGCGACAGGATGATCCAGGTGACGGTCTTGAGCAGGCCGCCGCCGACCAGGGCGCCGGTGCCCGACTTGGCCACCGCCGCGCCCACCAGGCCGCCGATCAGGGCGTGCGAGGACGAGGACGGGATACCGTAGTACCAGGTGACCACGTTCCAGACGATCGCGCCGACCAGGGCGCCAAACACCACGTACTGGTCGACGATGTGCGGATCGACGGTCCCCTTGCCCACCGTGGACGCGACGTGCACGCCGACGGTGAAGATGGCGACGAAGTTGAACAGCGCGGACATGGCGACCGCGGTCTGGGGTTTCAGCACCCCGGTCGACACCACCGTCGCGATCGCGTTGGCGGCATCGTGGAAACCATTCATGAAGTCGAAGACCAGCGCTAGAAAGACGAGCAGGCCCAGCACGTAGACGCTGATTAAAAGATGATCCATATTGTTTTTATTGTTCTGGTCTTACGCGTTTTCGACGATGATGCCTTCGATGATGTTGGCGACATCCTCGCAGCGGTCGGTGACGGTTTCCAGGATCTCGTAGATGGCCTTCATCTTGATYAGGTTGCGCACGTCCGGCTCGTCGCGGAACAGCTTGGACATCGCCGCGCGCATCACGTGGTCGGCGTCCGATTCCAGGCGGTCGATCTCTTCGCAGATCGCGACCATCTTCTGGGCGTTGTCCATGTTGTGCAGCATGCCGACGGCCTGCTGGACCTTTTCGCAGCAGGCCAGGCACAGCTCGGCCAGGCGCTTGGCTTCCGGCGTCACGGCGTGCAGGTCGTACAGCGAGATGGTCTGGGCGGCGTCCTCCATCATGTCGAGGATGTCGTCCATGCGGGTGATCAGCTTGTGGATGTCGTCACGGTCCAGCGGGGTGATGAAGGTCTTGTGCAGCAGGTCGACGCAAGCGTAGGTGATCTTGTCCGCCTGTTTTTCGATGCTCTCCACAGCGTGGGTGCGGTTTTCCAGGTCGTCGAAGTTGGTCATCAGGCCGACCATTTCTTGTGCGCCCTTCACGCACAGGGCCGCGTGCTGGTTGAAGAGGTCGAAAAATTTGCCCTCAGTGGGCATCAGGCGTCCAAACATAGGTTCTCCGTTGTAAATCTCTTGGAACTTCTTTAAAGGCCGCGGAGGGATCAGAGCCCGGTGTTGCTTTTAAAAGGGCTCTGACCCCGGTGTTAAGCCGCGACAGTTTTTGTATCGGCTTAATCGCCCTGATAAATGCTAAGGCTGCCGCTGTAATTCCCGAACTTGGTATACATACCCATCCAGGTCAGTCGCACCGCCCCGATCGGGCCGTTACGCTGTTTGCCGATAATGATCTCGGCGGTACCTTTGTCGGGCGAGTCCGGGTTATAGACTTCGTCGCGGTACAGGAAGATGATGACGTCCGCGTCCTGCTCGATAGCGCCCGATTCGCGCAGGTCGGACATGACCGGGCGCTTGTTCGGGCGTTGTTCCAGCGATCGGTTCAGCTGGGACAACGCGATCACCGGACAGCCCAGCTCCTTGGCCAGGCCCTTCAGGCTACGCGAAATTTCCGAAATTTCCGAAGCCCGGTTGTCGCCCGGCTTGGAACCCTGCATCAGCTGCAGGTAGTCGACGATGATCAGGCCGAGCTTGCCACATTGGCGGGCCAGGCGGCGCGCGCGGGCGCGCATTTCGATCGGGTTCAGCGCCGGCGTCTCGTCGATGAAGATCTGGGCGTCGTTCATCTTCTGGATCGCGTGCGTCAGGCGCGGCCAGTCCTCGTCGATCAGCTTGCCGGTACGCAGGCGGTGCTGGTCGAGCTGGCCGATCGAGCCGAGCATACGCATGGCGAGCTGGGTGCCGCCCATCTCCATCGAGAAGATCGCGACCGGCAGGCCGGCCTCGACCGCGACGGCCTCGCCGATGTTGACCGAGAATGCCGTTTTACCCATCGACGGACGGCCGGCGACGATCACCAGGTCGCCCGGCTGCAGGCCGGAAGTCATCTTGTCGAGGTCGATGAAGCCGGTCGGGACGCCGGTGATCTCGCCCTGGTTTTCGCGCGAGTAGAGTTCGTCGATGCGCTCGACCACCTGGGTCAGCAGCGGCTGCACAGGCAGCCAGCCCTGGGCGCCGCGGGCGCCCTGCTCGGCGATCGCGAAGATGCGCGATTCGGCTTCGTCGAGGATCTGCTTGACCTCGGCGCCCTGGGGATTGAAGGCCTTGGCCGAGACTTCGTCGGCGACGGTGATGAGCTGGCGCAGCACGCCGCGGTCGCGGACGATCTCGGCGTAACGGCGGATGTTGGCAGCGGATGGCGTATTTTGCGCCATCGCATTGAGGTACTGCAGCCCGCCCACTTCCTCGGCCTTGCCGAGCTGGACGAGCGATTCATACACGGTGATCACGTCGGCAGGTTTGCCAGCATTGATCAGGCGGACCATCTGTTCGAAGATGATCCGGTGGTCGTAGCGGTAAAAGTCCTCCGCATGCATGAAATCGGCAATGCGGTCCCACGCCGCGTTATCGCGCAGCAGGCCGCCGATGACGGACTGTTCTGCTTCGATGGAATGCGGGGGAATGCGGAGCGACTCGATCTGCGGGTCTGCTGGGGTGTTCATGGCCGACATTATACCTTTTCCGCATCGCCGGCTGAAATGATTGGTGATTTTCCAAGCATAAAAAAAGCCGGGCAAGCCCGGCTTTTTTCATTCCTGCAACAGATGTTGCTGGATTATTTAGGCAGCTTCGCCCACGACTGCAACGGTCACGTCGACGACGACGTCGGTGTGCAGTGCGACGGCAACCGGGTGCTCGCCGGTGGTCTTCAGCGGGCCGGTCGGCATGCGCACGTTGGCCTTTTCGACGGCGAAACCTTGCTTGCTCAGGGCTTCAGCGATGTCGAAGTTGGTCACGGAACCGAACAGACGGCCGTCCACGCCAGCTTTCTGGGCGATGGTGATGGTCATACCGTTCAGCTTGTCGCCCTGGCCTTGAGCGGCTGCCAGTTTCTCGGCGGCTGCTTTTTCCAGTTCGGCGCGCTTGACTTCGAACTCGGCCACGGCCGATTCGGTTGCACGGCGGGCTTTCTTTTGCGGAATCAGGAAGTTACGTGCGTAACCGTCCTTGACCTTGACGAYGTCGCCCAGGTTGCCGACGTTGACGACTTTTTCCAGCAGGATGACTTGCATATTATTCTCCAGTATACGTGTCGTGACCGACGATTAAGCGTTGTGCAGGTCGGTGTACGGCAGCAGGGCCAGGTAGCGGGCGCGCTTGATGGCGGTGTCCACTTGGCGCTGGTAGTGCGCCTTGGTACCGGTCAGGCGTGCCGGCATGATCTTGCCGTTTTCCTGGACGAAATCCTTCAGGGTGTCGACGTCTTTGTAGTCAACCTGTTCCACGCCTGCAGCGGTGAAGCGGCAGAACTTCTTGCGCTTGAACAGCGGGTTCTGCTGTTTACGCTTCAGTTTTTCCTTGGCTTTGTTTTTGTCGAACTTTTTACCGAATGCCATTTTAGGCTCCTGTATCTATCTAAATGAAATCAATGATGTGAAACACCAGGGCTTTGCTGTTGCGGTTCTTCCTGGCCATGAACCCTCGAAACTCGTAGACGGCACCGAGTTCGGCGTCGGCAAATCGCTTCGAAACATCGCCCGCGGCCAGCGCGGTGATCTCGAATTCGACCTGCCTGGCAATCCCTGCTTCCACCTGCTGCGATCCATGTTGCAGGATGCCGCTGACGATGGGGATACCGGCCGGGGTGTAGCGCAGGGCATCGCGTTCCGCGATGCTTGCGACCAGCAACAGCTCGTTCACTGCCCTTGCGCGCTTCTTTCTTAAGATTAAGAATTAAGCGGCTGCGGCCGGAGCAGCTGCCTGCTCGGCGCGATGGCTCTTGGCTGCGTCTTCGCGCTGCACCGATTTCATCATCGGCGACGGCGCGGTTTCGGCCTTCTTCATCTTGACGGTCAGGTGACGCAGCACGGCATCATTGAATTTGAATGCGGTTTCCAGCTCGACCAGGGTCTCGTTGTCGCACTCGATGTTCATGCAGATGTAGTGTGCCTTCGGCAGCTTCTGGATCTGGTAAGCCATTTGACGGCGGCCCCAGTCTTCGACGCGGTGGATGTTACCGCCGCGCGAGGTGACCGTGGTCTTGTAGCGCTCGATCATCGCCGGAACCTGCTCGCTCTGGTCCGGGTGGACGATAAACACGATTTCATAATGACGCATGCAACACTCCTTAAGGACGTTTAAACAAATGCCCACCTCGGCGTCAAGACGAGTGTGGGAAGGGAAAGCCCGACATTATAACCGCAAAAACGTCAAGAGCTCAATCGCCATTTCGAGGCCGCGTTGGCGGCCCGGCTTGCCTACCGAGCATCGGCTGTGCCCGGCAGGCAAAAAAAACCGGCAAATCGCACGGATTCCCCTTGCGCCCGGCGCAATACTGTACAAAAATACAGGGTATCGGGTTCGCCCCGCACTACCGCTCACCTACGAATTAATCTTTGACATGCTCAAGCTCACCGCACGGCAAGAACAGATCCTCAACCTGATCAAGGAAGCGATCGACAACACCGGTTTCCCGCCGACCCGCGCCGAAATCGCGCAGGAGCTGGGCTTCCGCTCGGCCAATGCGGCCGAGGAACACCTGCAGGCCCTGGCGCGCAAGGGCGCGATCGAAATCTCCCCCGGCACCTCGCGCGGCATCCGCCTGGTCGGCGCCGCAGCCGAACCCGCTCCGGTACCGGCAGTCCCGGCTGCCCTGCTGATGTCGCTGCCGCTGGTCGGCCGCGTCGCCGCCGGTTCGCCGATCCTGGCCCAGGAACATGTCGAGGCCACCTACTCGGTCGACCCGGCCATGTTTTCGAGCAAGCCCGACTTCCTGCTGAAGGTCAAGGGCTGGTCGATGCGCGACGCCGGCATCTGCGACGGCGACTTCCTGGCCGTCAAGAAAGTGGATTCGGCAAAGAACGGCCAGATCGTAGTCGCCCGCATCGGCGACGAAGTCACCGTCAAGCGCTACCGCAAGAGCGGCGGCACCATCGAACTGCTGCCGGAAAACCCGGACTTCTCCGTCATCACGGTCGATCCGCACACCGACGAGTTCGCGCTCGAAGGACTGGCCGTCGGCCTGCTGCGCTCTTGGCACTGAGCTGGCACTAAGCCGGCACCGAGCCGGCACTAATTTTTGCCACTTGGCAAAATAAACGCCCCGCCCGGCTTGCGCCTGCGGGGCGTTTCTCATTCGGCGGACGGCTTACTTCGTGCCTGCGCCGTTATAGTTGTTCTTGCGCGCTTCCAGGTCCTTCTCGCGTTCGGGCGTCGGCCCGCTCTTGACGATCTCGTTGTGCTGGCTGACATAGGCGTCGGTGGCGTCGCGCCAGACCGTGAAGTCGGCCACGACCATCTTGGCGCTGATCCTGGCGTCTTCCGACAGCCCCTCCTGCACCGCGTCCAGGTGCTTGCTTGCCGTCTCGTATTCGGCCTTGGTCATCAGTTTACGGACGTCCTCGGGAATACGCTTGCTCAGCGGGGTGACCGCATTCAGGTGCTCGGCATAGCGGTTGTAGCAATCCTGCCAGGTCTTCATCTTCGCGCTGTAGCGGTCGATCTCCTCGGTCTGGCGCGACACCGCCGGGAAGCGCGGCGCCGGGCAGCGGTACTCGTCGGTACGGACATCCGAGCCGTCGTATTTCGTCATCCAGTAGTCGATGTCGGCGCGGCGGAGCTCGCGCTGCTTCATCATCTCGAGCGAGGCGATGGCGACGGCATTGCCTTTGGCCGCCGCCTTGCGGAACCAGGCGGTGGCCTTGTCCATGTCGATGGCGCCGGCTTCGCCGTAAAAATACATTTCGCCCAGGTGCTGCTGGGCCGTGACGTTGCCGGCATTGGCCAGCCTGGTGTACTTCTGCAGGGCTTCTGGATAGGCCTTCTTGGCGAACAGGGCGTCGGCATCGGCCAGCTCGTCGGCACGGACGGTGCCGGCCGCCAGCAATGCGACGCATAACAGGAGAGTCTTCATGGAAAAGAGCTGTGAAGCAGGGCTGTGAAAAAGAAATTTATCATACCCCCACAGCCCTGCCAGCTCAACAATCCTTACTTGTTGCCGCCCCACGAGCGCTGCGGACGCGGCGCCTGCTCCCCCATTTTACGCAGGTAGGAATCATTGGCTTCCCGTGCGTGCTGTTGCTCGTCGTTATGGCGGCGCTTGTCGTCCTCGGTCCTGGCGTTCGCCTCGTTGACAAACTTTTCGGTGGCCGCGTACCAGGCGTCACGGTCGCCGGCAAAGGCCAGCGCCTCGGCCTGGCGGCGCATGGCGGCGCCCGTCAGGGCATCGTTGACGCGGCCGGCCGCCTGCTCGGCCTCACGCGGACTCATCAACTTGAAGACGTCGGGCGGGATACGTTTGCCGCCTTGCGGCGCCTGCTTCACGTTGGCGACGAAATCGTTGTGGCAGGTTTCCCACTGGGCGATCTCGGCCTGGATGCGGTTGATTTCCTCATTGGTCCTGGAGACCACCGGAAGCTTCGGTATCGGGCAGGCAAACTTGCCCGATACCAGCTCCTCGCCCTTGTAGCCGCCGGTCCAGTAAGCCAGGTCGGCGGCGCGCTCCTCGCGCTGCTTCAGGATCGCCAAGGTCTCCTTCGCGCCGCCATGCCCGCCGGTGGCGGCCTTCTGCAGCCAGGCCTGCGACTTGCCCAGGTCGGGCGCGGTGCCGTTGCCATGCCAGTACATCTCGCCCAGGCGGAACTGCGCTTCGGCATTGCCGGCGTTCGCCAGCTTCGTCAAGATCGGCAAGGCCTTGTCGTATTCCTTCGCGCGCAAGGACTTTTCGGCATCGCCCAGATCGTCGGCCCGCGCCATCCCGGCGGCCAGCATCAGCACCGCAAATGCAAGTCGTTTCATCGTCGCTCCCGATACAAGCCTTATTTGCCGGTCGACGCGGGCTGGGCGAAGGTCGCGCCCTGCGTGACCCTGCGGTTGTATTCGTTGCTGGCATCGGCCGCGCGCCGGTTCTCGACGTCGAGCTGGCGCTTGTTCGCCTCGCTCTTGGCATTCGATTCCGCCACGAAGGACTGGGTTGCCGTGTACCAGGCGTCGCGCTCCGAGGTGAAATTCAGCGCCTCGGCCTGGCGGCGGCTGATCACGGCCACCGTGACGTCATCGATGCGGGAGGCGGCCTGCTCGGCTTCGTGCGGGCTCATCAGCTTGAGGATGTCGGCCGGGATGCGCTTGACGCCCGGCGGCGCCTGGTTCACGCCGGCCACGAAGTCGTTGTAGCAGGTTTCCCATTGCGCGATCGCGGTGCTGACCCGGTTGATGTCCTCATTGGTCTTCGACACCTGCGGGATCTTCGGCATCGGGCAGGCGTACTTGCCCGTCACCAGGTCATCGCCCTTGTAGCCGGTCCAGTAAGCCAGGTCGCCGGCACGCTGTTCGCGCTCCTTGAGGACCGCCAGCGACTCCTTCGCGCCGCCATGGCCGGACGCTGCGGCCTTCTGCAGCCAGTCCTGCGACTTGCCCATGTCGACCGCGGTGCCGTCGCCATACCAGTACATTTCGCCCAGGCGGAACTGCGCTTCGGCATTGCCGGCGTTCGCCAGCTTCGTGTAGATCGGCAAGGCCTTGCCGTATTCCTTGGCGCGCAAGGCTTTTTCGGCATCGCCGAGATCGTCGGCCCAGGCCATCCCGGCGGCCAGCATCAGCACCGCAAATGCAAGTCGTTTCATCGTCTCTCTCCACATGATTGGTGAGAGCGATCATAGACTTGCCTTTGTTTTATGACAATTCGCTATGGATAAAACGCCGTGTTCAGTCGGCCAGCGCGTTGCCGAAGTCGGCCAGCAGGTCCGCCGTATCCTCGATGCCCACCGACACCCGGATCAGGGATTCGGCGATGCCCATGCTGGCGCGGCGCTCCGGCCCCATCTCGAAGAAGATCGTGTGCGCGACCGGGATCACCAGGGTGCGGGTGTCGCCCAGGTTGCTGGCCGGGATCGCGATCTGCAGGCGGTTCAGGTAGTCGAAGCAGTCGATGCCCTCCTTCAGCTCGAAGCTGAACAGCGAGCCGTAGGCACGGAACAGGCTGGTAGCGATGCGGTGCTGCGGGTGCGAAGGCAGGCCCGGGTAGTGGACGGCGGCGACGCGCTGGTCGGCTTCCAGCATCTTCGCCAGCGCCAACGCGTTGGCGCAGGTGCGGTCCATGCGCAGGGCCAGGGTCTCGGCGCCGACGGCGATGTGGTGGGCGGCTTCCGGCGCCAGCGAGGCGCCGAAGTCGCGCAGCGATTTGGCGCGCAGCTGGGCCATGCCCTGGGCCTTGGCCGGCTGCTTGCGGAAGTTCGGCGCGATGTTCGGATAGGCGCTCCAGTCGTACAGGCCGGTGTCCGTCAGGGCGCCGCCCAGCGCCATGCCGTGGCCGCCGATCGACTTGGTCAGCGAATTGACCACCAGGCCGGCGCCGACCGCCTTCGGGCGGAACAGCCAGGGCGTGGTCATGGTGTTGTCGACCACGTAGAGGATGCCCCTGCTACGGCACAGCTCGCCGATGCGCGCGAGATCCGCGATCTGGGTGCGCGGATTGGCGATGGTCTCGACGAACACCAGGCGCGTGTTGGGCTGCAGCGCCGCTTCGACGTTGGCGACGTCGGTGGCATCGACGAAGGAGACCTCGGTGCCCTGCCCCGCCACCGTGTTCCACAGGCTGTTGGTATTCCCGAACAGGAAGCTGGACGAGACCACGTGGTCGCCTTCCTTCAGCAGCGCCTGGGCCAGCGCGCCGATCGCTGCCATGCCGGTGGCGAAGCACAGGGTGGCGACGCCGTCTTCCATCTTGGTGATCTTGTCTTCCAGCGCCGACACCGTCGGGTTGCCCTGGCGGCCGTAGCGGAAGCCCGGTTCCTTGCCCTGGAAGACCGAGGCCAGCTGGCGCGCGTCGCCATAGCCGAAGGCCACCGAGGTGTGGATGGGCTTGTGCAGCGAGCCCTGCTCGATGGTCTTGCGGCGGTCGTTGTGGAGGATGGTGGTGGTGAAGCCGTAGTTGTTCGTGTCGCTCATGATCGTGTCGGTACAAATGAAAACGGGCGCCCGAGGCGCCCGTACGATGATACGTGATTTACTCCGCCGCTACCGGCGGGTTCAGATTCAGCTGGGTCCGCACCAGATCCTCGGACGACTTGCCCGAGCTCTTGTGGCGGTGGTTCTCCAGCCTGTCCAGGTACTCCGGCGAGATGTCGCCGGTGATGTAGACGCCGTCGAAGCAGGACGCCTCGACGCTGGTCAGCGCCGGATTCACGTCCATGATCGATTTCTTCAGCGCCTCGATGTCCTGGTAGACCAGGCGGTCGGCCGTGATCTCGCGGCACACCTCTTCCACGGTGCGGCCGTGGGCGATCAGCTCGTCGCGGGTCGGCATGTCGATGCCGTACACGTTCGGGTACAGCACCGGCGGCGCGGCCGAGGCGAAGAAGACCTTGCGGGCGCCCGCTTCACGCGCCATCTGCACGATCTCGCGGCTGGTGGTGCCGCGCACGATCGAGTCGTCGACCAGCAGCACGTTCTTGTCCTTGAACTCGGAAGCGATCGCGTTCAGCTTCTGGCGCACCGACTTCTTGCGCATGCCCTGGCCCGGCATGATGAAGGTGCGGCCGATGTAGCGGTTCTTGATGAAGCCTTCGCGGTACTCGACGCCCAGTTTCAGCGCCAGCTGGATCGCGGCCGGACGCGATGAGTCCGGGATCGGCATCACGACGTCGATTTCCTCGACCGGGATCTCCTCGCGGATCTTGTCGGCCAGGTATTCGCCCATGCGCAGGCGGGTCGCGTAGACCGAGGCGCCGTCGATGACGGAGTCCGGACGGGCCAGGTAGACGTATTCGAAGGCGCAGGGATTCAGCGACGGGTTCTCGGCGCACTGGCGCGAATGCAGCTGGCTGGCGTCGTCGATGAAGACCGCCTCGCCCGGCGCGATGTCGCGCACGAAGCGGAAGCCCAGGCCCTCGAGCGCCACCGATTCGCTGGCGACCAGGTATTCGGGGCCGTTCTCGGTCTCGTTCACGCCCAGGCAGAGCGGACGGATGCCGAAGGGGTCGCGGAAGGCCAGCAGGCCGTGGCCGGAGATCTGGGCGATCACGGCATAGGCGCCGCGCACGCGCTTGTGCACCATGGCAACCGCCTTGAAGATGGCATCCGGATCCAGCGAGTAGCCGTCGGCGGCGGTCTGGATCTCGTGGGCCAGCACGTTCAGCAGCACTTCCGAATCGGAACCGGTGTTGACGTGGCGGCGGTCGATGCGGAACAGCTCGTCCTTGAGCTGGGCCTGGTTGGTCAGGTTGCCGTTGTGCGCCAGCGTGATGCCGAACGGCGCGTTCACGTAGAACGGCTGCGCCTCCTCTTCGCTGGACGAGCCGGCGGTCGGGTAGCGGCAGTGGCCGATGCCGGAATTACCCATCAGCGAGCGCATGTTACGGGTGCGGAACACGTCGCGCACCAGGCCGTTGGCCTTGTACATCGAG
This sequence comes from Massilia sp. 05N420, assembly GCF_056397205.1. Taxonomy (NCBI): domain Bacteria; kingdom Pseudomonadati; phylum Pseudomonadota; class Betaproteobacteria; order Burkholderiales; family Oxalobacteraceae; genus Massilia; species Massilia sp. 05N420. The sequence goes on from NZ_JBFTMX010000042.1 coordinate 66,163, forward strand.
AACATGCTGCTATGGTTGGTTGCGATACCGGCCGCATCCTGGCCGCGATGCTGCAGCAGCAGCAATGCGTCATACAGCAACTGGTTGACGGGGGCTTGCGAGACGACGCCGACGATGCCACACATGGTGCGCTCCTAAACAGCTGATAATGAAAAATTAATACTGCACGTGCTGCGCGAAGGCAGCCGGCAAGAAAGGCTTGACCGTGCGCGCCCCGGTTTCCGCCATGGGAGAGAGCAACGCGTTTTTCCAGAAAGCCTGTTGGGGAATGGAAGTCATCCCACACAATATGACGCCGGCCAGCACGATTACAATCCCCCGGCCCAGTCCGAACAGGCCGCCGAGTCCGCGGTCGGCCAGCGAGAGGCCGGAGGCCTCGATCAGCGCGCCGATCGCCAGGGCCAGCAGGCCCATCAGTACACGTACGCCCAGGAATAGTGCAACGAAAGCAAGGATCAGCCTCAGCGACTCGCCCGGAACCACCGATGGTAGCATGGGCGCCAGCTTCGCACCGAAGGCGTTCGCCACCACGAAGGCCGCGACCCAGCTCACCAGGGACAGGATTTCCTTCACCAGCCCACGCATGGTGCTGATGACGACCGACGAGATCAGGATGAACAGGACGATGTAATCGAAAATCGTCACGGCTTCAAACAGGGGTCATGAAGCCCGACAGGCCGATGCGGCCCAGCTTGGCGCGCACTTTCTCGGCCTCGTCCTTGCTCAGGGGGCCGATCTTCACCTTGATCAGTTCGCCGGCCTTTTCGGTGTGCGAATTGATGCCGGCGCCATGCAGTTTCGCCTGCAGTTCGGCGGCCTTTTCCTGGCTCGACAGCGCGGCCACCTGCACCACGAATTTCTGCGAGCCGGCGTCGGCCGGCTGTTTGTCCTTCTCGGCCTTGTCGGTCTTGTCCGCGCCCTTCCCTTCGAGGATGGCGAGGGCACGCACGTCGTCGCGCGGCTTGACCGGCTTGTCCTCGAGCTTCGGCTTGTCTTCGCTCTTCGGCTTGACCGGCTTGTCGGCCTTCTCGGCCGGCTTGTGCTCGGGCCTGGGTTCCGGCTTGTGTTCGGGCCTGGCTTCCTGCTTCGGCTCGGCCTTCGGCTTGGGCGGCTCCGGCTTGTGTTCGGGCTTGTGTTCGGGCTTGGGCAGCTCGGCCGCGCCCTGCGGCTTCGCGGCGGCGACCACGGCGGGTTTCGACGCGGATTTCGAGACCGGCGGCATCTGGACGATTTCCTCGTCCTTGCCGACGCTGTCCTCGGCGGCCACGGCGGCCACGGTCCTGTCGCGCGCGCTCGCCGGTCCGGCTTGCGCGGCGGGAGCCGAGGGATCGGCCGGCACCGGCAGCGGCGCCGCCTTGTCCTTGGACGGGATCTGGATCGCGATGTCGCCTGCCAGCGTCTTGTTCGGTTGGGAATCGAGCAGCATCGGCAGGCCGACGGCGGCCGCCAGCGCCAGCGCGATAGCCCCCACCAAGCGGCGCCGCGCCCGCTTCTTCTCGGGTAGCAAAGGGTCGTTGCCGGTGCCGCGTCCGCGCGTGCTGCCGGCGACGGCGCCCGCGCTGGAGGCACGCTTGGAACGGGCGCGTTCGCCGATTGCGGCGTCGTCGTCCTTGCTGTAGAAACGGCCGCTGTCCTCGGCAGCGCGGCCTTGCTTGTTTTTACCGAAGAACGAGAACAAGCCCATGCGTTGTCAGGTCAATGAAGAGAGGATTTACGGGCCGCCATCACGCCAGCCACGGTATGGAACGAGCCAAAGACCACTATTCTATCATCCTGTCCGGCCCGGCTTGTTGCGTCCTGGAAGGCCGCGCCCGGATCGGCGAAGGTTTTTACCGAAAACTCGTCCGGCTTGACGCCCGCCGGCTTCTTCGCCTCCAGCTTTGCCGCCAGTTCCGCGGGATCGGCCGAACGCGGTGACGGCAGCGCCGTCACGCACCAGTGGTCGACGCAGGGCGCCATGTGCTCGATGACGGCGTCGATGTCCTTATCCTGCATGATGCCGAACACGGCGTAGGTGAAGCGGTGGTAGCCCATATTGCCCAGGTTCTGGGCCAGGGTCGCGGCCGCGTGCGGATTGTGGGCCACGTCCAGCACCGTGGTCGGACGGCCCGGCAGCACCTGGAAACGGCCCGGCAGCTCGACCATGGCGAGGCCGGCGCGCACTTCCTGCGCGCCCACCGGCAGCCGCAGGCGCAGCGATTCCAGCGCGGCCAGTGCGGCCGAGGCGTTCAGCAGCTGGTTGGCGCCGCGCAGGGCCGGATAGGCCAGCGAGTTGCGGCGCTGCGAACGGCCGCCGAAGGCCCACTGCTGCTTGTCGCCCTGGTAGTTGAAGTCGCGGCCGATCAGCCACAGGTCGGCTTTGACGTCCTCGGCATGCTTGATGAGAGAGGCCGGCGGCTGCGGATCGCTGCAGATCGCCGGCTTGCCCGGCCTGAAGATGCCGGCCTTCTCGAAGCCGATCTCTTCGCGCGTCTCGCCCAGGTAGTCCTTGTGGTCGATGTCGATGCTGGTGACGATGGAGACGTCGGCGTCGATCACGTTGACGGCGTCGAGGCGTCCGCCCAGGCCGACTTCGAGGATGGCGACGTCGATCTCGCTGGTGGCCAGCAGGTGCATGATGGCCAGCGTGGTGAACTCGAAATAGGTCAGGTCGACGTCGCCGCGCGCCGCTTCGACCACGTCGAAGGCGGACACCAGGGCTTCGTCGCTGGCCATCTCGCCGTTGATGCGGGCGCGCTCGTTAAAGTCGAGGAAATGCGGCTTGATATACAGGCCGGTACGGTAGCCGCCCTGCAGCAGCATGGCTTCCAGCATGGCGCAGGTGGAACCCTTGCCGTTGGTGCCGGCCACCATGATCACGGGGCAGGAAAAGGCGAGCTGCATGCGCTCCTTGACGGCGCGTACGCGGTCCAGGCCCATGTCGATGTGGATTTCGGCATGGCGCGACTCGAGCAGCGCCAGCCAGTCGGGCAAGGTGGTCGGTAATGTGGACATGGCGGGAAAAGTACGGCGCGCGGCCGGAGTGATCCGGCCGCGCAGGAAGATGATTTAGGCGATGACGTCGGCCGGCTGGCTTTGCAGCAGGGCGAGCAGGTGGGCGATCTCTTCGCGCATCTTGCGGCGGTCGACGATCATGTCGATGGCGCCCTTCTGCACCAGGAACTCGGCGCGCTGGAAGCCTTCCGGCAGCTTTTCGCGCACGGTGTTCTCGATCACGCGCGGGCCGGCAAAGCCGATCAGGGCCTTCGGTTCGGCGATCACGACGTCGCCCATGAAGGCGAAGGAAGCGGAGACGCCGCCCATGGTCGGGTCGGTCAGCACGCTGATGAACGGCAGCTTCTTCTCGGAGAGCTTGGTCAGCATCGCGGTGGTCTTGGCCATCTGCAKCAGCGACAGMAKGCCTTCCTGCATGCGGGCGCCGCCGGTGGCGGTGATGCAGATGAAGGGCACCTTCTGCTCCAGGGCCACCTGGGCGCCGCGGGCGAAACGCTCGCCGACCACGGAACCCATCGAGCCGCCCATGAATTCGAATTCGAAGCAGGCGACGACGACCGGCAGGCTCATGATCGAACCGCCCTGCACGATCATGGCATCGGTTTCGCCGGTGGCGTCCATGGCCTGCTTGAGACGGTCGGGGTACTTCTTGCTGTCCTTGAACTTCAGGGTATCGACCGGCAGCGCGTCCTGGCCGATCTCATAGCGGCCGCCTTCGTCCAGCAGCGCGTCGAGACGCGCGCGGGCGCGGATGCGCATGTGATGGCTGCACTTCGGGCAGACGTGCAGGTTCGATTCGAGGTCGGTACGGTAGAGCACCGATTCGCACGACGGGCACTTGACCCACAGGCCCTCGGGCATGGTCTGCTTTTTGGCGGCATCGGAGCGCTGGATCCGGGGGGGCAGCAGTTTTTCCAACCAACTCATGTGTTCTCCTTTGCGGCAATTCTGGATTTGCGCGTAGTGTACCGATTCAGGTTCGGCTTGTCGAATTCTTGCTGGTAAGACCTTAGCTTCTATGCAAGGTTGATGACTTCGACAAGTTCGAAGTGCAGGGTCACGAATTCGAAATCCGCATGCAGCTCGTATTGCGGCAGGCAGGCGATGTGCACGTCCTGGAATTCGCGCGCGCTGGCGAATCCTTCGCCACGCCATACCTCTTCCGGAATCTCGCCGAAGCGGATGCGCTGCACCTTGGTCGCGCGGATCAGGCAGCGCAGCCGCTGCCTCAGGTCGTAGACCTCGATGAGCTCACCCGCTGCGTAGCTGCCGTCGCCGAATTCGCCGTAGGGCTTGTAGTAGTCCTCGACGGTGTCGGCGGTGACGGTCTTCCGCCCTGCCATGACGGCGCGAGGCAGGCTGTCGTCGTCTTCGTGGGCGCCCCAGAAGGTCAGGCGTTTGCGCCTGTTCATCGTTCTTGCGGCGCTTCGGCCGGTCTCAGTTTGCGCACCTCGGTCTCGTCGGCCGAAATCGCATGGCCATCGTCCGCCAGGGGCAGCATGGCACGCAGGGGCTTGCCGGTCTTCGTTTCGACCAGTTCGGAGTGCGCTTCCCCTTCGCCGAACAGATGGTGCTCTCCCCACTGGCGCAAGGCCACCACGACCGGAAACAGGCTCCGGCCCTTTGCCGTCAGCACGTATTCCCGGTGCGCGCCGCCGCCGCTGCCGGCCTGCATGGCGAGGATGCCGGCATCGAGCAGGCGGTGCAGGCGGTCGGACAGGATGTTCCGCGCGATGCCGAGGCTGCGCTGGAAGTCGCTGAAGCGCCGCACGCCGTCGAAGGCATCGCGCACGATCAGCAGCGACCAGCGGTCGGCGACGATGCCCGCCGAGCGCGCCACCGGACAGGGCTCGGGATTGGCTGGATTCGGTTGGTTCATCTCGCCGGGAGGGGAAGGTTGATGTCGGTTGCATTTTAAAACCATAAGCCTTAAGCTGCAAACGGTTTCAATTTGAAACCAAAAATGAATCCAACCTGGAGAAACCGCATGGGCGCTTCCCTTCCGCACATCACCCTGCCGCGTGCCACCGTCCTGCTGTTCGCCTGCGCCGCCGGCCTGAGCGTGGCCAACGTCTACTACGCCCAGCCSYTGCTGGACGCGCTGGCGCGCGASTTCGSCATTCCCGGCGCGGCCGTCGGCAGCATCGTCACCGCCACCCAGGCCGGCTGCGCCCTCGCCCTGCTGCTGGTCGTCCCGCTGGGCGACCTGATCGAGCGCCGCCGCCTGATGCTGGCGCAGGCGCTGATGCTGGCCGCGGCCCTGGTCGCCGTCGGGACGGCAAGGACCAGCGCGATCCTGCTGGCGGCGATGCTGCTGACCGGCCTGTTCGGCACCGCCATGACGCAGGGGCTGATCTCCTATGCCGCCAGCGCCGCGGCCGACGAGGAACGCGGACGGGTCGTCGGCACGGCCCAGGGCGGCGTCTTCATCGGCCTGCTGCTGGCGCGCGTGCTGGCCGGCGGCATCAGCGATCTCGCCGGGTGGCGCAGCGTGTACCTGTGCTCGGCCGCGCTGACCCTGGTGCTGGCGGCCCTGCTGTGGCGCGGCTTGCCGGCACTCGGCGCCGCACGAAGCACGATGCGCTACCGGAGCCTGATCGCCTCCATGTTCACGCGCCTGGGGCGCGACCGGACACTCCAGGTCCGTGGCATGCTGGCCTTGCTGATGTTCGCCGTCCTGAACATCTTCTGGAGCGCCCTCGTGTTGCCGCTGAGCGCTCCACCGTATGGCTTGTCGCACACGGCCATCGGCGCCTTCGGACTCGCGGGCGCGGCCGGCGCACTCGCCGCGATCTGGGCCGGCCGGCTGGCGGACCGCGGCCACGAAGGGCCGGTCAGCGCCGCCGCCCTGCTGGTGCTGGCGGTCGCATGGTTGCCGCTGGCCTGGATGGACAGCTCGCTGTGGGCGCTGATCGGCGGCATCGTCCTGCTCGACCTCGGCGGCCAGGCGATCCACGTCACCAACCAGAGCCTGATTTTTCGCGCCTCGCCCGAAGCGCACAGCCGCCTCGTCGGCGCCTACATGCTGTTCTATGCGGTCGGAAGCGGGATCGGCGCCCTGGCCTCGACGGCCAGCTATGCGGGCGCGGGCTGGCGCGGCGTGTGCCTGCTCGGCGCCGGCGTCAGCCTGGCGGCGCTGGCGTTCTGGGTACTGACCCGCAAATTCACGGCCGGCGGGGACGCCTGAGACAGAACGAAAAACCGGGGCGCGTGGCCCCGGTCTGTTTGCTGCAAATAGATCCCGCTTACTTGCCGTCGAGCGCAGCGCGGATGCCGGCGACGAAAGCCCGCACGGCCTCCGGACCTTTTTCCTTCGGCGTGTTCTCCAGCTCCTGGATGATGCGGCTGCCGATCACCACCGCATCCGCCACCGCCGCCACCGACTTCGCCGTCTGCGCATCGCGGATGCCGAAGCCGACGCCGATCGGCAGTTTCACATGCTCGCGGATCGCCGCCACGCGGCGCGCGACGTCTGCCGTGTCGATGCCGCCGGCGCCGGTCACGCCTTTCAGCGAGACGTAGTAGCTGAAACCGCCGCCGTGGCGCGCCACCTGCTTCACGCGCTCGACCGTCGAGGTCGGGGCCAGCAGGAAGATCAGGTCGAGGTCGTTCGCCTTCATCTCGGCCGCGAAGGCTTCGCATTCTTCCGGCGGATAATCGACCACGATGGCGCCGTCGGCGCCCGCGGCTTGCGCGCGGCGGATGAATTCCGAAGGACCCATGCGCTCGATCGGGTTGGCATAGCCCATCAGGACCACCGGCGTGCGCTGGTCGGTCTTGCGGAATTCAAGCACGTAGTCGAAGACGTCGTTCATGCTGATGCCGAAGGTCAGCGCGCGTTCGCAGGCGCGCTGGATCACCGGGCCTTCGGCCATCGGGTCGGAGAACGGGACGCCGAGTTCCAGCACGTCGGCGCCGCCGGCCACCAGGGCGTGCATGATCGGCACGGTGAGGTCGGGACCCGGGTCGCCGGCCGTGACGAAGGTGACGAGGCCGGTCCTGCCCTGCTGTTTCAGGGTGTCGAAAGTCTGTGCGATTCTGGACATGTTCGTCTCCCCATCAACCGAAGTTCAGGCCGGCGCGCTGCGCGACCGTGTGCATGTCCTTGTCGCCGCGGCCGGACAGGTTCACCAGGATGATCTGGTCATTGGCGAGCGTCGGCGCCAGCTTGGCCGCGTACGCGATCGCGTGCGAGGATTCCAGCGCCGGGATGATGCCCTCGATGCGGCAGCAGTCGTGGAAGGCCTGCAGCGCTTCCTCATCGGTGATCGAGACGTACTGGGCGCGCTCGATGTCCTTCAGCCATGCGTGTTCGGGACCGACGCCCGGATAATCCAGGCCGGCCGAGACGGAATGGGTCTCGATGATCTGGCCGTTCTCGTCCTGCAGCAGGTAGGTGCGGTTGCCGTGCAGGACGCCGGGGAAGCCGGCACTGAGGGAAGCCGCGTGCTTGCCGCTGTCGATGCCCTCGCCCGCCGCCTCGACGCCGACCAGCTTGACGCCGGCTTCGTCGATGTAGGGATAGAAGATGCCCATCGCGTTCGAGCCGCCGCCGATGCAGGCGACCACATAGTCCGGCTGGCGGCCGGTCATCTGCGGCATCTGCACGCGGCATTCCTCGCCGATCACGGACTGGAAGTCGCGCACCATCATCGGATAGGGGTGCGGGCCGGCCACCGTGCCGATGATGTAGAAGGTGTTTTCGATGTTGGTGACCCAGTCGCGCATCGCTTCGTTGAGCGCGTCCTTCAGGGTCTTCGAGCCGCTTTCCACCGGTACGACGGTCGCGCCCAGCAGCTTCATGCGGTAGACGTTCTGGGCCTGGCGCTTGACGTCTTCGCTGCCCATGTAGATCACGCATTCGAGGCCGAAGCGCGCGCAGATGGTGGCGGTGGCGACGCCGTGCTGGCCGGCGCCGGTCTCGGCGATGATGCGCGGCTTGCCCATGCGCTTGGCAAGCAGGGCCTGCCCGATCACGTTGTTGATCTTGTGGGCGCCGGTGTGGTTCAGGTCTTCGCGCTTGAAGAAGATCTGCGCACCGAGCTTGCCAACCGAGCCCTGTTGCGACCAGCGCTTGGCGTGGTAGACGGGCGACGGACGGCCGACGAAGTGCGCCAGCTCGTAGCGGAATTCTTCGAGGAACTCCGGATCCTGGCTGTAGCGCGCATAGGCTTCGTTCAGCTCGGCCAGGGCGTGGCTGAGGGTCTCGGCGACGAAGCTGCCGCCGTAGGGACCGAAGTGGCCGGAGGCGTCCGGCAGTTGATATTCAGGGGTCTTGAACAGGGCCTTGGCGCTGTTCTTTTCAGGTGCTTCCTTCATGGTGTGACTCGCTCGTTTCGGGTGATGCATCGGCAGCCCGCACCGCGTCGACGAACGCGGCTATCTTGCGGGCATCCTTGATCCCCTTGCTTTCCTCGACACCGCTACTGATGTCGACCGCAAAGGGACGTACGCGCATCACCGCGCCAGTCACGTTTTGCACGCTCAAGCCACCACTCAAAACGACCCGAGGCGCGAGCTCTTTTGGGATAAGAGACCAATCGAAGACCTTTCCTGCGCCGCCGTAGGCATCGACCCAGGTATCGAGCAGGAGGCCCGAGAACCAGGCGCTGGCGGCGCGGTATTGAGCTTCCGATTCTATCAAATCCAGGGCGCTGGTGTCAGCTTTCACACGATAGGCCCGCACGAAGGGACGCTTGACCGCGGCCGCGATCGCCGCGCACTGCTCGGCGGTTTCGTCGCCGTGGAACTGCAGCAGCGCGATCGGGCCGGCATCGACCGCTTCGCGCACCTGCTCCACGCCGGCGTTCACGAACAGGCCGACGCCGCTGACGAAGGGCGGCATGGCGGACGCCAGCGCAGCCAGCTGTTCGGGCGCGATGTAGCGCGGGCTCTTCGGGTAGAAAACGAAGCCGATGGCGTCGGCACCGGCAGCGACCGCGGCGCGCAGGTCCTGTTCGCGGGTGATGCCGCAGATTTTGATGCGGGTACGGGTCATTATTGTAGGGTGGGCTCGCCGAGCCCACGTTTGAGGTTAGCGTGATGCCGGCCTACGCGCGGGCACGGAGTGCCCACCCTACAGCCAAGGCAAGGGTGGAGTCGCCTCTTGAGGCAAGCCCCACTTCGGATCGTAGTCGATTGTAGCAAGATACAAACCGTCCGGCATGAAGGTCGGCGCCGCGGCGTCGCGCGAGCGGGCGGCCAGGACCTCGGCCATCCAGCCCGGCTCGTTGCGGCCGGTGCCCACGTAGATCAGCGAGCCGACGATGTTGCGGACCATGTGATGCAGGAAGGCGGAGGCGCGCACGGTGAACACGATGACGTCGCCGTGGCGCACGATGCTTACCTCGTGCATCTGCTTGACCGGCGAATTCGCCTGGCAGCCGGAGGCGCGGAAGCTGCTGAAGTCGTGGGTGCCGATCAGGTGCTGCGCCGCGTCAACCATGCGCTCGACGTCCAGCGGGCGGAACACCCAGCCGGCGCGTCCGGCCAGCAGTGCCGACGGGTTCGGATGGTTGTACAGCACGTAGTGGTAGGTGCGCGAGCGGGCCGAGAAGCGGGCGTGGAAATCCTGGCCTTCCGCGTCGGGCTCGACCACGTGCGCCCAGCGCACCACGATCGAATCCGGCAGGAAGGCGTTGGTGCCGCGCACCCAGGATTGGGTTGCGCGGTCGAGTTCCGTGTCGAAGTGGACGACCTGCTCGATCGCGTGCACGCCGGCGTCGGTGCGGCCGGCGCAGGTGGTGGCGAGCCTGGTGCAGGCAAACTTCTCGAGCGCGATCTCCAGCTGGTCCTGGACCGTGTCGCGCGAAGGCTGTTTCTGATAACCGTTCCAGGCGGTGCCGATGTACTGGACACCCAGGGCAATTCTTGTCACTCAGCCGGCCTCACACAAGCTGGGCGCGCATCGCGTTGGCCTTGGAGACCTGTTCGCCGCTGCCGCCCTTGATGACTTCTTCGAGCAGCTCACGCGCCCCCTCCTTGTCGCCGATTTCCTGGTAGGCGATGGCCAGGTCCAGCTTGGTTTCCATCTCCATGTGCGTGGCCGACATCTCGGCCGGCGCCGCCACCGTCTCGAGCTGCGGCGACGCAGCCTCTCCCGGCAGGTCGAGGTCGAAGCCGCCCAGGTCGAAGGCCGGCTCGACCTTCACCGGCTCCAGCATGCCGTGCGGCGCGTACTCGGCGGTTTCGACCGGGGCCGGGGTCGCGGCGGGCAGCTCGGGCAGGCCGAACAGTTCGTCTTCCAGCGACAGCGCGGGCGCCGGATCGGCAACCGGTGCGGCCGATTCCACCGCGGCCGGCTTGACCTCGTCGGCCAGGCCGAAGTCCATCGTGTCGAGGTCGAACAACGGATCCTTCAGCTCGGTGGCCGGGCTGGTCTCTACCGGCGCGGCGGGCAGCGGCGGCAGGTCGAATTCCTTGGCCAGGTTGGCCATGTCGAAGTCGCTGTTCGCGAATTCGTTGTGCGCGTCGGCGGGCGCCGCGGCTATCTCCGATGCCGCGCCGGCGCCCGGGATGGTGTCGCCCAGGTCGAAGTCGCCGAACGGCAGGTCTTCCGCGGTCTCGAGCGGCTGGACTGCCGGCTGCGGCACCGGGTTCGCGGCCGGGGCGCCGAAGTCCATGTCGAAGGAGAAGTCGAGCGGCTCCTCGGCCGACGCCGTGGCTGCGGTGGCCTCGGCCGGTGCGGCATCCAAACCACCCATGTCGAAGTCGAGCACGTGGCCGTCGTCGTGCGCCTGGACCGGCTTCGGCTCCTCGGCCTGCACCGGCTCGAAGGCCAGGCCGCCGAGGTCGAAGTCCAGGGTGTGCTCGTCCTCGGCCGGGGCCGGCGCGGCGGCCGGGGCGAAGGTGTCAAGCTGGGCGGCCGGCTGTGCCGTGCCCATCGCGCCGGCGAAGTGCTGCTCGAAGCTCATCGGCTCATGGGCGGGAGCCGGCGCCGGGGTGGCGGTCAGGTCGGCGGCGCCGAAGACATCGTCGAAGTCCTTCGACAGCGATACGTGGGCGTCCGGGGCCGGCGCCGCGGCGGTGTCGACCTGGGCGGCGCCGGTCGCGTACAGCGGGTTCAGCGGATCGATGGACAGGCCCAGCGCGGCGGCCTGCGCCCACTCCTCGCCCTGGCCGCGGGTCATGCTGTACAGCTCCCCGGCCTGGGTTTCGAAGGCGCGCTGGTCCTTGCGGGCGGCGTAGATCTCGAGCAGCTTCAGGCGCACCGGGTAGCGTTCCGGATGGGTGCGCAGGGCTTCCTTCAGGATCTCTTCGGCCTGGGCGTCGCGGCCATAGGCGATGTAGACGTCGGCTTCCGCCACCGGATCGACCTCGTTGGTATCGAGCTGGCTGGCCGACGGCGCGAAGCTGGAATTGAACACGCTGTTGCTGGTGTCGATGCTCTGGCCGCCCGTCTCGGCGAACAGCGAGTGCGCCGGTTCGGTCGGCACGCCCATGACCGAGGGCTCGGCCACGGTCTTGACCACTTTCTTCTTGCGGCGCTGGGCAGCCAGCAGGCCGCCGAGCAGCAGCACGGCCGCGCCGCCGCCGACCAGCGGCAGGTTGTCCATGATGAAGTCGAGCAGGCCCGGTTCCGGTTTCGGCGCGGGCTTGGCGGCCGGCTTGATGGTCGCCAGCTTCTTCTGCGCCGGCTGGTCGTGCGGCGCTTCGTGGGCCGGAGCCGGAGCCTGAGCAGCCGGCGCCGACGCGGCGGCGTTCTGCTGGGCCTCGGCGCCGCCCTTGCTCTTGACGGTAGCCAGCTTCTCGAGATCGCTGACGTTGCGTTCCAGTTCCTTCACGCGGCGCTGGGCTTCTTCCAGCTCGCGCTGCCTGGCGATGGCGTCCTCGGTGCTCGTGGCAGCACCCTTGCCGGTGGCAAGCCCCGCGGCCGGCGCCTTCGACAGGCGCAGCTGGTCCTGGGACTCGTTGGCGGCGGTCGGGCGTTCCTCGACCTTGGCGGTGATCTTGCCGCCGGCGCTCTGGCCGGCCTGCGGGGTCTTGACCGGTTCCGCATTGCCGACCTGGCCGGCCAGCTTGTTGCGGTAGGCGTTGAAGTCGGCCGCATGCGCGACCACCACGCCATGGGCCTCGCCGTCGTTCAGCCCTTGCACGCTGTCGACGGAYGGCACCGACAGGATGCGGCCCGACTTCAGGCGGTTCATGTTGTTGCCGACGAAGGCGTCCGGATTGGCGCGGTACAGCGCCACCAGCATCATGTCGAGCGAGACGTCGACCGGCTTGAGCTGGGCGGCGATGCGGCCCAGGCTGTCGCCCGGCTTGACGCGGTATTCGGAGGCGCCGCCGGCGGCAACGGCGGCCTGGCGGCTGCGGCGCGGACGTTCCGCTGCCTGCGGCGCCGGTGCCGCCGCGGATGCGGCCGGCGCCACGGCCGGCGTT
>NZ_JBFTMX010000043.1:0-46025 GCF_056397205.1 Massilia sp. 05N420
GCTTTTGCTTCTTATCACCGCTTTAGCTTGTTGCCGTTGCGCTGACAGGCAAAATTTTATTCTACAACTCGTTGATTTGCAAGAGCGATTTCATCGGATGTTTCGTTATCGAACTTGCTTTCCACGCTGTCCACTTCGCCGGTACCTGCTTCAGCACCTGCTCTGCTTCTTGCTCTGTGGAAAACGCGCTGAACACGCACGCTCCGGAGCCAGTCATCCTGGCCGCCCCATGACCGCTCAACCATTCGACCGCCTCTGCTACCGGCGGGAACAGGCGAATTGCCACGTCCTGCAAATCATTTTTCCCGAACCCCGCTGAATCTTTCGATTCGGCTTGATGCCCTAGGAAGTCCGCTATTCTGACGGGTTTAGTGTTTCTTGTCAAATCGGGCGCCGTAAAAATTGCCGCAGTGGGCACAGAAACACCCGGCTCGATCACCACATACCAGCAATCCGGCCCCGGCACCGCCTRCAGCGCCTCTCCTACTCCCTCGGCAAACGCGGTCTCGCCGAACAGGAAGAAAGGAATGTCGGCGCCCAGCGGCAGGCCGATCGCCATCAGTTCCGCATCGCTCAGGCCGGCCTGCCACAAATGATTCGCGGCCATCAGCGCGGTGGCGGCGTCCGACGATCCGCCACCCAGCCCGCCGCCCATCGGCAGGCGCTTGTCGATGCGCACGCTGATGCCGGGCGGCAGCCTGCCGTGGCGGCGCTGAAACTCGGCCTGCAGCGCGCGCAGGGCACGCACGATCAGGTCCTGCTCTTCCGGCACGCCGGGCACGTCGTTGACGCGCACGATGCGGTCGTCGGCGCGCAGGTCGAAGTCGAGGGTGTCGCTTTTATCGATCAGCTGGAACACCGATTGCAGCAGGTGATAGCCGTCCGGGCGGCGGCCGGTCACGTGCAGGAACAGGTTGAGCTTGGCTGGCGCGGGGCAGCCGTGCAGGGAAGACAGCGCCATCTCAGCTTTCCGGGAAGATCGTGATGCTGATCGACAGGTCGCCGCTATCGGCGGTGGCGCCGCGGTTCGCCTGGATGAGCTTGGGCAGTGGCGCGCCGTTTGGGCCCGGCTTGTCCTGCCACTCGGCAAAGCGCAGGTTCCAGCCATCGCGCGTGAACACATTGTTGTTGGCCGGCGATGCCACGAAGCGTTTGCCCTGGGCATCCGTGGCATAGCCTTGCAGCCAGTCGCGCAGGCCGGCCACCGGCAGGGAATAACCGAGCGCCTGCCGGGTCAGCGTGTCGATGTCCTTTTCCGTGCGCGGTTCGCGCTTGGGCTGGGTCAGCGTGGCGGAGTCCGGCGTAACGCTGATCTCGGCAACGGTCTGGCCGAAGGGGTCGAACATCGATACCTCGACGTGCCCCGGACGCTGGGTCCAGCTGAATTTGCCGCCGACCCGGTTCGTCTCGTTATTGTTCTGGTAGGTCACCGCGATCTTGCCGTTCAGGTCGATGGTGTCGCGGTAGGCGGCGACCGAGGCGGTGGACAGATTGGCGGTGGAGGTGGCGCAGCCGGCCAAGGTGAAGGCGATGGTGGCGGCTGCTAGCAGGCGAAATGGAAACTTGATCGGCATCGGTACGAACTTGGGTCCCCGCCTGCGCGGGGACGACGTTAATAAAAGCTGGCGAATTGATGAAATATTATTTCAAAAATAGCCATTTTTTGAAAGATTCTGTCAGAGCGATGCGCGCAAGCGGGTCAGCGTGCTTTTGAGCGCATCGTTCTTCGGATCCTTGGCCCGCGCCTCGCGCCACAGCTTGCGCGCATCGTCGTGCTGGCCCTTCTTCCACAGGACCTCGCCCAGGTGGACGGCGATCTCCGGATCGTTGCGCAGCGCGTAGGCCTTGCGCAGTTGGGCTTCGGCCTCGTCCAGCTTGCCCATGCGGTATTGCACCCAGCCCATGCTGTCCATGATGAAGGGATCGCTCGGCGCCATCTTCTGGGCCTTGTCGATCAGCTGGTAGGCTTCCTTCAGGCGCACGTTGCGCTCTGCCAGCGAATAGCCGAGGGCGTTGTACGCATGCTGGTTGTCGGGCGCCTTGGCGATCACCTGGCGCAGCGCTTTCTCCATTACCGCGGGCTTGCCCATCTTCTCGGCCATCAGGGCGTAGTCGTAAAGGAAATCCGTGTTTTCCGGGAAGCGCTTGAGGCCCTGCTCCATCAGTTTGAAGGCTTCCTGGTTCTTGCCGGCATCGCGCAGCAGCTGGGCTTCGACCAGCAGGACCTGGGCCTGCTCGGCCGGCTCCGCGGGCTTGAGCGTACCCAGCAGCTTGCGGGCGCCGGCCAGGTCGCCCTGCTTGGCGGTCAGCTGGGCGCGGCGCAGGTCGGAGCCGAACTGGAGCTTCGGGTCGTTCGTGTCGAGGCGGTCGAGCCAGGCCAGCGCGCCCGGGATGTCGCCGCGGTCCTCGGCCAGCTGGGACAGGATCAGCACGGCCTTGGTCGGGTCGCGCTCCTCTTCCGGGGCCTTTTCCATGACGTCGACGAAGCGCGTGAAGTACTGCTCGGCGCCCTGGTTGTCGTTCATCTGCATCGACAGGATGCCGAGCGCGTACAGGGTGCCTGGATTGTTCGGCTGGGCCTTGTCGAGCGCCAGGAATTCGCTGCGCGCGGCCTCGTACTGCTTGGCGTTAACCAGTATGCGGGCGTAGGCGGTGCGCACTTCCCTGGCGTCCGGATGGGTGGCCAGGAAGTCGGCCAGCACCTTCGCCGACTGGTCGTCGCCCTCCGTCACCTGGGCCAGGGTCAGGACGGCGATCTCGGAATCCGGCTTGATCTGCAGCGCGGCGCGGGCTTCGCGCAAGGCATCTTCCTTGGCGCCGCGCGCCAGGGCGGACTGGGCCAGCACCACGTGGGTTTCCATCATGTTGCCGTAGGGCGCGACCAGGCGATCGAGCATGGCGATGGCGGCGTCCTTGTCCTTGGCGCGCATCACCAGCTGCTGCATCTGGAACATCATCAGGCCGCGGGCGCCCGGGGTGGCGTCGGCCAGGCGCTGCTTCAGCACATTTTCCGCTTCGGAGAGGTTGTCGGACAGGACCACCAGCCCCAGATAGTACTGGTTGGCCTCGTCGGAGTTGGGTGCGTACTGGCGCCACAGCTTCACCGCGGCGAGGGCGTCGTCGGGCTGCTTGGCCGACAGCGCCATCTCGGCGGCGCGCTTGGCCAGGCGCGGATCCCTGGTCTGCTGGGCCAGGCTCATCAGCGTGAGGTAGGGCCCCTGCCAGTCGCCCTTCTTGTATGCCAGCTCGGCACCCATGAGCTGGGACATCATCTGGGGCGTCATCGTCACATTCGGCAGTTGCTCGTCCCCCTGCTGGGCGCTGTCCTGGGCCGGCTCGCCGGCGGCGGCGCGGCGTTGCGCCTCGGCGGCGGCGAGCGGCTGGTCGGAATGGTCGGCCTGGCCGGCCGGCTGCTGCTTGGGCGCCACAGCGCATGCAGACAGCAGGGCCGAGAGGGTTACAATGGCGAAAGTGTTTTTCAAGGTCGATCCCGCATCAACAAGATGGACCGATTCTACGCTTAACGCCTGCCGCGCGTGCGCCGTTGCAACACGAATTTACATACTTTTCCACTGTTCTTCCCTGCATCTTTCCCTGATATGCCCGAACTCCCGGAAGTAGAAGTCACTCGGCGCGGCGTCGCTCCGCACCTGGAAGGCCGTGTCGTCGAACAGGTCGTGCTGCGGCGCGAAGGCCTGCGCTGGCCGTTTCCGCCGAACCTGGACGCGCTGCTGGCAGGCCGCGAAATCCTGTCGACCAGCCGCCGCGGCAAGTATTTGCTGATCCATTTCGAGCACGGCACCCTGATCATCCACCTCGGCATGTCCGGCCACCTGCGGGTGCTGCCGGAGGGGGTCGAGCTGAAAAAACACGACCATGTCGACCTGATCGTCCGAGAGAAAAATGCGGGCCCCGAAGGCCGGCGCGTGCTGCGCCTGCACGATCCGCGCCGCTTCGGCGCCGTGCTCTGGCACGGCAACGACGACGGCGAACTCGAGCAGCACATCCTGCTGCGCGGCCTGGGCGTCGAACCGCTCGAGGACGGCTTCTCGGGCGCCCTGCTCCACCGCGAGACGAGGCGCCGCAACGCGCCCATCAAGCAGGTGCTGCTGGCCGGCGACATCGTGGTCGGCGTCGGCAATATCTACGCCTGCGAGAGCCTGTTCCGCGCCGGCATCAATCCGAAGACGGCGGCGTCGCGTATCAGCCGCGCCCGCTATGACAAGCTGGCCGAGGCCATCCGCGAGATCCTTGCCGCCGCGATCGTGCAAGGTGGCAGTACCCTGCGTGACTTTATTGCAGTAAATGGGCAGTCCGGATATTTCCAGCAGACATATTTCGTCTATGATCGTGCAGGAGTGCCTTGCAGAAACTGTGGCGCGCCCGTGCGCCAGATCGTGCAGGGCCAGCGGTCGACGTTCTACTGCGCGACCTGCCAGAAGTAAGCCAAAGATAGGCGGCACAACAATGCAAGATATTCAACAATACGGGGCCTGGCGCGCCAGTGTCGCCGAGGCGCTGGAACGCTACCGCGGCTGGGTGCAAGCGGCCGAACTGCTGGACGGCGCGGCCGAACAGCGGCTGGCGCGGGCCCTGGCCCGGGTGCGCGACGACCGCCTGTCGGTGGCCTTCGTGGCCGAATTCTCGCGCGGTAAATCGGAGCTGATCAATGCGATCTTCTTTGCCGACTACGGCCAGCGCATCGTGCCGTCCAGTCCCGGCCGCACCACCATGTGCCCGACCGAGCTGGCATGGGATCCGCAGCTGCCGGCCTGCATCCGCCTGCTGCCGATCGAGACCCGCGCCGGGCGCCTGGCCACCAGCGACTACCGCGAGGATCCCGCCGCCTGGACCGTGCTGCCGCTCGAGCTCGAATCGCCCGAGCGCATGATCGAGACCTTCCGCCAGGTCAGCCTGACGCGCCGCGTGAGCGTCACCGATGCGCGCAGCTACGGCCTCTACGATCCGGAAGACCCCGATCTGGCTGGTGCCCTCGGCGACGATGGCCTGGTCGAGATCCCGCAATGGCGGCATGCGCTGATCAACTTCCCGCATCCGCTGCTCAAGCAGGGCCTGGTCATCCTCGACACGCCGGGCCTGAACGCGATCGGCACCGAGCCGGAACTGACCCTCAACCTGATCCCGAACGCGCACGCGGTGCTGTTCATCCTGGCCGCCGAGACCGGCGTGACGAAGAGCGACATCGAAGTCTGGCGCACCCACATCGGCGCCGGCCCGGGGCGTATCGTCGTGCTGAACAAGATCGACGCCCTGTGGGACGAGCTGCGCACGGAAGCGGAGAACGAGGCCGCGATCGCGCGCCAGCAGGCCGGCGCGGCCCAGCTGCTCGGCCTCGAAACATCCCAGGTGTTCCCGGTATCGGCCCAGAAGGGCCTGGTCGGGCGCGTCAACCAGGACATGGCGCTGTTCGAGAAGAGCCGCATCGGGCTGCTGGAATCGGCCCTGTTCAACGAACTCATTCCGGCGCGCCAGGACATCCTGCGCCGCCAGCTGCGCGAAGACATGGACGCCATCACGGCCGGCCAGCAGGCGCTGCTGGGCGCGCGCATCCGCGACCTGGTCGAGCAGCTGCAGGAGCTGCAAAGCCTGCGCGGCAAGAACCAGGGCGTGATCGCCCACATGATGCGCCGCGTCGAGATGGAGAAAAAGGAATTCGACGCCAGCCTGTTCAAGCTGCAGGGCACGCGCGCCGTGTTCGCGACCCTGTCGACGGAGCTGTACAGCAGCATCGGCATGGACGTGCTGCAGGAGCAGGTCGATGCGGTGCGCTCCGCGATGGAAGGCGTGCTGTTCGCCACCGGCATGCGCGCGCCGGTACGGACCTTCTTCGACGAGGCGCGCGCCAGGCTGGACGCCTCCACCGCCAAGATCGGCGAGATCGGCGCGATGATGGAGACCATGTACCGCCGCTTCTCGGCCGAACACGGCCTGGCGCTGGCGATGCCGATGCCCCTGTCGCTGGCGCGCTACCGCAGCGAAGTCGACGCCGTCGAAGCGATCTGGCAGAAGCAGTCCGGCACCGCGACCCTGCTGATCACCAGCCGCGGCACGATGCTGGAGCGCTTCGTCGACACCATCGCCGCGCGCGTCAAACACACGTTCCGCGCCGCGAATGCCGATGTCGAGGCCTGGCTGAAGGTGATCATGGCGCCGCTCGAAGCGCAGATCCGCCAGCACCGCGAACAGCTGCGCCACCGGCAATCGTCGATCCAGCGCATCCACGACGCCACCGAAAGCCTGGAACAGAAGATCGCCGCCTTCGAATCGGCCCAGCAGGCACTCGAGCAGGTCAAGACGAAATTGTCCGCACTGACGGGCGCGGTGACGCAGGTGCTGGAGGCTTCGCAGGACGCGGCGCCGGCATCGGCATCGCAGGTTTTGGAAATAGCATGAAACGATTGACCGAATTTGATTTGAGCGAGCTGGAAGACCCCGGCTTTTCACGCGCCGTGATCGACTGGCAGCGCCAGCACGGCCGCCACGCCCTGCCCTGGCAGAACACGCGCGACGCCTACCGCATCTGGCTGTCCGAGATCATGCTGCAGCAGACCCAGGTGGCCGCGGTGCTGGGCTATTACGCGCGTTTCCTGGAGCGCTTCCCGACTGTGCAGGCGCTGGCCGACGCCCCCGTCGACGAGGTGATGGCGTATTGGGCGGGCCTGGGCTACTACACCCGGGCGCGCAACCTGCACGCCTGCGCGCGCCGCGTGGTCGCCGAGTATGGCGGCGTGTTCCCGTCCGATCCGGCGCTGCTGGCCGACCTGCCCGGCATCGGGCGCTCGACCGCCGCCGCCATCTCCGCGTTTTCCAGCGGCACGCGCGCCGCGATCCTGGACGGGAACGTCAAGCGCGTGTTCGCGCGCGTGTTCGGCATCGACCAGTATCCCGGCCTGAAGCCGGTCGAAGACGCCTTGTGGCGCCGCGCCGAGGCGCTGCTGCCCGAAGGTGGCGAGGGGATCGAATCCTATACCCAGGGCCTGATGGACCTGGGCGCGACCCTGTGCACGCGCTCGAAACCCGACTGCGGCCGCTGTCCGTTGCAGGATCGCTGCGTGGCCCACGCCCTAGGGCGCACCGCCGAACTGCCGGTGCGCAAACCGAAAAAGGCGACGCCGGAAAAGCGCGCGCAGATGCTGGTCGTGATCGACCGCGGCCAGGTGCTGCTCGAGCAGCGGCCCGGCACCGGGATCTGGGGCGGCCTGCTGTCGCTGCCGGAAGTCGACGGGCATGTGGCGCTGGATGAGGACGAAGAACTCGACCGGGGCGCGGCGTCGGAGGCGGCCGCCAGGTTCGGCATGGTCGACGAGACGGAAACGCTGCTGCCGCTGGAACACGGCTTCACGCACTACAAGCTGCACATCCACCCCTACCGGATCGGGCTGGCGTCGCGCGCCGAGCTCCCTGCTAGCCACGTGTGGTGGGACCTGGCCCGAATCGAAGAAGCCGCACTGCCGGCACCCATCAAGAAACTGCTGGGCCAGCTCGGCCAGCCCTCCCTGTTCGGCTGAACAAATTCGGGGTCAGAGCACTTTTCTGGGCAACGTCCTGCTGCCATCTTTTTAGGCAGATCGCGCAAGCCCACCACGAGAGCCGCCAGCTTGGCCCTGATGGTGTTGAGCGCGAGGAATTGTTCGAAAAAGTGCTCTGACCCCGAATTTGGGCCGAAAAGTGCTCTGACCCCGAATTTTTACAACTCATCCAGAGAGAAAATCCGCTTGTGTTCGCGGATCGCGTAGCGGTCCGTCATGCCCGCGATGTAGTCGGCGATCTTGCGGGCCTGCTTCATGGTGTCGCCGGATGCCACCTGGTAGTCGAAGGGGAGCAGCACCGGGTCCGTCATGAAGGCGTCGAAGAGTTCGCGCACGATGCGGCTGGCTTTCACGCGCATGCGGTTGACCTTGTAGTGGCGGTAGAGGTTGGCGTACAGGAAGCGTTTCAGGGCCGTGGTCTCTTCGCGCATCTTCGGCGAGAAGCGGATCAGGGGCGGTCCCGCGCGCACCTCGTCGATGCTCTTCGGGGCGGCCTCGAGCAGCAGTGCCGCCGAGGTCTCGACCAGGTCGGCCGTCATCGCCGTGATCATCAGGCGGATCGTCTCGTACAGCTCGCGCCGGCCCGGCAGGCCGGGGTACTGCTGCACGACCTGGTAGTGCAGGCGCGCGAACAGTTCCACCTCTTCCATCTGCTTCATGGTCAGCAGGCCGGAGCGCAGGCCGTCGTCGATGTCGTGGTTGTTGTACGCGATCTCGTCGGCCAGGTTGGCCAACTGGGCTTCCAGGCTGGGCTGGTGCCTGTCGATGAAGCGCTGGCCGAGTTCCCCCAGCTGGCGCGCATTCGTCAGCGAGCAATGCTTCAGGATGCCTTCGCGCGTTTCGAAGGTCAGGTTCAGGCCGTCGAAGGCGCCGTAGTGCTCTTCGAGGTGGTCGACCACGCGCAGGCTCTGCAGGTTGTGCTCGAAGCCGCCATGGTCCTTCATGCATTCGTTCAGCACGTCCTGGCCGACGTGGCCGAAGGGCGTGTGGCCGAGGTCGTGGGCCAGCGAGACCGCTTCGACCAGGTCCTCGTTCAGGCGCAGGCTGCGCGCCAAGGTGCGCGCGATCTGGGCGACTTCGATCGAGTGGGTCAGGCGGGTGCGGAACAGGTCGCCCTCGTGGTTCAGGAAGACCTGGGTCTTGTATTCCAGCCGGCGGAAGGCGGTGGAGTGGATGATGCGGTCGCGGTCGCGCTGGAATTCGCTGCGCGAGCCGGCCGCGGGTTCGGGATGGCGACGCCCACGGGACTTCGACGAGTGCGCCGCATAGGGTGCCAGGTGGGCGTCGAAATCGATCATCCCCGCCCTCTCCCGACAGTCGCGACGTTGGCGTCCAGGGTCGCCAGCAGCTGCTCGCGCGGCGCCCCGGTGATGCTCGGGCTGCCCAGGGGTTTCAGCAGGATGAACTTGATGGCGCCGCCCTCGTTCTTCTTGTCGACTTCCATCAGCTCGATCCAGCGATCGGCGCCCAGGTCCGGCGCTTCGACCGGCAGCCCGGCCGCCTTCACCAGGCGGCGCACGCGCAGGGCGTCGTCGGCGCCCAGCAGGCCAAGGCGGTGCGAGAGGTCGGCCGCCATCACCATGCCGCAGCCGACCGCCTCGCCGTGCAGCCACGCGCCGTAGCCGAGGCCGTTCTCGATCGCGTGGCCGAAGGTGTGGCCGAAGTTCAGCACCGCGCGCAGGCCGCCTTCGCGTTCGTCGCGGCGGACCACGTCGGCCTTGATCTCGCAGGAGCGCAGGATGGCGTGGGCCAGCGCGGCCGGATCGCGCGCGACCAGCTTGCCGATGTTCGCCTCGATCCACTCGAAGAAGGACAGGTCGAGGATGGCGCCATGCTTGATCACCTCGGCCAGGCCGGCCGACAGTTCCCTGGCCGGCAGGGTGTCGAGGGTGGCGGTGTCGGCGATCACGGCGCGCGGCTGGTAAAAGGCGCCGATCATGTTCTTGCCGAGCGGGTGGTTGATGCCGGTCTTGCCGCCGACCGAGGAATCGACCTGGGACAGCAGGGTGGTCGGGATCTGCACGAAGGGCACGCCGCGCATATAGCTGGCGGCCGCGTAACCGGTCAGGTCGCCGATCACGCCGCCGCCCAGCGCCACCAGGGTGGTCTTGCGGTCGCATTTGTTGGCCAGCAGGGCGTCGAACACCAGGTTCAGGCTCTGCCAGTTTTTATATTCCTCGCCGTCCGGCAGCACGATGGTGACGATCTCGCGTCCGCTCGCGCGCAGCGGCGCCGCCACCTTTTCCAGGTACAGCGGCGCGATCGTGGTGTTGGTGACGATCGCGACTTTTCCGCCGGCGCCGCTGCTTGTGCCGATATAGCGGGTCAGCAGTTCGCCGTCGTCCAGCAGGCCGCGTCCGATCAGGATCGGATAGCTGCGTTCGCCCAGATCGACGTTGAGGGTAGTAAAGGCTTGTTCGTTCATGTGTGTGCGTGCCTTGGTCCGCTGGCGCGCCGCATCCAGCGCGGCCAGCTGGTCCAGTATTGTCTGAACCATCGATTGTACGTTAGGCCGGCCGGTGTCGATGACGAGGTCGGCGATCTCGCGGTACAGGGGTTCGCGCTGGGCGGTCAGGTCTTCCAGTTTCTTGCGCGGATCGGCGGTCTGCAGCAGCGGACGGTTCTTGTCGTGCGAGGTGCGCGCCAGGATGCTGTTGACGCTGGCCCGCAGGTAGATCACGGTGCCGCGCTCGGACAGCAGGCGCCGGCTGTCCGGATTCAGCACCGCGCCGCCGCCGGTGGCCAGCACCAGGCCGCTGCCGGCCGTCAGTTCGCGGATCATGTCGGCTTCGCGCCGGCGGAAGCTGGGCTCGCCTTCGATCTCGAAGATCCAGGGCACCGAGGCGCCGGTGCGGGCTTCGATCTCATGGTCCGAATCGACGAAGTGCATGCCCAGGCGGCGCGCCAGCATGCGCCCGATGGTCGTCTTGCCGGCGCCCATCAGGCCGACGAGGAAGATGTTGTTGTTCTTGCAGTGAGGCACTATTCTCGATCGCTCAAAAAGCAAACGGCCAGGATAACCTGGCCGCCGCGTGATTCGTTCAGTTGCTACCGGTTTCAGTGCATTGTATTACGGGCAGGTGAACGTGAGTTTAAAAGGAATGGTCGTTACCGTACTGAACGGCGCCGGCGTGGTGACGGTGACGTTGAACGAGGACTGTACGGTGGTCGTGCAGTTGGTCGGATTCGAGCCCGAAATACTGAAGGTGTGGGTCGAGCCCTGGTTGCCGCTGACCGCGATCCCGCTCGGGTCGTCCACGTTGCTGCTGCTATGCGGCGCGATGTTCGGCACGGTGGCCGGCTGGACCGCCGCCGCGTTACCGTTGAGCATGCTCGTGATGGCCACCGTACTGCCTGCCGGCAAGGGGTTGTTGTTCACGTCATTGAACTGCAGCTGGAACACCTTGGTGGCGCTGGCGCTGATCGAGCCGAGGTCATTCGGCGTCAGTGCATTGAACGAGACCCTGCTGCCGTTCATGAAGGTGTTGACGGCCGAGCCGCCGCTGAAGAACACCGCGGTCCGCGCAGTCAGGAAGTTGGTGCCGTCGGTGGTGCTGGCGCAGATCGTCGCCAGGCCGGCACGGGTGCTGTCGGGCGTGATGCTGTTGCATGCCGTGGCCGGCACGCCGGGGGTGGCGGTGAACGGCGCCTGGGCGCGCAGCGGCACCGCGCAAGTGCCGTTGGTGGTGTTGCAGCCGCCCTTGTCGGACGTGCCGATGATGCCCAGGTTGGTCTGGAAGACCACCGGGGTACCGTCCGGCACCGGGTTGGAGAAGGCGTCGCCCAGGCTGACCGAGACCGTGGCGGCCGGATTGGTCGGCGAACTCTGGACATTCCAGCCTTCGAAATTGAACTTGTCGGTCGCGATCGAGAACGCGCGCTGCACCGGCTTGCCGGTGGTCACGACGATCGAGTCCGACAGGGTCGAGATATCCGGATTGCCGTTGGCGCCCGTGTTCGGCAAGGTGGCGCGCACCTTGAACGAGGTGGCGGTCGAGCCCGAATTCACGGTGGTCACGACGTTGCCGCTGGCGTCGGTGGTATCGCTGAGCTTGTTGATCGTGACGTCGGCAGTGTCCGGGTAACGCTGGAAGGTGACCTGCTGGCCGGCCAGCGGGTTGCCGAAGGTATCGACCACCTTGAAGGTGAGCAGCGCGGTTTCGGTACGGTTGATGCCGCCCTGCCCCTGGACCACCAGCGACTGGCTGGTCGGCGATGCCGATGCGAACTGCACCGAGGCCGCGCGCGGCGGCGCGATCGTCAGCGACAGCGTGGACTGGGTGGAGATGCCGTCCGCCGACACGGTGATCACATCGCTGGTGCCGCAGCCCTTGTCGCGGTAGACGGTCTTGGCGACGCCGTTGTTGGTCGCCACGGTGGCGGCCAGGGTCGCCTTGCCCTTGTCGGCACAGTCCGACCTGAAGCTCACGTTGACCGGCTGCGCGGTGTAGGCGGCGCCGCCGCTCATCACGCTCACCGACAGGTCGGTCGATTCGTAGGCCTGGATGGAGGCGGAGGAAGCGCTCAGGGCGCCGAAGGACAGCGCGGTGGCGCCGACCGAGAAGTTGGAGTTGCCCGTCACGGCGCTGCCGGCCACGGTGCTGGTGGCGGTGACGGTGCCGGCGCCGCCCGAGGCTGCGCTGGCGGGACGCATGGTGACGCTGGCGACGCCGTTCACGTCGGTCAGCGCGGTGCCCGACGAGGGCGAGAATACCGCCAGGCTATTGTCGGTAGCGAAGGTGACGATTGCGTTCGGCACCGGCTTCTTGTTTGCGTCGAGCACGGTCGCCTTGACCGTCAGTGGGGTCGCGCTCGACAGGGCGTTCGATGCGGCGCCGCCGGCGCCGGTAAAGCCCACGCTCACGCTCGGGCTGGCGGTCACGGTGGTGCCGCCGGTGCCGGTGCCGCCGCTGCCGCTGCCGGTGGAACCGCCGCCGCCGCCGGTCACGGCGCCAGGACTGCCGCCGCCACCGCCGCAGGCGCTCAGTACCAGCGCCATCAGCAGCGCGGTGGCGACGGGCGCGCCGCGGCGCGCGATGTTGGTATTGCTCATGTCTGCCTTCTTCTTGTCGATTGTGTTGACTGGTTCAGTGTGCCGCGTTCTGCAGGTGCTCGGTCACGATCTTCGGGGTGATGAATACCAGCAGCTCGGTCTTCGAGGTCGAGCGCGCCGTAGTCTTGAACAGGTAGCCGACCACCGGCAGGTCGCCGAACAGCGGCACCTTGGAGTCGTTCGAGGTCTCGGTCTGCTGGTAGATACCGCCGAGCACCACGGTGCCGCCGTTCTCGACCATCACCTTGGTCTTCACGTGCTGGGTGTTGATGGCGAAGCCGGAGGCGGTGCTCTCGCCTTTCGAATCCTTGTTGACGTCGACTTCCAGCACCACGTTGCCGTCCGGCGTGACCTGCGGCGTCACTTCCAGGCGCAGGTTGGCCTTCTTGAAGGTGACCGAGGTCGCGCCGCTGCTGGTCGCCTGCTGGTAGGGCAGCTCGACGCCCTGCTCGATCACGGCCGCCACGTTGTCCTCGGTGACCACGCGCGGGCTGGAGATGATCTTGCCCTTGCCGTCCGCTTCCAGCGCCGACAGCTCCAGGTTCAGGAAGCGGTTGGCCGCCGACGAGAACAGCGAGAAGGCGATGGTCGGCGCATTGACGCCGTTGATCGGCGCCGCCGGCAGGTTGACCAGCTGGGTGTTGTTGTAGGAATCGCTGGTCAGGGCCAGCTGGCCGGTGGTCTGGCCGATGCCGTTCAGGTTGCCGCCGACCGCCACGCGCTGGTTGCCGCTGACCTGGTAGCCGGAGTCGCCGCCGCGGATGGTGCGCATGTCGGCGAAGCCCAGCTTGGCGCCGAGGTTGCGCGAGAAGCCGTCGTTGGCCTCGACCAGGCGCGCCTCGACCAGCACCTGCTTGGTCGGGATGTCGACCTTCTGGATCAGCTTGCGCACCTCTTCCAGCCTGGACGCGATGTCGGTCACGAACACCTGGTTGGTGCGCGGATCGATGGTGGCGCTGCCGCGCTTCGACAGCACGCGGTTGCTGGCGCCGGCCGCGCCGCCCCCGTCCAGGCCGAACACGGTGCGGAAGGCTTCGGCCTTCTGGTAGTTCAGCTGGAAGATCTCGGAGCGCAGCGGCTCGAGGTCGGCGATCTGGGCCTTCTGCTCGAGCTCCAGCTTTTCCTTGGTCAGCATCTCTTCCTTCGGCGCGATCCACAGCACGTTGCCGTTCTTGCGCATGTCGAGGCCCTTGGCCTGCATGATCACGTCCAGCGCCTGGTCCCACGGCACCTGCTTCAGCTGCAGGGTCAGGCTGCCGCTGACGGAATCGCTGGCGATGATGTTCAGGCCCGAGATGTCGGCCACCGCCTGCAGGGCGGCGCGCACTTCGACGTTCTGGAAGTTGAACGAGATCTTCTCGCCCTTGTAGCCCTGCGCTCCCTGGGCCAGGCGGTTCGGGTCTTCCTTGACCGGCTTGACGTCGATGACCAGCTGGGTGTCGCTCTGGTACACGCTCTGTTCCCAGTTGCCCTGGGCGTCGATCGTCATGCGCACGTTCTCGCCTTGCGGCGTGGTGGTGATCTTCGTGACCGGGGTGCCGAAATCGGTCACGTCGAGGCGGCGGCGCAGCGTGGCCGGCAGGCCGGTGCGCAGGAAGTCGACCGTGATCTGGTTGCCGGCCTGGCGCACGTCCACCGGCACCTGGCTGTTCGGCAGGTCGACCACGATGCGGCCTTCGCCATTGGCGCCGCGGCGGAAATCGAGGTCGCGCAGGTTCTGGCGCACCGCCGCCGGGGCCGCCGGATGGGCCGGCAGGCCGGCCGCGTTGACCGCCTGCGCCACGCCGCCCGAGCCTTCGACGGTCAGGATCACCGACTTGCCGTCGATCGCGGCGGCATAGCTCAGCGGACGCTTCAGGTTCAGCACCAGGCGGGTGCGCTCACCGGCCTGCACCACGTTCACGCCGCGCACGTCGCCCAGGTTGATGTCCTGGGCGCTCCTGCCGGTGGCGTTGGCGGTAGAGCCGAAATCGAGCGCGATGCGCGCCGGGTTGGTGATCGAAAAGCCGATCGGCAGCCTGGCCGGGGCCTCCTTCATCGCCACGTTGATGACGACGTTATTGCCTTGCTGGTTGGCGCTGATCGATTCGATCGCGTTGTCCTGTGCGAAGACGCTGCCGGCGCCGAAGGCCAGCACCAGGCCGAGGGCGATGCTTCCAAGTCGGGTCATTTATGATTCTCCTTGCTTTGCAGCTCAAGCTTCGCGATGCGCTCGACCCACTCGCCGGCAGCGTCCTGCACCACTTCACGGATATTGATGGCGTCGTCGCCCACGCGGGTGACGATGCCGAAATTCTGGCCAATGCGCTGGCCGGCGCGGACCTGGTAGACCGCGCGGTCGACCTGCAGCAGCGCATAGTTCGCGCCGCCCTTCTGCATCGTGCCCACCATGCGCATGGTGTCGAGCGGGAAGTTCTCGAGCAGTTCGCGCGGGCGCTTCAGGTCGGGCTTGTTCGGGTCCGGCGACGTCTCCGCCGCCTTGGCCAGCTGGTTCAGCAGCTTGTTCGGATTGAAGGGATCCACCGCTTCCCTGTCGCCGTAGGCGAAGGGGATGAAATCCTTCGGTTCGGCCAGCGGCTTCACGGCCGGCCGGGTGTCGTGCTTGACCTGGTCCATCCAGTCGCGCACTTCCTTGACGTCGCTGTCGCCGCAGCCGGCCAGCAGCAGCGCCGCAGCCGCCAGGGCGCCGGCCCGCTTCATCATGTACCCGCTCACGCCTTGGCCTCCTTCTTCTTTTTCTTCCTGGCCTTCGATTGCGCGTCCAGCTCGTCCTGGTCGAGGTAGCGGAAGGTCTTGGCGATGGCGTCGAGCGACAGCATGCCGTCCTTGCCGGTGCTGAGCGCCAGGTTGTTCAGGGTGACGATGCGCGGCATCTTCGCCACGTCGGCGGCGAATTCGCCGATGTCGTGGTAGCTGCCGGTAACCTTGATGTCGATCGGCTGCTCGGCATAGTAATCCTTCACCACCGCCTGGCCCGGCCGGAACAGCTCGAACTGCAGGCCGCGGCCGAGGCCCGCCTGGTTGATGTCCGACAGCAGGGCCGCCATCTCGGCCTTGCTCGGCAACTGCTTCTCGAGGCGTTCGACGTAGCGGTTGACCTGCTGCTGCTGGGCTTCGAGCGCGTCCAGGTTGATCGCCTGCGCCATCTTGGCCTTGTAGGCGTCGCGCAGGGTCTGCTCCTGCGCGGCCAGGGCCTGCTGCTCCTCGAACTGGCCGCTCCAGTAGAAGAAGTAGCCGAGGCCGATCGCGGCGGCCATCACGCCGGCCGCGCACAGCAGGCGCGGCGCCAGCGGCCACAGGCCGGGATGGCGGCCCTGCAGGCCTTCGAACTGGGAGGCGATGTCGGCGCCCAGCTGTTTCAGATCGATGTTCATTTTTTCGGTCCCGGCTTCGCGTTCTCTTTGGCGATCTCTTCTTTTTCACGCGCGCGCTTGATCGACACGTTCAGCGTGAATTCGACGACCTTGCGTCCGGTCTTGCTCTGGGCCAGGGTGGCGGCGCGCACCTCGGCCAGTTCCGGGCGCTCCAGCCACGGCGAATTGCCCGACAGGTTGCGCAGCAGTTCGGCGACCCGTTCCTGCGACTGCGCCACGCCCGTCAGCAGCACCTTCTGGCCATCCTGCTTGAAGCTCTTCAGGTAGACCCCTTCCGGCGTCTGGCGCACCAGTTCGTCGAGCAGGTAGACCGGCTGGTTGCGGTCGCCCTGCAGGTCTTCGACCGCCTGCTGGCGCGCCTTCAGCGCCTCGATCTCGGACTTCAGGTTGGCGATCTTCTTGATCTTGACGTCGAGTTCCGCGTTGGCCTGCTTGAGCACCTCGTTGCGCTGGTTCTGCGTGGCGATGACGCTGGCGTTATAGCCGCCCACCATCAGCACCAGGGCCCCGCCGAGCACGCCGCCGAGGGCCAGCAGCGCGGCAAACGCCGCCTGCTTCTGCTTGCGTTTCGCTTCCCGGTGGGGAAGCAGGTTAATCCGGATCATCAGCCAAACCTCCGCAGTGCCAGGCCGCAGGCGACCAGGTAGGCCGGCGCTTCGTGACGCAGCTGCTGTTCGCGCACCGAGGGCGCCAGCTGCATGCCCTTGAACGGCGAGATCACGCTGCAGCTGATCCGGGTGCGGCTGGCGATGATGTCGGGCAGGCCGGCCACCTGTGCGCAGCCGCCGGCCAGGTAGATCTGGTCGATGCGGGTGTACGGGGTCGAGGTGAAGAAGAACTGGATCGCGCGCGTGATTTCCAGCGCGGCGTTTTCCAGGAAGGGCGTCAGCAGGTCGGCGCCGTAGTTGTCCGGCAGGTCGCCGGCCTTCTTGCGCGCTTCCGCCTCCTCGAAGGACAGGCCGTAGGCGCGCACGATGTCCTGGGTCAGCTGGATGCCGCCGAAGGGCTGTTCGCGTTCGTAGATGGTCTCGCCGTTCTGCAGCACCGAGATATGGGTGGCCTGGGCGCCGATCTGGAACAGGGCCACGATCTGCCCCTCCCTGGCGCCGCCCTCCTCTTCGATCGCGCGCTGGGCCGCCGAACGCGCCGCATACGATTCGATGTCCATCACGGTGGCGGTGAGGCCGGCCGCCTCGGCGATCGCGACCCGGTCCTCGACCTTCTCGCGGCGCGCCGCCGCCAGCATCACTTCCATGTCTTCCGGCGAGTTCGGCGCCGCGCCGATGACGTCGAAGTCCAGGCTGACCTCGTCCAATGCAAACGGGATATACTGGCTGGCCTCGGACTCCACCTGCACTTCGAGCTGGTCTTCGGCCAGGCCCGCGGGCAGGATGATTTTCTTGGTGATGACGGCGGCCGGCGGCATGCCGAGCGCGACATGCCTGACCCTGCTGCCGCTCTTCTTCCAGACGCGCAGCACCGCTTCCGATACGGCTTCGATATTCTCGATGTTACCGTCGACCACGGTACCGCGCGGCAGCGGCTCGGAAGCATAGCGCTCCAGCCGCAGCGCGCCCTTGCCGGCGTCCGCCAGCTCCACCAGTCGCACGCCGGACGTACTGATGTCGATCCCGATCAAGGGCGGGTTGGACTGTCCGAACAAGGAACCTAGACTGATCACGAGCGTTGCTCCCTCTTTGCTTCTTTGCGTTCCTGAAGAACGGCTATTGAACGCCCGCGTTGGGGAATTATTTGTTTAGAAAAACCAGCGACTTGGTGCGCCTTATTTATGTGCATACTGAAGGCACTGTGTTAAATCGTAGCAATAAGGATGACCTCAGACAAGATATTTCTACATGGGAACACTTTGGTCCGAAGCAGGAAAACGACAGTTGGTTTTTCCCTGTCGTAGATCAATATTGTCACCGTTTACACACCTGTTATCGACTTGACCAGCAGTGTTTCGATATCGCCCCTGCCTTATAATGAATCTGATCAACACAGCGAACCATTCATGCGCATGAAAGCATCTTCGAACGGGGCGCCGACCCCGCCCTCCCCGCCGCCTTCCAGCAAGCACAGCCCGAAGCGTATCGTCCTGACCCTGCTGGCGGCCCTGTCCGGCCTGGCGGTGTGCGGCGTGCTGGTGGTCGTGTTCGCGCTGGCGATGGCCTACCCCAACCTGCCCGCCCTCGATACCCTGACCGACTACCGGCCGAAGATGCCATTAAGGATCTTCACCGCCGATAACGTCCTGATCGGCGAATTCGGCGAGGAGCGCCGCACCCTGGTGCACTTCAAGGACATCCCGGACGTGATGAAGAAGGCCGTGCTGGCGATCGAGGACGACCGCTTCTACGAGCACGGCGGCGTCGACTACTGGGGCATCCTGCGCGCGGCCCTGCACAACGCCACCGGCGGCGCGCGCCAGGGCGCCTCGACCATCACCCAGCAGGTGGCGCGCAACTTCTTCCTGTCGTCGGAACAGACCCTGAAGCGCAAGGCCTATGAGGCCCTGCTGGCCTGGAAGATCGAGAAGAACCTGAGCAAGGACCAGATCCTCGAGGTCTACATGAACCAGATCTACCTGGGCCAGCGCGCCTTCGGCTTCTCGTCGGCGGCCCAGATCTACTTCGGCAAGGACCTGAAGGACATCACGGTGGCCGAAGCGGCCATGCTGGCCGGCCTGCCGAAGGCGCCCTCGGCCTACAACCCGGTGGTGAATCCGAAGCGCGCGCGCCTGCGCCAGCAGTACATCCTGCAGCGCATGCACAACCTCGGCTACATCACCGATGCGCAGTACGAGACCGCGAAGAACGAGGAACTGAAGATCAAGACCGACAGCACGGCCTTCGGCGTGCACGCCGAATACGTGGCCGAGATGGCGCGCCAGCTGGTCTACGAGCAGTTCAAGGAAGACACCTATACGCGCGGCCTGAACGTGTTCACCACCATCACCAAGGCCGACCAGGACGCCGCCTACCTGGCGCTGCGCCGCGGCGTGATGGACTACGAGCGCCGCCACCCCTACCGCGGCCCGGAAAAATACATCGAGATCCCTTCAACCAAGGCCGAGGCCGATGAAGCCATCGAGGCCGAGCTGGCCGAGCATCCCGATTCCGACGACATCCTCGCCGCCATCGTGCAGCAGGCCTCGCCCACCCAGGTGACGGCGGTGCTGGCCTCCGGCGAAGAGATCAGGATCACCGGACCCGGCCTGGCCTTCGCGCGCGAATGGCTGTCGCCGAAAGCGGCCGAGACCCGCCGCTTGCGCCGCGGCGCCGTGATCCGCGTGACCCAGGACGGCGGCTCGGCCTGGAGCATCACCCAGATGCCGCAGGTGGAATCGGCCTTCGTGGCGGTGAGCCCGGACGACGGCGCGATCCGCGCCCTGATCGGCGGCTTCGACTTCAACCGCAGCAAGTTCAACCACGTCACGCAGGCCTGGCGCCAGCCGGGTTCCTCGTTCAAGCCCTTCATCTATTCGGCCTCGCTGGAGCGCGGCTTCTCGCCGGCGACCCTGATCAACGACGCTCCGATTTCCTTCGATGCCGGCTCGACCGGCGGCCAGGCCTGGGAGCCGAAGAACTACGACGGCAAGTACGAGGGCCCGATGACGATGCGGCGCGGCCTGATGAAGTCGAAGAACATGATCTCGATCCGCATCCTGAACAAGATCGGCGCCCGCTACGGCCAGGAATACGCGACCCGCTTCGGCTTCGACGCCGACAAGAACCCGCCCTACCTGACCCTGGCGCTGGGCGCGGGCGCCACCACGCCGCTGCAGATGGCGGGCGCCTATTCCGTGTTCGCGAACGGCGGCTACCGCGTCATGCCCTACATTATTTCGAAGGTGACCGACGCGGACGGCAAGGTGCTGTCGGAAGCGCGTCCGGAACGCGCCGGCGTCGACGCCAACCGCGTGATCGACGAGCGCAACGCCTACCTGATGGACAGCATGCTGCGCGACGTGGCCCGCTTCGGCACCGCCGCCAAGGCCCAGCAGATGCTGAAGCGTCCCGACCTGGCGGGCAAGACCGGCACCACCAACGACTCGATCGACGCCTGGTTCGCCGGCTACCAGCCGCACCTGGTGGGCATCGCCTGGATGGGCTACGACCAGCCGCGCAACCTGGGCAACCGCGAAACCGGCGGCGGCCTGGCGCTGCCGATCTGGATCGGCTTCATGCAGAAGGCGCTGAAGGACGTGCCGGTGGCGGAGCGCCAGGTGCCGGCCGGCCTGGTGCAGTACGGCGACGAGTACTATTACGTGGAGAACCCGCCGGGCACCGGCGTGCAGTCGCTGGACGTCGGCGCGCAGCCGCCGGCGGACCAGCAGAAGACCCGCGACGCGGTGAGGAACGAGCTGTTCTGAGGACTGGTCTACGGTGCACGTATTGTTGCAAAAACTATGTAATCATGATGGTTTAGGAACAATGCGGCACCCTCTGCGCAAGACATTGTCATGAGCACCCAGAACACTTCCAGCACCGCATTCATCTCGACCGGCATCGCCGGTCTCGACAACGTCCTCGGCGGCGGCCTCACCAGGGACAGGCTCTACCTGGTCGAAGGCGATCCCGGCGCCGGCAAGACGACACTCGCGCTGCAATTCCTGGCGGAAGGCGCGGCGCGCGGCGAGACCGTGCTGTACATCACCCTGGCCGAGACCGAAGTCGAATTGCGCGCGGTCGCCGAGACGCACGGCATGTCGCTGGACGGCATCTCCGTCCAGGAAGTGATACCGGATGAAAGCCTGCTCGACCCCAGCGAGCAGTACACGGTGATGGATCCGTCCGAAGTCGAGCTGGGCGAAACCAACAACATGATCATCAGGCTGGTCGAGAAGCTCAATCCGAGCAGGGTCGTGCTCGATTCGCTGTCCGAGCTGCAGCTCCTGTCGGGCACTCCCTTGCGCTACCGGCGCCATGTGCTGGCGCTCAAGCAGTACTTCTCGAAGCGTTCCTGCACCGCCCTGCTACTCGACGACAAGACCTCGCTCAAGGGCGACCAGCAGGTGCGCAGTATCGCCCATTGCGTTATCTCGCTGCAGCACATCGATTCCGAGTACGGCGCCGAACGGCGCCTGGTGCGGGTCCTGAAATACCGCGGGGTCGCCTTCCGGCGCGGCCCGCACGACTATTCGATCGTCACCGGCGGCCTGGTGGTCTACCCGCGCATCGTCGCCGCCGAGTCGCGCAAGATCGTCCGGCGCGCCCAGCTCGGCAGCGGCCTTGCCAAGCTGGACCAGTTGCTGGGCGGCGGGATCGAGGAAGGATCGAGCACCCTCGTGTCGGGGCCGCCGGGCACCGGCAAGTCCAGCGTCGCCATCCAGTTCGTGAAGGCGGTGACCGACCGCGGCCAGCGCGCCGCCATGTTCCTGTTCGAGGAATCCTTCAATACCCTGCTGAACCGCAGCGAAGGCATCGGCCTCGACCTGCACACGCCTTTCGAATCCGGCCTGCTGAACGTCCACCAGATCGATCCGGCAGAGATGTCGCCCGGCGAATTCACCCATGCCGTATGCGGCGCGGCGGACCAGGGCGCCAGGGTGATCGTGATCGACAGCCTGAACGGCTACATGAATGCGATGCCGGAAGCCGGTTTCCTGTCGACCCATTTGCACGAAGTGCTGACCTACCTGGGGCAGCGCGGGGTGGCGACCTTCCTGGTCGGTGTCCAGCAGGGCATCGTCGGCAGCAGCATGTCGACCGGAATGGATGTCAGCTACATGGCGGACAATGTCCTGATCCTGCGCTATTTCGAAGCCCAGGGCGCCGTCCAGAAGGCGATCTCCGTGTTCAAGAAGCGCGGCAGCGCGCACGAGACCACGCTTCGGCAGTTCGACATCACCCAAAACGGCATCGCCGTCGGCGCCGTGCTCAGGAATTTCCAGGGTGTCCTGACGGGCGTACCGACCATCCTGGACCCGGACGGCGGACGGCACGATCCCGCTTCTGCGAACTGATGCAGGCCAACGATCTCGAAGAGCGCATCCTGATCCATGCACCGGTGGGCAAGGACGCGCGCCTGATCGAGGAGCTGTTCGGGCGCGCCGGCATCGCCTGCGGCGTGTGCGCCCAGCCTGGCCAGCTGATCGACGAACTCGGGCGCGGCGCCGGTGCGGTGCTGGTCGGCGACGAAGCGGTCACGCCGGACTTCGTGCGCGTCCTCAGGCACTTCATCGACCACCAACCGGACTGGTCCGACCTGCCGGTCCTGATCATGAGCCGGCGCGGCGCCGCGGCGCCCGGCCTGCAGCACCGCTACCTGGAACTGGGCAATGTCTCGCTGCTGGAGCGTCCGGCGCAGGGCATGACCCTGGTGAGCGCCGCGCAGTCGGCCCTGCGCGCCCGCCGCAGGCAGTATGCGATGCGCGAAGTCGACCAGCGCAAGGACGAGTTCCTGGCCATGCTGGGGCATGAGCTGCGCAACCCGCTGGCGCCAATCCGCGCGGCCTCCGACCTGCTCCGCATCCCCGACCTCGACCGCGAAAAGATCCGCCAGACCAGCGAGATCATTTCGCGCCAGGTGAAGCACATGACGGGCCTGATCGACGACCTGCTCGACCTGTCGCGGGTATCGCGCGGCCTGGTCACGCTCGACGAAACCCTGCTGGACGCCAGGCAGATCGTCACCGCCGCCGTCGAGCAGGTGCGCCCGCTGATCGAGAGCCGGCGGCACCGCGTGTCGATCCAGTTGCCGCGCGACACCGCCTTCGTGCACGGCGACCAGAAGCGCCTGGTGCAGGTGGTCGCGAATATCCTGAACAACGCCGCGAAATACACGCCCGAGGGCGGCGAGATCGCGGTGGCGCTGCACGCCACTAGCGACAGCGTTGACTATACCGTCACCGACAACGGCATCGGCATCGTCCCCGAGATGCTCGACCGGGTGTTCGACCTGTTCGCACAGGCTGAACGCAGCTCCGACCGTTCCCAGGGCGGGCTCGGCATCGGCCTGGCGCTGGTCCGGAACCTGGTGGCGCGTCATGGCGGCAGGGTCTCGGCGTTCAGCGAGGGCGCCGGCAAGGGCAGCCGCTTCACGGTCAGCCTGCCGCGGGTCGAGACGCCCGGCGCCGGCGCCGCCCCTGCGCAGCACGGCGAGGCGCCGAGCGACACCCATGGACTGCGCCTGCTGGTCGTCGACGATAACGACGATGCCGGCCAGATGCTCGGCCTGTTCCTGGAAACCGCCGGCTACCGGGTCGTGGTCGTGCAGAGCGCCCACGCGGCACTGGCATCCGCCGCCGCCGAGCCCTTCGGCGCCTGCCTGCTCGACATCGGCTTGCCGGACATGGACGGCAACGAACTGGCGCAGCACCTGCGCCGGCTGCCGCACATGGCGCAGGCGATCCTGATCGCCATCACCGGCTATGGACAGGACGCGGACCGCGCCAGGACCAGCGCCGCCGGCTTCGACCATCATTTCGTCAAGCCGGTGGACATGGAAGCCCTGCTGGGCGTCCTCAGCGCAATTTGACCGGCGCCCCGCCCTGCTGGGTGGCGTAGTCGGACAGCGAGGTGAACAGCTCGCTGTCGTCGCGGGTATTGCGCCATTGGTCGCCGACGCGCTTGTAGTGGAAGCCGCCGGCACGCGCTGCCACCCACATCTCCTGCAGCGGGGCCTGGCTGTTGACGATGATTTTCGAACCGTTGTCGACGAATTCGATCTCAAGCACATTGCCGCTGCGCTTGCATTCGACGTCGACGACGTCCTGCTCGAACAGGCGATCGAAGGCCAGTTCGATCTCGTTCAGGGTGGACTCGGCGAGGTCCAAAAATTCGGTTTCGGTCATGCTACACTCCAAGGTCTGCTAATCAAACCGTGATTCTAATCGTGAAGTCCCCATTTGCGCTCCCGGCCTTTGCTGTGGCCACGCTGGTCCTGCTGTCCGCCTGCGGCCAGCCCGGCCCCCTCTACATGCCCAAGCCGCCGGCCCGCCCCGCCGCTCCGGCCCCGGCCGCCGTGGTTCCGGCCACCACCGCCACGCCGCCGGCACCGGCCGCCGGCACGACCACGCCGAGCGCGGGATCGAACGCCAACAATACCCAAGCCACCAACCCGCCCACCCCGGCCAGCCAACAGTAACCATGTCGCACTTCTCGTTCCAAGACGGCGTCCTGCACGCCGAAAGCGTCCCCCTGTCCGCCATCGCCCAAGGCTTCGGCACCCCGACCTACGTGTATTCGAAGGCCCAGCTGCTGCAGAACTTCCGCGGCTATGCGGCGCCGGCCAAGGGCCGCGATGCCCTGGTCTGCTATGCGATGAAGGCGAATTCGAACCTGGCCATCCTCGACATCCTGGCGCGCGAAGGCGCCGGCTTCGACATCGTCTCCGGCGGCGAACTGCTGCGCGTGATCGCGGCCGGCGGCGATCCCGGCAAGGTGATCTTCTCGGGCGTGGGCAAGACCGTGGCCGAGATCGAGCTGGCGCTCGACCAGGGCATCCTGTGCTTCAACGTCGAATCGATCCCCGAACTGCACCGCATCAACGAGGTGGCGGGCCGCCGCGGCAAGCGCGCGCCGGTGTCGCTGCGCGTGAACCCGAACGTCGATCCCAAGACCCACCCCTACATCGCCACCGGCCTGAAGGCCAGCAAGTTCGGCGTGGCCTTCTCGGACGCGCTCGACACCTACCGTACCGCGGCGTCCCTGCCGCACCTGGAAGTGGTCGGCATCGACTGCCACATCGGTTCGCAGCTGCTGGATGACGCACCGCTGCTGGAAGCGCTGGACAAGCTGATCGAGCTGATCGACACTCTGGCCGGCGAAGGCATCCACTTGCACCACCTGGACGTCGGCGGCGGCCTCGGCATCGACTACGGCACCGGCGACAACGCCCCGGTGGCGATCGGCGATTACGTGTCGCGCGTGTTCGCGCGCGTGGACGCCTGGCGCGCCGAGAAGTACGAGGGCAAGCCGATCAAGGTGATCTTCGAACCGGGCCGCTCGATCGTCGGCAATACCGGCGTGCTGCTGATGTCGGTGGAATTCCTGAAGCCGGGCGAGGAAAAGAACTTCTGCGTGATCGACGCCGCCATGAACGACATGGCCCGTCCGGCCCTGTACCAGGCCTGGATGGACGTCAAGCCGGTGGTCCCGCGCGCAGGCGGCACCGTGAAGTACGACCTGGTCGGCCCGGTCTGCGAATCGGGCGACTGGCTGGCGCGCGACCGCGACCTGGCGGTCGAGCCGGGCGACGTGCTGGCGATGATGGCGGCCGGCGCCTACGGCTTCACGATGGCCTCGAACTACAACACCCGCGGCCGCGCGGCCGAGGTGCTGGTCGACGGCGACCAGGTCCATTTGATCCGCCGCCGCGAGACGCCGGAAGAGCTGTTTGCGCTGGAAACCATCGTCAAGTAAGTATCGTCAAATAAGCATTACTCCCCGGTGCAGCGCAGCAGGCGCCGGACGCAGTCCCCCACCGCCGCCCTCAGCTCTGGAGGGTGGCGGATCTCGAACTCGAAGGGCATGCCGGCCAGCTGGCGCGCGAACCAGTCCAGTTCGTCGGACTGGGCGCGCACCACCACGCCGCCGGCCGTTTCCTCCAATACTCCCGCTTCGGCAAACAGGTGGGCCCGCACCGAGGCCAGGTCGGCCTTCAAAAGCACTTCAATGGAAAAGGCGCGCGGCAGGGTCGCGATGGAACGCACGACGTGGGCCATCGGATCGAAGCCGGGCGGCCGCTCGAAATCTTCCTCCAGCGGCTCCACGCCCGCGACCCGGTCCAGCCTGAAAGTGCGCAACGCCTGCCGCAGATGGCACATGCCGGCCGCGTACCAGCGCCCGTGGCGCAGCGCCACGCCATAGGGATCGAAGCGGCGCACGGACTCCTTGCCGTGCTGGTCGCGGTAGCGCAGCAGCACCCGGCGGCAAGCCTGGGCCGCACCGGTCAGCAGCACCAGCGGCTGGTTGTTGGCCGGCGCCAGCGCGCGCGCCGCATCGAGCTTGACGGTTTCGTCGACGGCGCGCACGCGGCGCCGAAGCTGGTCGGGCATGATGCGCTCCAGCTTGGCCTGGGCGCTGGCCACCGCCGGCGCCGCCTCGGCCAGCCCGAGTCCGCGCGCGGCGAGCAGGCCGAGCGAGAGCGCCAGGGTTTCGTCCTCGGTGAACATCATCGGCGGCAGCTTGAAGCCGGGCATCAGCGCATAGCCGCCCGCCCGTCCGCGCTCGGCCGTGATGGGGATGCCGATGTCTTCCAGCTTGCCGACGTAGCGGCGCAGGGTGCGGCGGTCCACGCCCAGGCGCGGCGCCAATTCGGCGCCGCTCATGCGGCCATGGGTCTGCAGCAGTTCGAGCAAGGCGAGAACGCGGGTGGTCGGATGGTACATAGGACCGATTATGACCTATATACCGCTTACGCTGACATTTTGACCATGGAGGCGAACATGAACGGCAGCGGCTCGCTCTGGCTGTATTTTGTCCTTGTATTCGGCATCATCGCCCTGCCCGGGCTCGATATGGCCTATGTGCTGGCCAATGCCCTGACCGGCGGGCGCGGCGCCGGCCTGGCCGCGGTGGGCGGCATCGTCGCCGGCGGCGTCTGCCATATCGCGATGGGCGCGCTCGGCGTGGCCGCCATCGTGCGGCTGTGGCCCGCGCTGTTCAATGTGCTGCTGGTGGCCGGCGCGGCCTATATCGCCTGGATCGGCTGGAACCTGGCGCGCGCCGGCGCCACCACGCTCGAGGTGCGCGCCGACGCCCCCGCGCAGCCGGCGTCGTCCGTGTTCCTGAAGGGGATGGCGACCTGCCTGCTGAACCCGAAAGCCTATGTGTTCATGCTGGCGATCTTCCCGCAATTCCTGAAGCCGGCCCAGGGACCGATCTGGGCCCAGGCCACCGCGCTGGGCCTGATCACGGCCGGCACCCAGGCCGGCGTCTACGGCGGCGTCGCCCTGCTGGCGCAAAGGGCCGGCGGCTCGCTCGGCGCCAGCGGGCTGGCCACGCGCGCGGTCGGCATGCTGCTGGTCGGCACCGGCATCGTCACCGTCGTGCAAGGGTGGCAGGCATGAGCCGCCGTATCCTTTCCGGCGCGGCGCTGGCCTGCGCGCTGAGCTCGTCCGCCGCCATGGCCGCCCAGGATTGCTGCCCGATCGTCGAGCTGCGCCAGTACACGATGTACCCGGGCAAGCGCGACGAACTCATCTCCCTGTTCGAGGACCGCTTCATCGAAAGCCAGGAAGCCACCGGCATGCGCATCGCCGCCACCTTCCGCGACCTCGCCGACCCCGACCGTTTCGTGTGGGTGCGCGGTTTTGCGGACATGCAGAAGCGCCACGACGCCCTTGCCGCCTTCTACTACGGTCCCGTATGGCAGGCCAACCGGAACCAGGCCAACGCCACCCTGGCCGACAACGACAACGTGCTGCTGCTGCACCCGGCCTTCGCCGGCAGCGGCTTCGCCCTCGACGGCCTGGCCCGCCCGGCCAGGGGAGACATTGCCGCCAGCCGCCTGGTGGTCGCGACGATCTATTACTTGCGGGAAGACACACTGGCGGAATTCGCCGCCGCGTTCCGGCGCGAGATGGCGCCGCTGCTCGAAGGCCGCGGCGCGCGCATCCTCGCCCAGTATGTGACGGACAGGAGCAGGAATACCTTCGAGCGCCTGCCGGTGCGGGAAAAGGAAAACGTGTTCGTCAGCTTTGCCGCCTTCGACGATGCGGACGCCTACGACAGGCACCTGAAGACGCTGGCGGCGGACCAGCGCTGGCGTGCCATGCAGGCGGTCGCCGCGGCGCGCATGGCAGGGGCGCCGCAAACCCTGCGCCTCGCGCCGACGCCGCGTTCGCTGGTACGCTAGCGCTCAGTGCCGTCCACCCCAGCCGCCGCGGCCTCCCCAGCCGCGCCCGCCGCCCCAGCCGCCGCGATAGCCGCCGCGGTAGCTGTGCTCGTAAAAGCCGAAGCTCAGCGAGAGCGGCGGCCCGACATAGGTCGGGTAGCCGTAGCTGTAGGGGTAATAATAGGGAGAGGCCGCCACCGGCGCCGAGCCGTAGGCATCGTAGGCGGCATAGGGCGGCGGCGCGTAGACGCAGCCCGACAGGCTTGCGGCCGCCAGCGAAAGAATCAGGCGTTTCGCCGCGCCTTTCGTACGGGTGTCCATGTCGACGTCCTCAAGTGCGATCCTTACTGAATTCTAGGTCAGATTGCACGGTTTGCAGCGCCGATTTGTAACTCTTAATCTCTTCCGCGGGAACGGTCTTCCGGCCAGGCCTGGCGTGCACAGGCCGCGGCCTGCTCGTTCCAGCGTCCGTCCAGCACCAGGCAGCGGTCGACCGACGAGCCGGTACGGAAGCGCGACGCGGCCAGCACCAGCACGAGCACCAGTGCCAGCAGCAGGCCGATGACGGAAGGCCCCTTCATCACGTCAGGAACCCACCGATCGCGAGGGAGCGGGACTGCGCGCGCGGTTCCAGCTCCAGACCACGCGCAGGCCGAGCAGCACGGCGACGACCAGGCCCCAGACGATGGGCTGCTCGAAGTTGTGCTTGCCCGCCTTCATCCACCAGTAATGCAGGATCGCCAGCGGCGCGATCAGGTAGATCAGGCGGTGCAACTGGGCCCAGCGCCGGCCGAGGCGCTTGATCATGGCGTTGGTGCTGGTCGCGGCCAGCGGCAGCAGCAGCACGAAGGCGATGAAGCCGACCGTGATGAAGGGGCGCTTGAGCACGTCCTTCCACATGGCGCCGAAGTCGAAGCGGTGGTCGGCCCACAGGAAGGTGAGGAAGTGCATCAGCGCATAGAAGAAAGTGTACAAGCCCAGCATGCGCCGCAGGCGGATCAGCCAGTTCCAGCCCGTGAAGCGGCGCAGCGGCGTGATCGCCAGGGTGGCGCACAGCAGGTAGAGGGCCCAGTCGCCGGTCCCGTGGGTCACGAACTCGACCGGGTCGACCGGCACCTGCCGAACCGTCAGCCAGACGATGCGCGCGAACGGCAGCAGCGCCAGCACGAACACCACGGCCTTGAGCGCGGCGAGCTGCTTGGGCGTCGGGCCGAGAGACGGCTTTTTGATGGCCGGTCTTTGGGTCGCGTTGGCTGTCATCGTTCCTTGGTCAGAAAAATTTCTTCAAGTCCATCCCACTATACAGGGAAGCCACCTGATCATAGCCGTTGAACATCAGGGTCTTGCGCTTCGGCGCGAAGAAGCCGCCTTCGCCGATGCGGCGCTCGCTGGCCTGGGACCAGCGCGGGTGGTCGACGTTCGGGTTCACGTTCGAATAGAAACCGTATTCCTCGGGCGCCACCGTGTTCCAGGCGGTGCGCGGCTGGTCGCGCACGAAGCGGATGCGCACGATCGACTTGGCCGATTTGAAGCCGTATTTCCAGGGCACGATCACGCGCACCGGCGCGCCGTTCTGGTTCGGCAACACCTGGCCGTACATGCCCACCGTGAGCAGGGCCAGCGGATGCATGGCTTCGTCCATGCGCAAGCCTTCCACATAGGGCCATTCCAGCACGCGGCTGCCGACGCCGGGCATCTGGCGCTTGTCGGCCAGGGTGGTGAACTCCACGTATTTCGCATTGCCGTTCGGCTCGACCTGCCTGATCAGGTTGGCCAGCGAGTAGCCGACCCAGGGAATCACCATCGACCAGCCTTCGACGCAGCGCAGGCGGTAGATGCGCTCTTCCAGCGGCGCCAGCCTGGTGAGGTGGTCGATGTCGAGGGTGAGCGGCTTCTTGACTTCGCCGTCGATCTGCACCGTCCACGGCCGGGTGCGCAGCGTATGGGCGTTCTGGGCCGGGTCGGATTTATCGGTGCCGAATTCGTAGAAGTTGTTGTAGTGGGTCGCATCCTCGAAGGAGGTCGGCTTTTCGGTGGTCGAGAAGGCGGCGTTGCGGGTGGCGGCCAGCTTGGCGGCGGGAGCGCCCTGCGCAAAGGCTTCGCGGTTGGCGAGCTCCCACAGCGAGGAGCCAACCGCGGCGGTGGCGGCGATCTGCGCGATGAACTTGCGCCGGCCTTCATAGACCTCGCGCGGCGTAATT
The DNA here is from genome assembly GCF_056397205.1 of Massilia sp. 05N420. NCBI lineage: Bacteria > Pseudomonadati > Pseudomonadota > Betaproteobacteria > Burkholderiales > Oxalobacteraceae > Massilia > Massilia sp. 05N420. The sequence goes on from NZ_JBFTMX010000043.1 coordinate 29,963, forward strand.
TCGGAAGGAAACGGCAAGTCGATACCGTTCGGGTTTCGTTTGATCAGCATGGCTGGCTCCACTAAGCATGTCCGGCGCACGACATGCGCCGGACATATCAACCTTACACCATCTGTTCCCGGTTAGCTGTTACCGTAGAGCCTTCTGACAGATTTGTAATCGGACTGTCATTCAAAGCTTGCCGTAGGAGTGCAAGCCCGACAGGAACATGTTCACGCCCAGGAAGGCGAAGGTGGTGACCAGCAGGCCGATCAGGGCCCACCAGGCGGCCGGGCGGCCGCGCAGGCCGGACATCAGGCGCATGTGCAGCCAGGCCGCGTAGTTCAGCCAGACGATCAGGGCCCAGGTCTCCTTCGGGTCCCAGGACCAGTAGCCGCCCCAGGCCTCGGCCGCCCACAGCGCGCCCAGGATGGTCGCCACCGTGAAGAAGGCGAAGCCGACCGAGATCGACTTGTACATGACGTCGTCCAGCACCTCGAGCGCAGGCAGGCGGTCGGCCAGGATGCCGTGCGACTTGAGCAGGTAGGCGCAGCCGACCATGGCCGCCAGCGCGAAGGTGCCGTAGCCGATGAAGTTGGCCGGCACGTGGATCTTCATCCACCAGCTCTGCAGGGCCGGCACCAGCGGCTGGATCTCGGCGGCGTCGCGCGCCACCGTGTACCACAGCAGGAAGCCGACCGCGGCCGAGATCACCAGCAGCACGAACGGCCCCAGTTGACGGGTCTTGTAGCGCTGTTCGTAGTACAGGTAGAACAGCGCCGTGATCATCGAGAACAGGATGAAGACTTCGTACAGGTTCGATACCGGGATGTGGCCGACGTCGCTGCCGATCAGGTAGGACTCGTACCAGCGCACCATCATGCCGGTGAAGCCCAGCACCACGGCGGCCCGGCACAGGGTCGAGCCGACGCTGGCGCCGAACGGCGACCTGGCGATCAGGCCGCCCCAGTAGAACACGGTCGAGAACACGAACAGGGCGCTCATCCACAGGATCGCGGACTGGCTCGACAGCATGTACTTGAGGAAGAATTTCTGGTTCGCGGCATCCAGCGAGCCGCCGTACAGCGACACGCCCCACAGCGACAGCACGGCGATCAGCGGGATCAGCCAGCGCACCGGCTTCCAGTGCCAGCCCAGCAGGGCGAAGGTGGGCGCCGCCAGCACCAGGATCGCCTGCTCGTAGACGTCCATGAAGCTGCCGAAACGCTGCAGGGCGAACAGCACGGCCGCCAGCAGGCCGGCGCCGTAGAGCCAGTCGATGACGGTCAGGCTCTTGAAGAAGCCCGGCGGCTGCGTATATGCCGCCTGCGAAGGCGTGCTGGGTGGTTGGGTTGCTTGAGACATAGGTCCTCTCTATCTCCGGTGCCAGGCCTAGCTTACGCCGATTTGCTCCGCTTGCGGCAGCCTGTTCTTCAAATCATCGAACTCCCGTTCGAAGTCGAGCGTCTTGCGCTGGGTGCTCATCGCCATCAGCGCATGTGCATCCTCGTCCTGTTCCTTGACCCAGACCCAGATGCGGCGCTCGCGGATGTAGAACATCGCGAAGATGCCCATCACCAGCAGCAGGCAGCCCAGGTAGACCACTTTCTTGCCCGGCGAGCGCGTCACCTGCAGCACCGAAGCCTTCACTTCCGTGAAATCCTCGAGCGAGAGGTAGACCGGTGCGCCGTAGAAGAAACTGTCGGACAAGGCGTTCGTGGCCAGCTGCAGGAAGCGGCCGTGGGCCTCGCTGGGCTCGACCGGCGGCTCGCCCGCATGCACGTGCGCAGCCTGCCACAGCTCCCACATCACGCCGTTGAGCATCTTCATGAAGACATTGGCCGCCTTTTCCTGGTCGGCCGGCGGAATCCGTTCGAGGAATTGCGAGACCGCCACATAACCGCCGCTGCSGCCCTTGCCGTCGCCGGCGAAGATCGCCAGGGTCTTGGCCGCCGATTCCTCGAGCTGGCGCGCCAGGGCGGGATCGAGCTTTGACTGCGCATCGCGCGACTGCGGCATCGCCCGCTCGGCATAGCGGCGCGCGGCTTCCTCGCGCAGCGCGGGATCGGCCAGCGCGGCGCGCAGGCGCATCCATTCGCGCACGCTGTGCTGGTCGTCGGCCGGGATGCGCAGGTAGCTGAACTGGTCGCCCGGGTTGTTGCGTACGCCGGCCAGGTAGACCTGGGCGCCTTCGAGCGTCACCGGCTGCATGTAGTTCATGAATTCGCGGGCCTGGCCGGTGCTGTCGCGCAGCTTGTACTGGACGCTCGGGCCGACGTTCCTGAGGTCCTTGTTGTTGGCGTTCTTGGCGGCCGAGCCCGTATGCTGGGACAGGGTGCGCGCGAACTGCTCGTTGAACGACTCGCCCTTCTTGACGTCCCGCGTGTCCTGGCCTTCCTTCGTGTTCTCGACGTTGAAGGCGCGGAAGCCCGACCATTCGATCGTGTAGGCGCCGCCGGCCCGCTGGAGTTCGGCGGGTTTCAATTCGGTCGCGCCGCCGACTTCGCCCTCGATCGCGAACGCCTTATCCGAACTTCCCGTCATCGGGTAGCCGGTCAGTTTCAGCTTGCTGCCGCCATCCTCGATGCCGGACTGGTAGACGGCGACGCCGCGGTAGATCAGCGGCTGGTTGACCTTGATGCTGGCCGGGAAGCTCTTGCCGGTCTCGTGATCGCGGATCACGACTTCGCTGGCGAACAGCCTGGGCATGCCGGTCGAGTAGAAGTCGACGATGAACTTGTTCAGGTGGATCGTGAACGGCAGCTCCTGCACCAGCACGCCGTTCGCCTGCTGCAGGATGGCGGTACTGCTGTTCTGCCCTTCCGGGATCATGGTGTTGCCGCGGAAGCTGGGATTGCCCAGGCCCAGGCGGTGCTGGGGCGGGATCTGCGAGATCAGGCCGGCGCCCATATACGGCGTCTTGCCCATGAACCATTGCTGGAAGCGGATGGGCAGGTCGGAATCGAGCAGGCCGCCCAGCAGGATCACGACGATGGCCGAGTGGGCGAAGATATAGCCGAACTTGTTGCCGGCGCCCTTCTTGGCCGCTACCAGCACGCCGTTCGGCTTGTCGACCAGCTTCACGCGGTAGCCGGCATTGCCGAGGCGCTGGGCGGTCCGGCTGGCAAGCGCCACCGGGCTGCCCGCGGCCGTCCATTCGGTCTTGTGGTGGAAGTTGCGCAGCGATTCCTCGCGCACGCTTTCGCGCCAGCTGCGCATGTCGCGCAGCATCTTGGGCGCATTGCGGGCGATGCACAGGCTGGTCGAGACGATCAGGATCGCCAGCATCGCCAGGAACCACCAGGCGCTGTAGACGGTGTACAGGCCCAGCTTGCGGAAGATCTCGAACCAGAACGGACCGAACTGGTTCACGTAGTCGGGCGAGGCCTGGTTCTGCTTCATCACGGTGCCGATGATGGCCGCGATCGCCACCATTACCAGCAGCGTGATCGCGAAGCGCATCGACGATACCAGTTCGACCGCCTCGGCCAGGCCGCGGCGGCGGGTCTTCAGTTCAATTCCGGTGGTACTCATCGCTTCCTAAGATAACACGCGGCCGCAGCCGCGGCCGCCCGTCGCGCTCCCGCGCAGGCGGATTATTTCAGGCCGGCGATATAGTCGGCGACGGCTTTCATTTCCTCGTCCGACATGCGCTTGGCCAGCGTGCCCATCTGCGGGCTGTTGTTGCGGGCGCCGCTCTTGAAGGCCTGCAGCTGGGTGAAGGTGTAGTCCTGGTGCTGGCCGGCCAGGCGCGGATACTGGGCCGGGATGCCCGAACCGGTGGCGCCGTGGCAGCTGGCGCAGGCGGCCACGCCGCGGTCGGCGATGCCGCCGCGATAGATCTTGCGGCCCAGTTCGACGGTGTCCTTGTTTTTCGCCGCGCCCGGCTTGACCTGCTGGGTCGACAGCCAGGCGGCGATATTGGACTTCTCGTCGTCGCTCAGCATCTTGGCGTAGGTGGTCATCACCGGCTGCTGGCGGTTCGGGGTGGTGAAGTCGACCAGCTGCTTGTGGATGTAGGCCGCCGGCTGGGCGGCCAGCTTGGGATTGGCGACGATGGTGGAGTTGCCGCCCGCGCCATGGCAGGAAGCGCAGGCCGGCAGGCCGCGTGCGTTGTCGCCGGAGTCGTACAGGGAGCCGCCCTTCGCGGGGTCAAGCTTCGGAGCGGAGCCATGCGCCGCATCGGCGGCGGAGGCGCTGCCGGCAACCACCAGGGTCGCGAGCAACAAGGACTTTACGATTGCCGCGCCGGCGGCCGGGAGAAACACACGATTCATTCAAGCACCCTGAAAAAATTAAGACAATAATTCTTGCGTACAGTGCAGCGGCCATGCTCGTGTCCTGCCATCGAAGAGCGTTCGCGTTCTTAGCGCCGACGACAGGTAACTCCCTATTGTACAATAGCTTTGTTTCCGAACCGCCTCTTTTGTTGTCTTTTTCGCTTCAACAAGCGCCCCCACCCATGTCCAAACTCTGGCAAGCCCGCTTCTTCACGACCGTCAACCAGTTGCGCGACCTGCCGCGCACCCAGGTGCCGGAAATCGCCTTCGCCGGACGCTCCAACGCGGGCAAGTCGACGGCGATCAATATCCTGACCAACCAGAAGGGACTCGCCTTCGCCTCCAAGACGCCGGGACGCACCCAGCACATCAACTTCTTCTCGATCGGCGGCGCCCACGTGGCCATGCACCGCAAGGACGCGACCAATGTCGACGAGATCCGCGCCCTGCTGGTCGACCTGCCCGGCTATGGCTATGCGGAAGTGTCGGGCGACGCCAAGCTGCACTGGCAAAGGCTGCTGGGCGACTACGTGCAGCGCCGCGAGCAGCTGGCGGCCCTGGTCCTGATCATGGATTCGCGCCGCCCGTTCACCGAGCTCGACATCCAGATGCTGGAATGGTTCGCCCCGACCGGCAAGCCGATCCACTGCATCCTGACCAAGGTGGACAAGCTGAACCGCAACGAGTCGACGAATGCGCTGCGCCAGGCGCAACAGGTGCTCGACAGCTACGTCGACGAGGAAGGCAATGGCTTCCCGTTCACGGTGCAGCTGTTCTCGGCCCTCAAGCGCGTGGGCATCGACGAAGCGAACGACAAGATCATCGAACTGCTGGGCCTGGACGACGACGGTACCGAAGAAGACGAGGCCCCGCAGGACGCTCCGCTCTGAACCTTTCAAGGAAAAGACATGCCGATCATTACCCCTTCCCAGTACCCAGCCGTGCGCATGCGCCGCATGCGCCGCGACCCGTTCTCGCGCGCCCTGATGCGCGAGAACACCGTCACCGCGTCCGACCTGATCTACCCGGTGTTCATCATCGACGGCCATAACCAGCGCCAGCAGGTCGCCTCGATGCCCGGCGTGGAACGCGTGTCGGTCGATCTGCTGATGAAGGTCGCGGAAGAGTGCGTGAGCCTGGGAATCCCGGTACTGGCCCTGTTCCCGATGGTCGACGCCTCGCTGAAGACCTATGACGGCGTCGAAGCGACCAATCCGGAAGGCCTGGTGCCGCGCGCGGTCCGTGAGCTCAAGCGCAACTTCCCGCAGCTGGGCATCATGACCGACGTCGCGCTCGACCCCTATACCACCCATGGCCAGGACGGCCTGCCGGACGAGAACGGCTACATCGTCAACGAGAAGACCATCGCCATGCTGACCCGCCAGGCGATGGCCCAGGCCGAGGCCGGCGTCGACATCATCGCCCCCTCGGACATGATGGACGGCCGCATCGGCGCGATCCGCATGGCGCTGGAAGAAAGGGAATTCATCCACACCCGCATCATGGCCTACTCGGCCAAGTACGCCTCCGGCTACTACGGCCCCTTCCGCGACGCGGTCGGATCAAGCGCCAACCTGGGCAAGGCCGACAAGAACACCTACCAGATGGACCCGGCCAACAGCGACGAAGCCCTGCGCGAAGTGGCGCTGGACATCGCCGAAGGCGCCGACATGGTCATGGTCAAGCCCGGCATGCCCTACCTGGACGTGGTGCGCCGCGTGAAGGACGAGTTCAAGGTGCCGACCTTCGCCTACCAGGTCAGCGGCGAATACGCGATGCTGCAGGCGGCTTTCCAGAACGGCTGGCTGGATCCGGACAAGATCATCCTGGAGACCATGATGTCCTTCAAGCGCGCCGGCGCCGATGGCGTGCTGACCTATTTCGCGCTGGATGTGGCGCGTCGTTTGAAGGCGATGGCTTGATTGTTTAAATAAATTGAACAATGAAAAAACCGCGCCGAGGCGCGGTTTTTTGTTGCCGGATTCCGATCACTTTGGTGGCTTGTAATCCGGGAACATTTCCTTGAACAGGAAGTCCATCAGCTCCTTCGTATCCTGAGGCCGCGCCGACAAGGTCACCACCTTGTTCAGACGATGCGAATCCCACTCGAAGTCGCCAGTCTTTTCCTTGCGGATCAGCTCGATCATCTTCTTGACGATGGCGGTCTCGATGTCCGGATCGCTGCCGCGCTCCACCGACACCGCGGTCAGCCAGCGCCGTTTGAAGTTCGGGTTCCAGCCGCGGAATTTCAGGTCGGCGTGGCTGAAGCTCTTGTTGGTGACGCTGAACACGCCGCCGGTCTCGTTCGGATCCTGGCCGCCGCGGCCGTTGATGGCGGCGACGTTGGCGAGGGCGTTGCGCATGCCGCGCTGGGCGTCGCTTTCCTCGGCCGGCTGCTCGCTGCGGGCGCCGCGTGCCTGGCGGCGTTTCTCGATATAGGCCGCCATGTCGGTCTCGTCCGGCTGCAGCTTCGTCTCTTCCTTCGGCTGCGGCTTGGGTTGCTCGACCGGCTTTTCGTTCGGCAAGGTGATCGTGTCGGGCAGGCGCTGGACCTGGGTCACGCGCGGCCTCGGCTTCGACGGCGCCGGCTTCGCGCTCTGTTTCGATTCCTGCTGCGGGGTTTTCGGCGCCGGCTTGCTCGGCTTCTCGGGCGGCAGCCAGACGATCGCTTCTTCCCCTTTCGGCGGCGCCGCGTGCTGGTCGCGCTGTGGATGGAACAGCCAGATCGCCACCAGCAGCAGGTGCAGGCCGATCGTGACGATCAGGCCGGTACGATTGAGGCGGCGCTCCCCATACGTCGCTACCTTTCGTCCAGGCAAGGGCTGGCCGCAATGTGCGCACACATCGCTCTCGTCCGATGGAGTATGGGAATGGTCACGCAAGATAGCTGTACAACTTTCCGGGAAGTAGCAAAGAATGATCCGAGGGCCGCAGTCTACCCTGTTTCGGGCGGCCCGCGCACGTTTGTTGGACCTTCGCTAACAGCTTACAAGCTGGTCGGATTAATGGATGTTACAGAGTGTATCAGCGGCGCGACAGAGCGTTGGTCACCGGGGGTGACCAACGCAATCGTTTCGATCAGGCAGCCTTGGTCAGGACGACCTTCGGCGCCTCATGGTGAGGCGACTCCAGCTCGGCCAGGTGGTCATCGGTCATCGGACCCTTGCCGCTGTACTTGTCGAGATAGAGATAGATCACCGGGGTGATGTAGAGCGTGATCACCTGCGAGAAGATCAGGCCGCCGCACACCACCAGGCCCAGCGGCTGGCGCAGCTCGGCGCCGGCCCCCAGGCCGAGGGCGATCGGCAGCGCGCCCATCAACGCGGCCAGGGTCGTCATCATGATCGGACGGAAGCGCAGGATGCAGGCCTCGCGGATCGCCCGCTGCGGCGTCATTCCCTGGTTGCGCTGGGCGTCCAGGGCGAAGTCGATCATCATGATCGCGTTCTTCTTCACGATACCGATCAGCATCAGGATGCCGATCATGGCGATCATCGTCAGGTCCAGGTTAAACAGGCGCAACGTGATCAGCGCACCGACGGCCGCCGACGGCAGGCCGGCCAGGATCGTGATCGGGTGGATGAAGCTCTCGTACAGCACGCCCAGCAGCACGTAGATCACGCCCACCGCCGCGATGATCAGGATCAGCTGACTCGACTGGGAATCCTGGAAAACCGCGGCATCCCCGCCATATTTCGTGATGACCGAGGCCGGCATCTTCATCTCGCGGCCCATCTGGTCGATCGCCGCGGTGGCGTCGCCCAACGGGGCGTCCGGCGCCAGGTTGAAGGACAGCGTGATCGCCTGCAGCTGGCCCTGGTGGTTGACGGCGATCGGGCCGACCGTGCGCTTGACGGTGGCCAGGCTGGACAGCTGGACCAGCTGGCCGTTCTTGCTGCGCACCGACAGGCGCGACAGCGCGTCTTCGAACTGGCGGTCTTCGTTGGCCGTTTCCAGGATCACGTAGTAGCTGGCCGCGGTCGAGTAGATGGTCGACACCTGGCGTTCACCGAAGGCGGCGTACAGCGCGGTGCGCACGTCGCCCAGCTGCACGCCCAGCAGGTTGGCCTTGTCGCGGTCGATGTCGAGAGTCGCCTGCAGGCCCTTCTCCTGGGTGTCGCTGGTGACGTCGCGGAACAGCGGGTTGTTGCGCATGCGTTCCTGGAACTCGTTAGCCCAGTGGCCGATGTCGCCGCCCGACACGCTCTGCAGCGTGTACTGGTAGCGGCTCTTGCTCTGGCGGCCGCCCAGCTGCAGGTTCTGCACCGGCGACATGTAGACGTTGATGCCGGCGACCTTGCGGGTCGCCTTGCGCAGGCGCTCCATGATCTGCGGCATCTTGTCGCGCTGGTCGCGCGGCTTGAGCACCACGAACATGCGGCCGTTGTTGCCGCCGCCCGAGAACGAGGTCGTGTCCTGCACCGCCGGATCGGCCTGGATGATGGCCGCGATCTGGGTCTGCAGCGCCACCATGGCGGCCGACGAGATGTCTTCGGAGGCTTCGGTGGACACGCGCAGCTGGCCGATGTCTTCTTCGGGGAAGAAGCCTTTCGGGATGGTCGTGTACAGCACCACCGTCAGGGCGAAGGTGCCGAAGGCGATCAGCAGCACCACGAAGCGGAAGCGCAGCGCCAGGTCGAGGGTCTTCTCGTAGCCGTTGCGGACCTTGGTGAAGGCGCGCTCGAAATGGCGGCCGATGAAGCTCTTCTCTTCGCTGTGGTCGTGGCCCGCATTTGCCTCATGAGCGGGCAGCAATCGCGAGGACAGCATCGGCACCAGGGTCAGCGAGACGACCGCCGACACCAGGATCGACAGGCCGACGATCACCGCGAATTCGTGGAACAGCAGGCCGATCACGCCCGGCATGAAGAAGATCGGGATGAACACCGCCACCAGCGATACCGAGATCGAGATGATGGTGAAGCCCATCTCGCGCGAGCCCTCGAGCGCCGCGCGCAGCGGCTTCTTGCCCATCTCGATGTGGCGCACGATGTTCTCCAGCACCACGATGGCGTCGTCGACCACCAGGCCCACCGCCAGCGTGATGCCGAGCAGCGAGATGTTGTCGAGACTGTAGCCGAGCGCGTACAGCAGGCTCAGGGCGCCCAGCAGCGAGATCGGCATCGTGATCGCCGGGATGAAGGTGGCCGACAGGCGATGCAGGAACAGGAAGATCACCAGCACCACCAGGCCGACCGTCAGCGCCAGCGTGAAGTTGACGTCGTGGATCGCCTCGCGGATCGAGACCGAGCGGTCGTTGACCAGGTTGATCTTGATCGAAGCCGGCAGCTGCGACTGGAAGCGCGGCAGCAGCTTGCGCACGTGGTCGACCACGGCGACGGTGTTGGCGTCCGGCTGGCGCTGCACCAGCAGCACGATCGCGCGCTCGCCGTTGTAGGCGCCGTAGGCCTTGGTCGACTGGTAGCTGTCCTCGACGGTGGCGACGTCCTTCAGGCGCACCGGCTGGCCGTCGCGGGTGGCGACGATCAGCTCGGCGAAGTCGGCCGCCTTCATCATCTGCGGCGGGCCCTGGATGGTCAGGGTCTGCTGCGGACCGTCCAGGATACCGAGGGCGGCGTTCGAGTTGGCCGTGCGCAGCGAAGCCGCCAGCTCGTCCATCGTCAGGTTACGCGCGTTCATCAGGTCGGTCTTGGCGCGCACGCGCACGGCAAACTTCTTGCCGCCGTTGACCTGCACCTGGGCCACGCCCGGCAGGGTCGAGATCGCCGGCGACACCAGGTTCTCGGCGTAGTCGTTCAGCTCCGACAGGTTCATCGACGGCGAGGTCATGGTCATGAACAGCACCGGCGCGTCGGCCGGATTGACCTTGCGGTAGGACGGCAGGTCCGTCATCTCCTGCGGCAACTGGCGCTGGGCGCCCAGCAGCGCGGCCTGGACGTCGACCGCCGCCTTGTTGACGTCGATCGAGGAATCGAATTCCAGCGTCAGAGAGGTATTGCCCTGGGTGCTGGTCGAGGTGATCAGGTTGATGCCGGCGATGGTCGAGAACTGCTTCTCGAGCGGCAGCGCGACCGACGACGCCATGATCTCCGGGCTGGCGCCCGACAGGTTGGCGTTGACGTTGATGACCGGGGTGTTATAACTGGGCAGCGCCGCGACCGGGATGTGCGTGTAGGCCAGCACGCCGACCAGGATCAGGCTGATCGACAGCAGCACGACCATGACCGGCCGGCGGATACATAGTTCGGAGAGGTTCATGCGGCCCCGCCCTTGCTGCCCGCGCCGGCGCCCTTGCCTTCGCCCGCGCCGTTACCCTTGCCTTCGCCCTTGCCCATTTCGGAAGCCAGGCGCACCTTGCCGCCCGGGCGCACGTTCTGCTTGCCCTCGGTGATGACCTGCTCGTTGCCGCTCAGGCCGCTGACGGCGGCATCGATGCCGGCGCCGTACAGGCGCTGCACCGGCACCTGGCGCGCCGAGTGGTCCTTCTCCAGCACGTACACGAAAGTGCCCTGGGCATTGGTGATGATGGCGCTCTGCGGCACCACCACGGCATCCTTGATGGTCTGCACCGTCACCTTGGTGTTCACGTACTGGCCCGGCCACAGGGTGGTGTCGCGGTTCGCGAACTCGGCCTTCACCTTGATGGTGCCGGCGGTCGGGTCGACGGTGTTGTCGATGAAGCTCAGGGTGCCGGTGACCGGCTCCAGGCCGGCGCCGGGGATGGCCTGCACCTCGATCTTGCCGCGCTTCTGCGCCGCCAGCAGGGACGGCAGGCTGGCTTCCGGCAGCGTGAAGGCGATCGTGATCGGATCGAGCTGGGTGATGGTGGTGAGCGAGGTGGACGGCTGCACCAGGCTGCCCGGATAGACGCCGATGCCGCCGACGCGGCCGGACATCGGCGCGCGGATCGCGGTGTAGCTGGTGGAGACGCCGGCCGCGCGCGCGGCCGCGATGTCCGACTGCAGGGTCGCGCGCGCCTGGTCGACCTGGGCCTTCAGGGTGTCGACCGCGCTCTGGGCGATGAATTTCTGGGCGAACAGGTCCTGGCTGCGCTTGTACTGGCGCTCGAGGTCGGCCAGTTGGGCGCGGTCGCGTTCGACCTGGGCCTGGGCCTTGTCCTGGTTGGCGCGGTCGGCGCGGTCGTCGAGCGAGAACAGCAGCTCGCCTGCCTTCACGAACTGGCCTTCCTTGATGTGGACCTGGCGGATGGTCGCGGTGGTCTGCGGATGCAGGTCGACGGTGCGGATCGGGGTGACGGTGCCGCTGGCCTGCTGGACCACCGGCACGTCGCGGCGCTGCAGCGCCACCACGTTGACGACCGCGGGCGGCTGGCCGCCCTTTCCCTTGGCGCCGCCGCCGGCGCCGCCATTGGCGCCGTCCTTCTCCTGGCTGCAAGCACTGACGCCGGCGCCCGCGATGATGACGGCTGCGGCGATGAGTCCGAGGTGATTCCTTTTCATTCCACTCCCTATGCCGCCAGTGCCGGCGGCTTCATTTTTATGATTATCGATGAGGATGAGATACACGCAGTCGACACGTGGTCCCCGCGGCGATTTTCGCACATCGGGATGACCGCGTCGTTACTTCCCTGGGTAATACTCCGGCAGCATGAGCGTCACTTCGAGCCCGCCTTCCGGGTGGTTGGCCAGCACGATGCTGCCGCCATGCTGTTCGGCGATGTTGCGCGCAATCGTCAGTCCCAGGCCGGTGCCGCCCGACTCGCGCGAACGCGAGCCCTCGACCCGGTAGAAGGGATCGAACACGCGCGCCAGCTCGGCGCCCGGAATGCCGGGCCCGCCGTCGCGGATGCGGATCCGCGCCGCGCCGTTGATGCGGTCCACCGACACCTTGGCCGAGTGGCCGTACTTGACCGCGTTGTCGATCAGATTGACCAGGCAGCGGCGCAGGTCCATCGGACGGCCCAGCAGCGCCATGTTGGCGGTGCCGCTCAGGGTCACGCGCTGGCTGGCGTCGGCGGCGTCGGCGCAAACCGAATCGAGCAGCGAATCGAGGTCCATCATCTGCATGGTCTCGGTGGTATCCATGCTGCGCGCCAGGTCCAGGCCTTCCTTCACCATCGCCTGCATCGCCGACAGGTCGCCGATCAGGCGCTGCTGCAGCTCTTCCTCGCTGACCTTCTCCAGCCGCAGGCGCATGCGCGTGAGCGGGGTTTGCAGGTCGTGGGTGATCGCGGCCAGCATCTGGGTTCGCTGGAAGATGTACTGGCGGATCCGCGCCTGCATCGCGTTGAAGGCGGCGCTGGCCTGGCGGATCTCGTCGGCGCCGGTCAGGTCCAGCGGCGGGTGGTTGATGTCGTTACCGAGGTCTTTCGCGGCCTGGGCCAGCTGCTTGAGCGGACGCGTGGTCATGCGCGCCACCAGGTAGGCCAGGAAGGCGATGCTGACCAGGAACAGCGAAATCGTGCCGCGGTAGTCGGTGCGCTCCGGCGAGGTGGCCGAGCGCGGCGGCAGCACCGACAGGATCAGCGGAGTGCCGTCGCGCAGATTGACCATGATGCTCTCGCAGGTGCCGCGCCACTTCATGCGCAGCAGGCCGAACACCACCGGCTGCTCGCGCGCGCGCGCGCAGGACTCCGGCCGCACCGCCAGCGACTGCAGGCGGTAGGGCTTGTTGCCGGGGGATTTGTTCATGCGCGCGTCGAGGTCTGCGACGAACTCGCTCGGCGTCGGGGTCAGCGCCGGCGGGTTCGGGCCGACCGCCTCCAGGCGCATGCCGGGGCGGTTCGCCACCTGCAGGTAGGCGCTGCGCGCGGACTCGGGGACGATCTCGGTGGCCACGATCAGCTGTTCGGCGCGGTCGAGCGAATGCAGGTCGCGGAACTCGTCGAGCACGCGCTGGCGCTCCGCATCGGCCAGCAGCTGGGTCAGCGCGGCGGTCAGCAGGATCCCCAGCAGCAGGGTGATGAACACACGGCCCGTCATCGAGCCGAAGAATGCCTTCACGCGCCGGGCTCCACGCTCACCTGGCCGGCGAGCACATAGCCGCCGTTACGGACTGTCTTGATAATCTGGGGCATGCGTGCGTCCTCGCCCAGCTTCTGGCGCAGGCGGCTGATCTGGATGTCGATCGAGCGGTCGAAGGGATCGGCGTCGCGGCCCTGGGTCAGGTTCAGCAGCTGGTCGCGGTTCAGCACGCGGTTCGGATGTTCGAGGAATACGCGCAGCAGGCGGAACTCCGCGCCCGACAGCATGATGACCACGCCCTGCGGGTTGACCAGGTGGCGCGCGGTGAGGTCCAGGGTCCAGCCCGAGAACTTCATCTGCTGCACGTTCTCGGCCTGGGAATTGGGCGGCATCGCGTGGCTGCGGCGCAGCACGCTGCGGATGCGGGCCAGCAGTTCGCGCGGCTCGAAGGGCTTCGGCAGGTAGTCGTCGGCGCCCATCTCGAGGCCGAGGATGCGGTCCAGCGGCTCGTTGCGGGCGGTGAGCATGATGACCGGCAGGGTCGAGGTGGCGCGCAGCTTGCGGCACAGGGTCAGGCCRTCKTCGCCCGGCAGGTTCAGGTCGAGCACGATCAGGTCGGGACGCGACTCATCCAGCGTCTTCCACATTGCCGTGCCGTCGGCGGCAGCCAGCGCGCGGTAGCCGTTCGCTTCCAGGTAATCGGCCAGCAGCGAGCGGATGTCACGGTCGTCGTCGACGATCAGAATGGTAGATGGAGTATCCATGACATCATTATCGCGACTTAGCGTACCCCTGAACAGCGACTTTGTATCGGCATGTATATGGATGGCACAGGGAAACAAATTGATACAAAGGGCGAGACAGCGGACACGCTGCGCTTACATCTTTCACCGATGATGACATCACCGTGCAAGGAGATGTTCTCCGAAGTTCCCGAAGTTATCCGAAGTCGGATGCACGCCGCCGTGGCAGCCGCCACATTCAACGCACTAGTGGATAAGGAAAAAAGAGATGAACACCTTACGCAAAACCCTCCTCACCGGACTGGCCGCCCTGTCGCTGGGCGGCGCAATGATCGGCGCCCAGGCGCAAACCCAGGCGCCCGACGCGCACCCGAAAGCGCAGCTGAGCAAGGAAGCGCACCAGGCCAAGCGCGCCGAGTTCGCGGCCAAGCGCGAGCAGATGCGCGCCGAGCGCATCGCCAAGCTGCACGACGAGCTCAAGATCACGCCGGCCCAGGAAAACGCCTGGAACAGCTTCGTCGCCTCGATGAAGCCGGCCCAGCGCCCCTGGCAGCATGACCGCGCCGCCTGGGCCGGCCTGACGGCGCCGCAGCGCGCCCAGAAGATGATCGAACTGCAGAAGCAGCGCACCGCCTTCATGGAGCAGCGCCTGGGCGCCCTGAACAGCTTCTATTCGGTGCTGTCGCCGGACCAGAAGAAGGTCTTCGACGAGAAGGCGGCGCAGATGCAGTCGCGCTTCGGCCGCCATGGCGGCCACGGCGGCTGGCAGCACCGCGGCGGCGAGACCGCGCGCGGCTGATCGGTCCGCACCATGAACAAGGAGCGCCGCGGCGCTCCTTTTTTTACTGCAGCCGGTCCAGCGAGGCCAGGAATTTGGCGCTGTCCTGGTAGCCGATCACCCGCCCATCGGGAATCTCCTTCCCTGCCCGGTCGAACAGGATGATGCCCGGCGGCCCGAACAGGCCGAAACGCTTCAGCATCGCGCGGTCGGCCGCATCGTTGGCGGTCACGTCCACCTGCAGCAGCACGGTGTTCGCCAGGCGCGACTTGACCTTGGGGGCGATGAAGGTCAGCTTTTCCATCTCCTTGCAGGACACGCACCAGTCGGCGTAGAAGTCGAGCATGGCGGTCTTGCCATTGGTGGCGGCCAGCGCGGCGTCGAGCTGCTCGACGGTCTTGATGCGGGTGAAGGCCAGACCCTCGGCCGGGGCGCCGCCGGCGAAGCGCGACAGCGGCGCGAGCGGATCGCGCGCGCCGCTGGCCAGGCCCACCAGCTGGGTCGCGCCGAGCACGGCCAGCGCCGCGCCGAAGGCCATGCCGGCCCAGTGGCGCGGCTTGCCGGCGGCGCGCAGGAGGTAGAAGCCGTAACCCAGCAGCAGCGCGGCCCACAGCAGCATCTGCAGCAGGCCAGGCAGCACCGGCGCCACCATCCACAGGGCCATCGCCAGCATCAGCACACCAAAGAAGCGCTTGACCGACTCCATCCACAAACCGGCACGCGGCAACAGCGAGCCGGCCGAGACGCCGACCAGCAGCAGCGGGATGCTCATGCCGACGGCCATCGCGAACAGCGCGGCGCCGCCGATCAGCACGTCGCGGGTCTGGCTGATGTAGACCAGGGCCCCGGCCAGCGGGGCGGCCACGCAGGGGCCGACGATCAGGGCCGAGATCGCGCCCATCACGAACACCCCGGCCAGCTTGCCGGAAGCCTGGCGCCCGGAGGCGTCGGCGAGGCGGGTCTGCAGCGCGGCCGGCACCTGCAGCTGGAACACACCGAACATCGACAGCGACATCGCCGCGATCAAGAGGGCAAAAGCACCCAGTACCCAGGGATTCTGCAAGGCCGCGGCAAGGCCTTCGCCGAGCAGGCCGGCGGCCACGCCCAGCAGGGTGTAGACGATCGCCATCCCCATCGAATACGAGAGCGACAGCACGAAGCCGCGCCCGCGCCCGCTCTGCTGGCCTTCGCCGACGATGATCGAGGACAGGATCGGCACCATTGGCAGCACGCAGGGCGTGAACGCCAGGCCGAGGCCGAGCAGGATGAAGGCGGGGATGATGGCGAGCAGGCGGCCGCCCTGCAGCAGGGCGGCGATGCCGGAGAGCTCGGACGGCGCGGACCTGGCGGCCGGCGCGGCGGCCGCCGTCGCCGGTGCGGCCGCCGTCGCCGGTGCGG
>NZ_JBFTMX010000044.1:0-43492 GCF_056397205.1 Massilia sp. 05N420
GCGCCGACGCCGTGGCCGAGCCGGCCCAGGCCGGCGCGGAGCAGGGCGAGCAGGCCGCCGAGAAGCGCACCGAGCAGCGCCAGGGGGCGCGCACCGGCAAGCACGACGGCCAGAACAGGGGCAAGAAAGGCCAGCAGCGCGGCCAGCAGGGTCAACAGGTCCAGCAAGCCCAGCAGGCCCAGCAAGGCCAGGCCGGCCAGCCGGGCCAGCAAGCCCAGAAGCCGGGCCAGCAGGCCCAGAAGCAGGGTCAGCAGCAAGGCAAGGGCAAGAACGCCCGCGGCGGCAAGGATAACCGCGGCGCCAAGCCGAACGATGCCGACGCCGTGTTCTCCTTCGTGACCTCGGACGCCTTCGATGCCCACGAGGGCGGCCAGGGCCAGGCCAAGGCGGCCAAGGTACGCCGCGACCTGACCGCCGAGGACGATGCGCCGAAGCTGCACAAGGTGCTGGCCGAGGCCGGCCTGGGTTCGCGCCGCGACATGGAAGAGCTGATCATCGCCGGCCGCGTGTCGGTGAACGGCGAGCCGGCCCACATCGGCCAGCGCATCCTGCCGACCGACGCCGTGCGCATCAACGGCAAGCTGCTGCAGCGCCGCGTGAATAACAACAAGCCGCCGCGCGTGCTGGTGTACCACAAGCCGGCCGGCGAAATCGTCAGCGCGGACGATCCGGAAGGCCGTCCGTCGGTATTCGACCGCCTGCCGACCATGAAGACCGGCAAATGGCTGGCCGTCGGCCGCCTCGACTTCAACACCGAGGGCCTGCTGCTGTTCACGAACTCCGGCGACCTGGCGAACCGCTTGATGCACCCGCGTTACAACATCGACCGCGAGTACGCCGTGCGTACCCTCGGCGTGCTGGAAGAGGGCATGCGCCAGAAGCTGCTGGCCGGCGTCGAGCTGGAAGACGGCCTGGCCTCCTTCACCAAGATCGTCGACGGCGGCGGCGAAGGCGTCAACCACTGGTACCGCGTGGTGATCGGCGAAGGCCGCAACCGCGAGGTGCGCCGCATGTTCGAGGCGGTCGGCCTGACCGTCTCGCGCCTGATCCGCACCCGCTACGGCGCGATGACCCTGCCGACCGGCCTGAAGCGCGGTCGTTGGGAAGAGCTGGAAGAAAACGACGTCCGCAACTTCATGACCGCCTTCGGCATCGAGAGGAAGGGCGAGCAGAAGGCCGGCGGCCAGGGCCAGGGCCAGGGCGGCCAGAAGCAGAAGCAGGGCGGCGGCAAGGACCGCGGTGGCCCCAATGCGGACCGGACCAACGGCAACCGCATCGATCGTGCCGATGCCAACCGCAACGTCGATCCCTTCGGCCCGCCGGTGGTGCGCGTCGGGTCCCAGCAGGGCGGCCGCGGTCAGCCCGGCATGCCGGGCGCCCAGGGGCGCGGCGGCAGCGGCTTCGGCGGCGGCCAGGGCGGCCGTAACGGCGGTCAGGGACGCAGTGGCGGCCAGGGCCGCAGCGGTGGTGGTGGCGGTGGCGGCAAGGGTCCGCGCCAGCCGGATCCGCTGCAGACCACCTTCGGCTTCGCCGGCGCCGGCCAGAACCGCCGCCCGGCGGGTCCGCGCGTCAGCGATAACGGCATGCCGCGCCGCGGCCGCCGCGGCTGATCGGCTCCGTCGCCCCCGCCTGCGCGGGGGTGACGTGTATGACCGCGGGGGCGACGTGGATGGCCATGGGTGAGGTATATGACTGCGGCGACGACGTATTTGAATGCGGCCTGTTCGCCAAAGGTGTAAACTGTTGCAGACCTGTTCATTTTGCAGCGCAGCGATTGCGAGCTGCCCTGTATCGGGTTATAATTCGCAACCAATTAAAGTTCTCCCCGGCGTTTTGTTTGGTGTAGACACTTTCATCTGGTTGGAAATATAAGAAGATGGGCAGTTGCCCATTTTTTTTTTGTTGAATCGTTTTAAGAGGTCCGGCGCCATGCCGGCGATCTGGAGAAATCAGTGCAGCTGTTTGATTTGATTGCCACCACAGTCAGTGGACTGGGCTACGAACTCGTCGATATCGAGCGTGCCGAGCGAGGCATCCTGCGCGTGTTCATCGATTTCCCGGCCGCGGTGGCGGACGAAAAGGGACCGATCTCGGTCGAAGATTGCGCCACGGTCAGCCACCAGCTGTCGCACGTGCTGACGGTCGAAAACGTCGATTACGAGCGCCTGGAAGTGTCGTCGCCCGGACTGGACCGTCCGGTGCGCACCCTGGCCGACTTCGAACGCTTTGCCGGCGAGGAATGCACGGTCAAGCTGCGCGTCGCGATGCCCGGCACCGCGAACCGCAAGACCTACACGGGCATCCTGCACGCCCCGCAAGGCGAGAAGATCGGGTTGGAATTTGAAAGCAAGGATGGCCTGGCGTTATTGGAATTTACGCTGGCCGAACTGGACAAGGCACGCCTGGTGCCGAAGGTGGATTTTAGGAGTCGCAAAGCATGAGTCGCGAAATTTTGTTACTGGTTGATGCGCTCGCGCGCGAAAAAAACGTCGATAAAGAGGTCGTCTTCGGCGCGCTCGAGTTCGCACTGGCGCAGGCCACGAAAAAACGCTACGAGGGCGATGTCGACATCCGTGTGAGTATCGACCGCGACAGCGGCGAATTCGAAACCTTCCGCCGCTGGCACGTCGTGCCCGACGAGGCCGGCCTGCAGCTGCCCGACCAGGAAATCCTGCATTTCGAAGCCAAGGAACAGATTTCGGACATCGAAGTCGACGAATACATCGAAGAGCCGATCGAGTCGGTCGAGTTCGGCCGCCGCTTCGCCCAGGACACCAAGCAGGTCGTGCTGCAGCGCGTCCGCGACGCCGAGCGCGAGCAGATCCTGCAGGACTTCCTGGAGCGTGGCGACGCCCTCGTCACCGGCACCATCAAGCGCATGGAACGCGGCGACGCCATCGTCGAGTCGGGCAAGATCGAAGCCCGCCTGCCGCGCGACCAGATGATCCCGAAGGAAAACCTGCGCATCGGCGACCGCGTCCGAGCCTACATCCTGCGCGTCGACCGCAATATGCGCGGCCCGCAGGTGATCCTGTCGCGCACCGCGCCGGAATTCATCATGAAGCTGTTCGAGCTGGAAGTTCCGGAAATCGAACAAGGCCTGCTGCAGATTAAATCGGCTGCCCGCGACCCGGGCGTGCGCGCCAAGATCGCCGTGTTCACCTCCGACAAGCGCATCGACCCGATCGGTACCTGCGTCGGCATGCGCGGTTCGCGCGTGCAGGCCGTGACCGGCGAGCTGGGCGGCGAGCGCGTGGACATCGTGCTGTGGTCGGAAGATCCGGCCCAGTTCGTGATCGGCGCGCTGGCCCCGGCCAACGTGTCGTCGATCATGGTCGACGAAGAGAAGCATGCGATGGACGTCGTGGTCGACGAAGAAAACCTGGCGATCGCGATCGGCCGTTCGGGCCAGAACGTGCGCCTGGCGTCCGATCTGACCGGCTGGAAGATCAACATCATGACGGCCGAGGAATCGGCCAACAAGGCTGCCCAGGAAACCGCCGCCGTGCGCGTGCTGTTCATGGAAAAGCTGGATGTGGATGAGGAAGTGGCGAATATCCTGGTCGAGGAAGGTTTCTCGAGCCTTGAAGAAATCGCCTACGTGCCCATCTCCGAAATGCTGGAAATCGAATCGTTCGACGAAGACACCGTCAACGAACTGCGCACCCGCGCCCGTGACGCGCTGGTGACCGAAGCGATCGCTTCCGAAGAAGGCCTCGAGGGCATGGAAGAGTCGCTGGTCAGCCTGGAAGGGATGGACCGTACCACCGCCGGCAAGCTTGGTCTTGCCGGTATCAAGACCCTCGAACAATTCGCGGGCCTGGCATACGACGAGTTCGGCGCCATCCTGGCCCTGCCGACCGACCGTGCCCGTGATTTGATCAAGAACGCATTTAATGATGTGTCTGACGATGAGATGAAACTGGTCGACGCCAAGTACGACGACCGGGCCAAGGCCCTGCAGGCGAAAGCCTGGAGCCAGGTAGAAACGGCCAAGGCATAAGGGTTGTGCAAAGACCGGGGCGGTGYCGCGGTCTTTGCGTTTCCAACCCGAGCAAAATTCTTTATCATCTCGCGACACATAGAAAAGAGGACTGAATGGCGAGTAACAACGTAGCCCAATTTGCCACCGAACTGAAGATGCCTGCAGATTTGCTGCTGACGCAGCTGCGTTCTGCTGGCGTCGAGAAAAGTTCGACGTCAGATCCCTTGTCCAAGGATGATAAGGATAAGCTGCTGAACCATCTGCGCCGTACCCATGGCGCCGCCGAATCGGGCGAAAAGAAGAAGATCACGGTGACCCGCAAGGAAACCTCCGAGATCAAGCAGGCTGACGCCAGCGGCAAATCGCGCACGATCCAGGTGGAAGTGCGCAAGAAACGCACTTTCGTACAGCGCGACGATCTGGTCACTGCCAAGGCGGCTACCGCCCCGGTGATCGACGCCGCCGAACAGGCACGCCGTGACGAGGAAGCGCGCCGCCAGTCGGAACTGCTGGCGCGCCAGGAAGCGGAACTGCGTGAGAAGCAGGAACGTCTGGCCAAGCTGGAATCCGAGAAGGCCGCACAGGCCAAGGCGGCCGAAGAGCAGGCCAAGCGCGACGCCGAAGAGCGTCTGCAGCGCGAAGCCGCGGCCGTCGCACAGGTGCAAGCCGACGCCGCTGCCGGCGCCGCCGATGCCGCCGCGGAAGCCAAGCGCGCCGCCGCCGAGGAAACCAAGAAGGCAGCCGCCGAGGAATCCAAGCGCAAGGCCGACGAAGCCGCCAAGGAAGCCGCCGAACGCGCCGCCGCCACCGAGCGCGCACGCAAGGCCGTGGCCGACGAAGTGGCCCAGATCAAGGCCATGATGGCCCAGCCGCGCCGCGTGATCAAGGCGCCGGAAGTGCCTGCGGCCAAGCCGAAGGCGGCCGAACCGGCAACCCTGCATAAACCTGCCGAAAAGAAACCGGGCGAAGCCAAGCCGGCCGACGCGACCGGTGGCSGTGCACGTCCGAAACCGGGCGACAAGAAGTCGATCAAGTCGGCCAACGTGGCCTCGACCTGGTCGGACGAGAAGAAGCGCGGCGCCCCTGGCGGCGGCATGAAGGGCCGTGGCGCCCCCTCGACCGGCGGCCGTGACGGCTGGCGTGCGGGCGGTGGACGTGGCGGCCGTCGTGGCGGCCACGACGATCGCGAATCGAACTTCCAGGCCCCGACCGAGGCGATCGTCAAGGACGTCTACGTGCCGGAAACCATCACCGTGGCCGAACTGGCGCACAAGATGGCCGTGAAGGCATCCGAGGTCATCAAGCAGCTGATGAAGCTGGGCCAGATGTGCACCATCAACCAGGTGCTGGACCAGGAAACCGCGATGATCGTGGTGGAAGAAATGGGCCACAAGGCCTTCGCCGCCGCCGAGGACGATCCGGAAGCGCTGCTGGCCGACCCGGCCGAGCATCACGAGTTCGAGGCCAAGCCGCGTGCGCCGGTCGTGACCGTGATGGGCCACGTCGACCACGGCAAGACCTCGCTGCTGGACTACATCCGCCGCGCCAAGGTTGCTGCGGGCGAAGCCGGCGGTATCACCCAGCACATCGGCGCCTACCACGTGGACACTCCGCGCGGCATGGTCACCTTCCTGGATACCCCGGGTCACGAAGCCTTTACGGCAATGCGTGCCCGCGGCGCCAAGGCGACCGACATCGTCATCCTGGTGGTAGCGGCCGACGACGGCGTGATGCCGCAGACCAAGGAAGCGATCGCCCACGCGAAAGCGGCAGGCGTGCCCCTGGTCGTGGCGATCAACAAGATCGACAAGCCGGGCGCGAATGCCGACCGTGTGACCCAGGAACTGGTTGCCGAAGGTGTGGTGCCGGAAGAATACGGTGGCGAATCGCCGTTCGTCCAGGTGTCGGCGAAGACCGGCCAGGGCATCGACGACCTGCTGGAAAACGTGCTGCTGCAAGCCGAAGTGCTGGAACTGAAGGCGCCGGTGGAATCGCTGGCGCGTGGTCTGGTGGTCGAAGCCCGCCTGGACAAGGGCCGCGGCCCGGTCGCCACCATCCTGGTGCAGTCGGGTACCCTGAAGCGCGGCGACGTCGTGCTGGCGGGTTCGTCCTTCGGCCGCGTCCGTGCGATGCTGGACGAGAACGGCAAGTCGGTGACCGAAGCCGGTCCGTCCTTCCCGGTCGAGATCCAGGGCCTGACCGAAGTGCCGAGTGCCGGCGAAGAAGTCATGGTCATGGCCGACGAGCGCAAGGCGCGTGAAATCGCACTGTTCCGTCAAGGTAAGTTCCGCGACGTGAAACTGGCCAAGCAGCAGGCAGCCAAGCTGGAGAACATTCTCGACCAGATGGGCGAAGGCGAAGTCAAGAACCTGCCGCTCATCGTCAAGACGGACGTGCAGGGTTCGCAGGAAGCGCTGGTCGGTTCGCTGCAGAAGCTGTCGACTTCGGAAGTGCGTGTCCAGATCGTCCACGCGGCGGTCGGCGGCATCACCGAGTCGGACGTCAACCTGGCGACCGCGTCGAAGGCAGTCATCATCGGCTTCAACGCCCGTGCCGATGCCCAGGCGCGCAAGCTGGCCGAGACCAACGGCGTCGACATCCGTTACTACAGCATCATTTACGATGCGATCGACGAGATCAAGACGGCACTGTCGGGCATGCTGGCACCGGAGAAGCGCGAGCACATCACCGGCCAGGTCGAAATCCGCCAGGTCATCCTGGTGTCGAAGGTCGGCGCGATCGCGGGCTGCCTGGTCACCGATGGCGTGGTCAAGCGTACCTCCTCGGTTCGCCTGCTGCGCAACAACATCGTGATCTGGACCGGCGAGATCGATTCGCTCAAGCGCTTCAAGGACGATGCGAAGGAAGTTCGCGCCGGTCTCGAGTGCGGCCTGTCGCTGAAGAACTACAACGAAATCCAGGTCGGCGACGTTCTGGAAGTGTTCGAAGTGCAGGAAGTGGCGCGTACGCTGTAATTACGGTCGTTCCAACGATTGGAGTAGCATTGGGGCTAGTAGGCCTGTGCCATGTGGCGCGGGCCACTGGCCCCAAATTATTTCCGTCGGATAACAATAAGCAGCTCAACAATATGCCTAAACACAGTAAAAGCATTCCATCGCGCGGCCTGCGCGTCGCCGACCAGATCCAGAAGGACCTGTCGGAACTCATCGCGTTCGAACTGAAGGATCCGCGCGTGGGGATGGTCACCATCAGCGAAGTCAAGCTGACCCCCGACTATGCGCACGCCAAGGTCTGGTTCACCCTGCTCAAGGACAGCCCGGAAGAGGTCAAGCAGACCCTGGAAGGCTTGAACAAGGCCTCCGGCTACCTGCGCAACCTGCTCGGCAAGCGCCTGCACATCCACACCTTGCCGCAGCTGCACTTCGTGCACGACACCTCGACCAGCCGCGGCCTGGCGATGTCGGCCCTGATCGACCAGGCCAATGCGACGCGCGCCGCCGACTACGTCGACGAGTCGGCCCCCGCCGACACTGACGAAGATTCGGATTCCGAGTGAACGCAAGACCGCCGAAAAAGCCCCGCGACCTGGTCGACGGGGTGCTACTGATCGACAAGCCGGTCGGCCTGTCCTCGAACGACGCGCTGATCAAGGTCAAGCGCATCGTCAACGCCAAGAAGGCCGGCCACACCGGCACCCTCGACCCCTTCGCCACCGGCCTGCTGCCGCTGTGCTTCGGCGAGGCGACCAAGTTCTCGCAGGACCTGCTGGAAGCGGACAAGACCTATCTCGCCACCGTCCACCTGGGCATCACCACCACCACCGGCGATACCGAGGGCGAGGTGCTGGAGACCCGCGACGTCGATGTCAGCACCGAGCAGGTCGAAGCCGCGCTGGCGCGCTTTCGCGGCCCCATCCTGCAGGTGCCGCCGATGTACTCGGCCCTGAAACGCGACGGCAAGGCGTTGTACGAATATGCGCGCGAAGGCGTCACGCTGGAGCGCGAGGCGCGTCCGGTCACCATCCATGAACTGGAACTGGTCGCCATCGCCGCGCCTTTCCTGAGCATTCGCGTGAAATGCAGCAAGGGCACCTATGTGCGCGTGCTGGGCGAGGACATCGGCGCGGCACTCGGTTGCGGCGCCCACCTGAGCGCGCTGCGCCGGGTGCAGGTCGGCGCGCTCACCACCGCCAACATGGTCACGCTGGAAGAGCTGCAGGCGCACGAGAATCCGCTGTCGCTGCTGGCGCCGGTCGACGCGCTGCTGTCGACCTTCCCGCGCATCGACCTCACGCCCGAGCTGGAAAAGCGTTTCCTGAACGGCCAGCGCCTGGCGCTTGGCAAGGAAGCGGTGACCGTGCCGCCGGAGCTGGGCAGGGTGCGCGTCTACGCCGACGGCAGGCTGCTGGGCACGGCCATCCTGCAGGAATACGCGATCCTGGCGCCGGAACGCCTGATCGCGGCGCGCCAGGCTTGAGTCACTGTCCGCCATAGCCTGCGGACAAATCCGGGAAACAACAGTGAGGAAGGAAAAGCTTGCTTGTAATTAATACATGCAAGCAGAATATTGAACATCAGCCAATATTCCCTTCCTCCGGAGCCCGCATGCAAGCCGAGATCCCCCAGACCGTCAGCAATCCCTCCGCCGAGGCAGGTGGACGTGCCTTCGGCGCCATGCTGTTCTCGGTGTTCGGCGCCATCCTGCTCGAGGTCTGGGACCGCCGCGCCGGCGCCGGGCTGCTGGTGTTCGGCGGCATCGCCCTGCTGGGCATCGGTCTGGCCCTCACTGCCTGGCTGTGCTACCGCCGCCATGCCGTTGCCGTCGCCGCGCGCGCAAAGACCCCGGAACAGAAACGGGCCGATCGCGTGTTTCATCTGGTGAATGGCGGACAGTGGATCCTCATCCTCGTGCTCGGCAATGTGCTTGCCAACATCGGGCAGGGCGTCTGGGTGGTGCCGATGGCGATCGCCGTGATCGGCCTGCATTTCGTGCCGCTGGCTTATGTGTTCCGCAATCCCCCGCACTACGTGACGGCGGCCGCGCTGGTGCTGTTCGCGCTGGCGTATCCGCAGCTCGCCGCCGGCGGGCCGGCCGATCCGGTGGCCTTTCTCGGCATCGGCCTGATCCTCTGGGCCAGCGCCATGTGGGCGCTGCGCCGCTCTTGAAATCGGGCGTAGCCTCCTCCACATCTGGCCCGTAACCGCCCGTCATCATCCTTCAATATTTGGGCCTTAAGCTCAAACCGTTGAAAATTCAGGGCTTTTCTCGCCGCTGCAATGCAGCAGACGGAATCCGCATGCTATACTAGCGGGTTCTGGAAATCGGCAATGCCAACCGGCTCCCGCCGAGCGCCTCTAGCCGAAACTCCATCCATCACGCAACATTCACTGTTGAATACGCATATGTCAGACACCAAACGCGCGATTCGTAATATCGCAATCATTGCCCACGTTGACCACGGCAAGACCACCCTCGTGGACCAGCTGCTGCGCCAATCCGGCACCTTCCGTGAAAACCAGGCGGTCGACACCCGCGTGATGGACTCGAACGATCTCGAAAAAGAACGTGGCATCACGATTCTGTCGAAGAATTGCGCAGTCGAATATGAAGGCACCCACATCAACATCGTCGACACCCCGGGCCACGCCGACTTCGGCGGCGAGGTCGAGCGCGTGCTGTCGATGGTCGACTCGGTGCTGCTGCTGGTCGACGCCCAGGAAGGCCCGATGCCGCAGACCCGCTTCGTGACCCGCAAGGCGCTGGCCCTGGGCCTGAAGCCGATCGTGGTCGTCAACAAGATCGACCGTCCGGGCGCGCGCGCCGACTGGGCGATCAACCAGACCTTCGAACTGTTCGACAAGCTGGGCGCCACCGACGAGCAGCTGGACTTCCCGATCGTCTACGCCTCGGGCCTGAACGGCTACGCCGGCATGGACGAAAGCGTGCGCGGCGGCGACATGAAGCCGCTGTTCGACGCGATCCTGAAATACGTGCCGGTGCGTGACGACAACCCGGACGGTCCGCTGCAGATGCAGATCACCTCGCTGGACTACTCGTCCTACGTCGGCAAGATCGGTATCGGCCGCGTGAACCGTGGCCGCGTCAAGACCGGCCAGGACGTCGTGATCCTGAACGGTCCCGATTCGACCCCGATCAAGGGCCGCATCAACCAGGTGCTGAACTTCAAGGGCCTGGAGCGCGTGCTGGTCGACGAAGCGGTCGCCGGCGACATCTGCCTGATCAACGGTATCGAAGAAATCGGCATCGGCTCGACCGTCTGCGCCGCCGACGTGCCGGAAGCGCTGCCGATGCTGACCGTCGACGAGCCGACCCTGACCATGAACTTCATGGTCAACAACTCGCCGCTGGCCGGCCGCGAAGGCAAGTTCGTGACCAGCCGCCAGCTGCGTGAGCGTCTCGAGCGCGAACTGAAGGCCAACGTCGCACTGCGTGTCTCGCCGACCGATGACGATACCGTGTTCGAAGTGTCGGGCCGTGGTGAACTGCACCTGACCATCCTGCTGGAAAACATGCGCAGGGAGGGCTTCGAACTTGCGGTCTCGCGTCCGCGAGTCGTGTACAAGATGGTCGATGGCGTGCGCCACGAGCCGTACGAAAACCTGACGGTCGACGTCGAAGAAGTCAACCAGGGCGGCGTCATGGAAGAACTGGGCCGCCGCCGTGGCGACCTGCAGAACATGGAATCGGACGGCAAGGGCCGCGTGCGCCTCGAGTACCGTATCCCGGCGCGTGGCCTGATCGGCTTCCAGGGCGAATTCATGACCCTGACCCGCGGCACCGGCCTGATGAGCCACGTGTTCGATGCTTACGCACCGGTCGACAACAGCAAGGGCGAACTCGCCGGCCGCCGCAACGGCGTGCTGATCTCGCAGGACGACGGCGCCGCCGTCGCCTACGCGATCTGGAAACTGCAGGACCGCGGCCGCATGTTCGTCGAGCACAACACCCCGGTGTACGAAGGCATGATCATCGGTATCCACTCGCGCGACAACGACCTGGTCGTCAACCCGATCAAGGGCAAGCAGCTGACCAACGTGCGTTCGTCGGGTACCGACGAAGCCGTGCGCCTGGTGCCGCCGATCCAGATGTCGCTGGAATACGCTGTGGAATTCATCGAGGACGACGAACTGGTCGAGATCACCCCGAAGAGCATCCGCCTGCGCAAGCGTCACCTGAAAGAGCACGAGCGCAAGAAGGCCAGCCGCGAAGCCGTGTAATCCGGCGCCAAGGCTTCACGAAAAAACCCGCTGCCTGCAGCGGGTTTTTTTTCGTCCCTCGGCTGGCTCAGGAATCCATCGATTTGGCTCCCTGAGCCAGGACAAAAAATGCATTAAATGAAACGGAAGTAATAACATGATTACCACTTAATTGACTTCCAATTAAGAAACAAGCTCCCAGGCGCTGCGGAGCCGAAGAGACACCCGTCGATCACAATAACTACTGGAGATACCATGAAACTGCTGAAACAACTCGCCGTCGTCGCCGCCCTGTCCTCGATCGCTTCGTACGCATCGGCCCTGACCCCGATCGCCGACAGCGACCTGTCCAAGGTCTCGGGCCGCGACGGTGTGTCGATCGCCGCCGACCTGCATATCAACATCGGTGAATTCAAGTACACCGATACCGGCACCGGCGGTGGTTCGGTGAGCTTCAATAACATCAACATCACTGGCGCGATTGCCGCCACCATCGACATCATCGACAACGCCAGCTTCCTGACCGAAGTCAGCGCTGCCAATCCGAAGTCCACCCTGGGCGTGTCCGGCGGCGCCGGCCTGAGCGCCTTCCAGCCGGCTGGCGACGTCGTCAAGATCGCGATTCCGCTGGTCGACACGACCAAGAACCTGTCGATGAGCGTCGATTCGATCAAGATGGGCAACTCGGACGCTTCCTACGGCAAGTTCGAAATCAACAACATGAAGCTGCAAGGCACCACCGTCTACATCTGGGCCCACTAATCCCTCCGGTCTGGTGACGGACGGCCCGCGGGCTTGGCCCCGGGCCGTTTTGACTTGCAACGCTCGTCGGGATAATCCATGAGCAGATATTTCTTTGTTGCGCTGGCGCTGGCCGCGTTCAACCTGCTGGCGGCGGGGAATGCGTCGGCCCAGATGCGCGCCTTGTCGGACAGCGAGATGTCCAGCGTGRGCGGGCAGGGCCTGTTCACCGTCAGTAACGCCAGCTACAACGGTTTCGATTTCACCCGCATCGCCCTCGATGCGGACGTCACCCTGAACGCCAACCTGGCCAATCTGCGCCTGGGCGAATACAACTATGGCCCGCGCAACGGCAGCGGCGCCGACCTCGACATCAGCGCTCTGCGCTTCGGCCGCAGCGACGCCGGCGACGCCCAGCGCCTGGTGCAGATCACCAATCCCTACTTCGAATTCGTTTACCAGAACAGCGGCAGCGCCGGCCAGCGCGAGATCATCGGCATGCGCCTGGGCTTCGACGGCATCGCCGGCGACATCGGCATGAAGATCGCGACCCTGTCCGGCGCCCTGCGCATCGATGCCGGCGCGGCCGGCATCGTCGACAGCCTGAACGACGCCGGCGGCGGCAAGCGCTGGAACGGCGAATGCACCGGCTGCATCTCGCTGTCGAAGGTCGGCGGCGTCACCGCCGGCGACGCCGCCGGGCCGAGCCGCGACTTCTGGATCTCGGTGCTGAAGACGCCGGTGAGCTTCCAGGCGGCGCCGGGCATGCCGGCCCTGACCGAGGCCCAGGCCGGGATCTGGCTGAACTGGCGCGACAAGCTGACGGCCCTGAACCTGACCGGCCTGGTACCGGCGAATAACCCGCCGGGCCACTGATGCGCGCCGCCGTTTCCCTGTTCTTCCTTGCGTTCGTGCCCGGCCTGGCCGCGGCGCTGGAACCGCTGTCGGACAGCGCGCTGTCGAAAATCGGCGGGCGCGACGGCATGAGCTTCAACCTGTCGAACTTCGCGGTGTCCGGCAACACGGTGCTGCGCTACACCACGCCGGACGGCCGCGGCAGCATCGGCATCGGCAAGCTGTCGGCCTCGCGCTCGGACAATGTGGACGCGCCTTTCGCCGACCCCTATCGCCTGGACATCCTGCCCGGCGCGCCGGGGAGGGCGGAGATCGTCAACATCGCCATGCCGCAGAACCTGCTGGGGCGCGAGGCCTGGCAGGCGGCTTTCGATTTCGACGTCGACGACGGCGGCATTGTGGTCAAGGGCGGCAGCGTGGTCCTGAAGGACCTGATCTATTACGGCGGCGGCTTCCAGTGGTCGACACCGGCGGCCGGCGACGGCCTCGCCTTCGGCATCTCGACCCGCATCGAGATCGGCAGCCTGGCGCTGCAGCCGAACGGCCGCGACGCGGGCGGCGAGGCGATGGTGCTGTCGAACGTGCGCATCGGCGCCGCCACCGATGATGGTTCGGCGCCGGTGGCGCCATGGCGCCTGGCCGACGTGAATTCCCAGGCCGGCATCTTCAACGTGCGCACCGACGATGCCGGCAATGCGCGCCTGCACATCGGCATCAACTGGCCGGACGCCGGCGCCGCCGCGCAGGCCGGCACGCTGCAGATCGGGAATATCGGCTTCCGCAGCGATACGGGGACCAACGTCGACCTGGGCAGCTCGCGCATCGGCTCGATCCAGCTGCAATACCTCGACATCAAGTTCAGGCCATGAGGATCGCCGCATCCGCCTCCACCATGTTAGCCATGCTGTTGTGCGGCGCCGCGGCCGCCGGGCCGAAGGCGCTGCCGGACAGCGAACTGGCCCAGGTCAGCGGCGCCGACGGCATCAGCTTCGCGGTCCAGCTGAACCTGAACCGCCAGCCCGATGCCGCCAGCGCCGACAGCCGCCTGACCATCGCGCAGAATGTCGACGGCCGCACCACCTACATGGTGGTCCGGAACATCGGCGGCGTGATCACGATGGTGGGCCTGAACATCAGCCCGCAGACGGCGGCCGACGGCAGCAGCTATGTGGCGCTGACCCTGCCGGGCTATGTCCGCTTCACGGATACCGGCTTCGATTCGATCAGCGTGCAGTCCGACCCGCACGGCGCGGTGAGCGGCAACCTGGGACGGGTCAGCCTGAACGGCGAGATGACGATGCAGGGCCAGCTGCGTTTATGGTCCCACTAGCGGTCTTCTGCTGGAACTCGCCGGGCGCCTTGCCGAACCAGCGCAGGCAGGCGCGGTGGAAGGCGCTGGGGTCGGAGAAGCCCAGCTTGTAGCTGAGGTTCTTGACGCTGATGCGGTCGCTGCCCAGGTATTGCTGGGCGATGGTGCGGCGCACTTCGTCGACCAGGGTGGAGAAGTCGGTGCCTTCGTCGGCCAGGCGCCGCTGCAGGGTGCGTTCGCTGATCGCGAGGCGCCGCGCGACCGCATCGCGCAGGGCGCCGCCCTGGTCGATCATGGCCGGCAGCATCTCGCGCACGCGCGCCGCGAAGCTGCTGCGTTCGGCCTGCACCAGGCGCTCGTCGAGCAGGCGGAACAGGCCCTCGGCGGCGAGCGGATTGGCGGTCGGGATCGGCGCGGTGATGTCGGTGTTGGCGAATTCGACGGCGTTGGCGGGCGCGCCGAAGCGCACCGGGCAGCCGAAGCGTTCGGCGTAGGCGGCGGCGCTGTCGCCGGGGGAGGGATAGGCGTATTCGACGCTGACCGGCTTCAGCCCGGGACGGGCGCCGACGAAGCGCAAGGTCGTCAACAGCAGGTTCCAGGTGAAGTCGTAGCGCTGCACCGGCACCGGACGCGCGCTGCCGACCAGGTTCAGGCCGACGCGCACGCGGTCGCTCTTCGGCTCGATGGTGGCGCGCACCACCGGCGAGACCAGCGGCATGTAGCGCATCAGACTGTCCGCGGCCTGTTTGAGGGTCGGCGAGGCCAGCATCAGATGGCCCAGCACCCCGAGCCAGCTCAAGGGATCGGGCGCGAAGACGCGAAAGCCGATCAGCGGATCGCCGCTGGCCGCAGCCAGGCCTTCCCAGAGCTGGCTGAACTGGTCGGACAGCGCCAGCAGGTCGGCGGCGCGGCCGCTGCCCTGCTCGAACCAGCCGAGGCCGGCGTGTTCGAACAGGCCCTCGACGTCCACGCCTTCGGCCGAGAGGCAGCTCTTGATGCGCTGCACCACGTCCGTGGCCGACAAATACTTCACGCTGGGCCTCGTGCCTTGGTCATGCCTGTCTCCTTGTTGTGTGGCCTCGGGTCTGCCGCCCGCTTGCCGTTTTTTATTATGTGTGCACGCCAAATGCTGGCGCGTCGGAAAATGATCGTTTCTTTTTCAAAAAACGCTCATTTCCTGCGGTTCACATTCGCGATTGCTGGCGCGCGCGCGCCGGCGTGATGCCGTAGGCGGCCGAGAAGCAGGACGTCATGTGGCTCTGGCTGTTGAAGCCGCATTGCGCCGCAACACGGGCAATCGAAAAACTGGTGCGGGTCAGCAGCTCGTGGACCCGCTCGAGGCGCAGGCGCAGCACGTAGCGGTGCGGGGTCATGCCCATCGCTTCCTGGAAGATGCGGCGGAAGTGCGATTCCGATACCCCGGCCCGTTCGGCCAGTCCGGCATTCGAGAGTTCGTTCGACAGATTGTCGCCGATCCATTCCAGCACGCCCTGCAGGCGGCCCAGCTGCAGGGCGTCGGGCGGCACGTGGCGCCCGGTCTTGCCCTCCAGGACCCGGCAGGTCTGCTCGATCATGATGTGAGCCAGGCGCTCGACGAAGCCGTACTCCGTGCGGTTGGGGGAGCTGGTGCGCGCCAGTTCGCCCAGCAGCTGCTGGGCGCTGGCGTTCACCAGCGGATCGGAGAAGGGCGGGGCCTTGGTGCGCGCGGTGAGCAGGCGCTGCAGGTGGCGCACCAGTTCGTGGCTGGGATCCAGCACGTGGAACATGGCCATGTCGATCGCGCCGTGGAAGGACCAGCGGCTGGCGAAGCCCGGCTGGAACACGGTCGAGGAACCGGCCAGGAAATCGAAGGAGCGGGAGGCGGAGCGGCCGGCGGTGGCGCGCGCGCCGCCCAGGTGGCAGGCCAGTACCAGCGAGTCCAGCGGCGGCACCTCGCAGCCGCCGAGCTGGAAGATGTAGCGCTCAGCCCGCAGCGGCACGCCGCCGATCTCGACGCTGATCACCGGTTCTCCCAGCGCACTGCTGATCCTGTCCCAGGAATTCATCGCCTTGTTTTCGAATGAGCGGTTTTTTACAAAATCGACAGCGTTTTATAACACCGGCATAGCTTGCCTGCATACAAAATATAGAAAAACTGCAATAAACGTGGCCAAAACGCCACGTCAACCGGCAGGCCAACAAGGAACGCAAGAAGCGTCCGGGGAGACAAAACATGATCGCAGTCCTGCTGGGCGTCCTGGCGGCGTTGCTGGGTGGCGCGGGTGTGCTGGCCAAGCACGAGGCCAAGGACCGTCCGCTCGAACGATTCGACATCCCGACCACCATGTCGGTGGCGGCCGCCGGCGTGCAGAACGTCGCCATCGAGCCGTTCTCCGAACTCAAGTACAAGAACATCGTCCACCAGGCCTACGACTACAGCTGCGGCTCGGCGGCCCTGGTCACCATCCTCAAGTACCACCTCGGCATCGACGTCAGCGAACAGCAGTCGATGGAAGGCATGATGGCCTTCGGCGAGAAGGACAAGATCATCGAGCGGCGCGGCTTTTCGCTGCTCGACATGAAGCGCTACCTGGCCTCGATCAACGTGCAGAGCGCGGGCTTCCGCGCCGAGATGGCCGACCTCCTGACCCTCGACCAGCCGGGCATCGTGCCGATCGACTACGCCGGCTTCAAGCACTTCGTGGTGCTGCGCGGCGTGCGCGGCGGCCTGGTGTTCCTGGCCGATCCGGCGATGGGCAACATCACCTTCCCGGTCGACGAATTCGCGACCCTGTGGGACCGCAACACCCTGTTCCTCGCCTATCCGCCGAAGGACAGGCCGCCGGTCATGAAGCTGGCCCTGTCCGATCACGAACTGGGCGTGGCCGACATGGACCGCGTGCGCGACCGCGGCCTGCTGCGCCCGATCGACAACCAGTTGCAGATGGAGCGCCTGCTGAACGGCTTCGGCGGCGTCTCGATCCGGAAACAATAGAAACAGACCACGACAAGGACCACCATGAAGATTCGTTCCCTGCTGGCGCTGGYCGTTTGCGGCCTGCTCGTCCAAGCGCCGGCCTTTGCCCAGCAGTCGTCGGCGCCCGCGACCTCGGATGCGGTGCGCGACGCCCTCGCCAAGAAGGACGGCGACGCCGACAACACCACCTTGCTGAAGGAGACGCTGACCGCCGTCGACAAGCAGTATTCGCTGATCCGCAAGGGCCAGGTCCAGCTGAACTACGAACTGAATTACGCCTACATCGGCCAGGAGAAGATCAACACCGACCTCAGCTCCGGGCTCGCGACCCTGTTCTCGATCGAGAACAGCAATTCGCACACGGTCACCAACACCCTGATGCTCGACTACGGCGTGCGCAACAACCTGACCGCCAACGTCATCATGCCCTTCATCAGCCGCTACGCCGACAATACCGGCTACTCGGGCGTCTCGCACACGATCGGCGACCTGGGCCTGAACGTGCGCTGGCAGCCGCTCGAGGTCAAGCGCGACGAGCCGACCTTCACCATCACCGGCGGCGTGCGCCTGGCCACCGGCGAGAGTCCCTTCAAGGTCGACAGCGAAAAGGGCCTGGCGACCGGCTCCGGCGTCAACACCTTCAGCCTCGGCGCCAATGTGACCCGCATCGTCGACCCGGTGGCGCTGTTCGGCTCCGTCAACGTCGGCTACGGCCTGAAGGCCAAGCACCTGCACCAGCAGCTGACCGGCGCCACGCTGCGCGAAGTGCAGCCGGGCGCCAGCTTCGGCTTCGGTCTCGGCTTCGCGTATGCGCTGTCGTACAAGATCACGACCTCGTTCTCGTTCCAGGAATCGATCTCGGCACGCTCCACGCTGACCTTCGAAAACGATGCCGGGACCCGCACCAAGGCCCAGACCCAGACCCAGAGCGCCGGCATCCTGTCGATCGGCCTGGGCTACCGCTTCACGCCCAAGACCACCGTCAACGTCACCGTCGGCGCCGGCTTGACCGCGGCGGCGCCGAACCTGTCGCTGACCATGAGCGTGCCGCTGCTGCTGAAATGAAGACCCGCCTGCTTGCCGCCGCCGTGGCCTCGGCCACGCTGGCCGTCGCGCTGCCGGCGGCGCGGGCCGGCGTCACCGACAACCTCGCCACCAGCCCGACCGCGATGGCGATGGGGAATGCGGTGACGGCCGACCCGCCGGGGATCGAGTCGATCCACTTCAACCCCGCCGGCCTGGCGCGCCTGACCGGCAGCCAGCACATCGACACCCTGTTCGTCGCTTCGATCCGCAATCCGAACAAGTTCGTGACCGCGCCCGACATCGACATCGGCGGCTTCAAGGACGACCCGATCAATGGCACCTCGAGCGGACCGGTGCGGCAAGCCATCGGGATTCCCTTCATCGGCATACCGAAGGCGCGGCTGCCGGCGGTGGCGGTGCCGGGGCTGGGCTTTTCGTACAACGCGCCCGGTTCGAACTGGACCTTCGGCACCCTGGTCTACCTGTCGCAGGCGATGAGCGTGGACCGCAGCAAGGACCCGAACGACCCGGCGCGCTTCGACGGCCGCCTGGTCCAGCTGGAGCGCCTGAACTACCTGTCGCCGACCGCCGCCTACAAGATTTCGGACACGCTGCGGGTCGGCCTTTCGGTGCCGATCGCCTATTCCATCTTCGCGATCAACACCGACTTCCGTGCGCCGAACAAGCTGCTCGGCACGGTCGGCCAGCTGCAACGGGCCCTGTGCCCGAACGGCAACGGCACGGTGATCGACACCCTGACCTTCGGCCTGTGCGGCGGCGGTCCGGAAGCCATGGTCGACCCGTTCAAGCGCGCGGCCAACATCGACTTCGACCTGCACGCCTCCTTCGATCCGAGCGTCAATGTCGGCATCCTGTGGGAGCCGAAGAAGTGGTTCGCGCTCGGCCTGGTCTACCAGGGCGGCAGCACCACCACCTTTCGCGGCCAGTACATGGTGCACGCCGACCCGATGCTGCGCGGCTTCGTGCGCGGCCTGAATTCGAGCCTGCTGGGGCCGATCGTCGGCGCCGTCACCGGCATGCCGTCCGATATCCCCGAGTACCAGAGCGGCAACATGACGGCGAAGATTCCCTTCCCCTGGCGGGTGCAGGCCGGCATCAAGCTGATGGCGACCGACTACGTGCAGCTGAACGCCGACGTCAGCTACGCCGACTGGAACAAGTGGAACCAGCTGACCTTCGAGTTCGACCAGAGCGTCAAGCTGCTCGAGATGGCGCGCCTGTTCGGCTATGCGAACTCGCGCCAGGCCACCTTCAAGATGGGCTTCAGGAGCGTGGTCAACTTCAGCTTCGGCACCCAGATCAACCTGACCAGGAAGCTGTCGCTGCGGGCCGGTTACGAGCCGCGCAAGAGTTCGATCCCGGGCAACCAGATGAGCCTCCTGGCGCCGCTGCCGGACACCAAATTGAAGAGCCTGGGCCTGCGCTACAAATTCGACAGCGGCGCCGAGGTGAACTTCACCGGCAGCTACATCAAGGGCAGCTACGACATCCCGGCGCGCAGCGACTGCAACCTGAACTGCGACAATTTCTTCAACCTGATCTACAACCCGTATGCGGCGACCTCGGTGTCGGGGAGCCTGATTGTGCGCTATTTTGGCGCGTCTTATACGCGCCCGTTTTAGCCGCGCGTCGTATACGCGGCCGTTCTGAACTTACATTTGGAGTGATGAGATGAACATGTCCCGATCGATGTCTGTAATAGGTGTGGCCGCGGGCCTGGCCCTGGCCCTGGCGGGGAGCGCCGGCGCCCAGAACGCGGCGGGCGTGCCGGCCGAGAAGCAGGCGCCGGTGAAGCGCGTACTGGCCAAGATGGCGCTCGATTCCGTCGGCATGCAGATGCTGCAGGCGCCGGTGGCCGAGATGGTCCGCCAGTCGCGCGTGGTGGTCACCAGCCGGGTGCCGGCCGAGAAGCAGGAAGCGGCGATGAAGGAGGTGACCGACGAGGCCAATAAATTCATCGAGCAGGAAGCGCCGCCGCTGCGCGCGAGCACCCAGGCCGTGGTGCAGGCCAGCGTGGCGCCGCTGCTGGCGCAGAAGTTCAGCACCGAGGAACTCAAGCAGCTGGCCGACATTCTCGAGTCGCCGCTGCTGGCCAAGTTCGAGAGCCTGGTGCCGGAGATGAAGCGGACCGTCGGCGAGAACGTGGCCAAGGCCAACGCCGCGCAGATCCAGCCGAAGATGACGGAGCTGCAGAACCGCGTCGGCCTGCGCCTGCGCACCGCGGTGGGGCAGTAAGCGATGGACTGGATGACGCAGAAGCGCGAGAAATCCCAGCTGGGCCAGATCCTGCTGGGCAAGAAGCTGATTTCGGAAGCCCAGCTGGATGCGGCGATCCGCGAGCAGGGCCGCAGCGGCCGCAGGCTGGGCGAGATCCTGGCCGACATGAAGCTGATCACCGAAGCCCAGGTACGCGGTGCGATCCGGCGCCAGCGCAACCTTCGGATGGCGGCGGCGCTGGCGACGGCCCTGCTGGGGCCCTTGCACGCCTATGCCGCGGTGACGGCGGCGCCAGCCGCGGCGGTGTCGACCCGCGCGGCCGGCGAGCGCTCGCTGCGCGAATTGTCGGACGAGGAGCTGGGCGAGATCATGGCCCAAGGATGGAACAAAGGCGGGGACGACGCCGCCCTGCGCGACCAGGCCCGCCAGCTGGAGCTGCGCCTGGCCGCCCTGACCGGCCAGGCCGGCGTGAATGCGGCCCGCAACCCGGTGAGCGCGCTGCCGGACGGCGGCGTGCGTGTGCTGGGCGAGCTGGCCCAGGTCTTCAATCCGCTGGCGATGCTGCTGTCGGCCGACACCACGGTGCGCGACGTGAGCTATGACGCCGCGAATTCGCACGCAGTGATCAACAAGGACGGTTCGATCACGCTGCGCATGCCCAGCACCATCGGCGAGATCAGCTTCCGCAATATCCGCGTGGGGAGTGCGCCGGGGCCGAGCTTCGGCAGCGTGGAAATTCGCGATATCGATTTGCGGGGGACGACGATCAGTGTGAAGCCGCACTGAAATCGTTGGCTTCAAAACGTCGTCCCCGCGCAGGCGGGGACCCAAGTTTGCGAGCGTTAACGCAGCGCATGCAGAACTTGGATCCCCGCCTTCGCGGGGACGACGTAATTTTAGTGCGGGCGACCTTGTTTTATCGGTTGGCTCAGCGCAGGCCGAGCAGCGCCAGCACGCGTTCGCGGCTGACGCCCACCAGCGCCGAGGTCAGCGACAGCAGCGACTCGTAGTCGGGCTTCGTGGCGGTGCTGGCGAACTGCTGGGCCGCGTCCTGGGCTTCCGGCGGCGGGGTGGTCGCCTGGGTCATTTCGACGGTGGCGGCCGACAGCGCGTTGCTGGCGGCGTCGCGCGAACGGCGTACGCGTTCGAGCGCCTGCACCACTTCGCGCAGGCTGGAACGCAGGGCGTCGCCGGTGCTGTCCGCGGGCCACTGCTGCGGGGCGAGCGCGGGCGAGACTTCATCGGTGGCCACGCGGCCGCGGCCACTGATCGCGATGCTGTCCTTGACCGCCGGCCAGTTCGATTCCGGCGTCGAAAACACCAGCCCGCCCTGGCCATCGAGACCGGCGCGCACGCCCATCGGCGACATCGCGCGGTCGATCGCGGCCGCGATCTCGTCGTCGGTCTGGTCGGGGCCGATGCTCACCGACAGTTGCGGACCGCCGTTGCCGCCGACCGAGAAGGCCAGGCTCTGCGGACCGGCGCTGCGCAGCGAGGCGAGATCCAGGCCGCGGATGCGGAAGCGCTGGGTGGCCGGGTTGCCGGTGAAATTCAGGTTGCTGTCGATGCCGCCGCCGGCGTTCTTCTGGCGCGCGGCGAGGGTCGCGGCGAGCTGGCGCACCTGTGCGCCCAGCTGGCTGTCGTTCTGCTGGCGGGCGGCGCTGCGGGCGCCGGCCAGCTTGGTGCTCAGCGCGCCCTTCACGGCTTCGAGCTGGCCCTGGACCTGGTCGAGATAGTCGAGCGCCTGCTGGGCGCGGGCGACCTGGTCCTGCAGCGCGCCGACGGCGCTGGTGGCATTGCTGCGCAGCGGAGCGGCGGCGCTGCCGGCCACCTGCTTGTCGGTAGCGCCGGTTTCGCCCGTGTTCGTGACGGCGCGTGACCGCACCACGGGCGCCGAGACGCGCGCGCGGGTGTCAAGGGGGCTGCCGGTGCCGCCGGCGGTCGTTGTACGTAATGTGGTTTCCATTGCGGATCAGAGCGCTGCGAACAGGGAGAGATTACCGATCTTGCTGTATGCCTTGTAGCTTGCCTGGAGTGCCGTCGAATAGCCGTTCAGATCGATCGCCGCCGTACCGACGTCGAGCTGGCTGAGGTCGAGCAGCGCCGTCTGGTTCGACAGGCTGACGTTCGCGTGGTTGGCGTCGATCGTCTTGAGGATGTTCTGCTGGCCGCCGAGTACCGCGACCTTGCCGGAAAAGAGATTCATGGCGGCGTCGAAGCCGTCCAGGTTGTTCGAGAGGACGGTGCGCACGGCCGGATCGCTCGGGTTCACGCCCGGCGCCGACAGGGTGGAGATGGTCTGGTCGAGCTGGTTGAGCAGCTTTTCCAGGCCGCTCACGTTCTGGTTCGCGACCTGGGTGATGCCGTTGCCGACCACCACGGTCTGGTCGTTGACGTTGCCGGCGAAGCTGTAGCGCGAGCCCAGCGGCGCGCTGGCGTCGAAAGCGATCGGCGCGACGTTGGTGGCGGTGCCGGAGAACAGGTAGCGGCCTTCCTGGTCGATCGAATTGGCGGTGTACATCAGGCTGTCGCGCAGGGCGCTCAGCGAGGTCACCATCGCGTTCAGGTCGGCCGGGGCATTGCTGCCGTCCGAGGCCCACACCAGCAGGTCGCGGCCGGAGTTCATGTCGCCGGTCATATTGCCCAGGTAGACCTCGTTCTTCGACAGGCGCTGCTGCACCGCGACGATGTTGTCGCGGTACTGGGCGATGGAAGCTTCCTCGCGTTTCAGGCGCGAGATGCGCACGCTGCCGACCGGGTCGTCCGACGGCACCTGGATGCGGTTGCCGTTGGCCATCTGCTGGGTCAGCTCGGTGATGCGGGCCTGGTTCTTCTGCAGCGATGCATTCATCATCGCCTGGTATTGGCTGGTCGCGATACGCATGGTTCTCTCCCTACTCTCAACCCATCATCGCCAGGGTGGCGTCGAACAGTGCGTTCGCGACCGACATCACCTTCATATTGGCCTGGTACATTTTCTGGTATTCGACGAGATTCACCGCTTCCTCGTCCTGGTTCACGCCGCTGGTCGACTGCCAGTCCGCCTCGGCCTGGCCGCGCATGGACTGGTAGGTGTCGAGCGCGCCCTTGTTCTGCTGGCTGTCGACCGCCAGCTTGCCGACCAGCTGGGTGTCGGCGTCGCTGAGCAGCACCGAGCCCAGGCCGGTGAGCAAGATCGACTGGCTCTTGATGGCGACCAGCTTCTGCAGGTTGCCGGTGTCGCCGGGCGTGCCGTCGCTGGAGAAGGCCAGGTCGGCAGTCTGGAAGCCGCTCGCCACCTGCAGCATGTTCGAAGTGCTGCCCGGGGTGTAGACGAACAGCGGCTTGCCGGGGTTGCCGTCCATGGTCTTGCCGAGCGCGAGCTGGTTGTTGACCTTGTCGGCCAGCTGCTGGGCCATCTCGGCCACGTTGTTCTGCAGCGGCAGCAGCACGTCTTTCTCGTAGGCGGACAGGCCGCCCAGCTGGCCGCCGGCGCGGGTCACGTCGAGGCCGAAGGTGGTGCCGGCGAAGCTCAGGCTGAAGCTCTGGTCGGCGCTGCCGGTGACGGTCAGCTTGCCGGCGACGCTGCCCAGCACCAGCGACTGGCCGCTTTTCAGCGAGACGTTGCGGGTGCCGTCCGGCTGGTCGCTGACTTCGAGCGCCATCTGGCTGGCCAGGCTGTCGATCGCCTGGTCGCGCTGGTCGATCAGCGAGGAGGCATTGCTGCCGGTGGCATTGGCGTTGGCGATGCGAGAGTTCAGCGAGGCGATCGCGGCGATCGAGGTGTTGGCCGAGTCGACGATCGCGCTGCGCTGCTGGCGCAGCGACTGCAGCTGCGAGTTGTAGACGTTGTTCAGGCTGTTGAAGCGCTGCGACAGCAGGCCGGCCGCGGTCACCACCTGCTGGCGCAGCGGGGTCGAGGTCGGATCGACGCCGGCCACCGCGTTCAGGGCCGCGAAGAATTTGTCGATGCCGCCCGACAGGCTGGCGTCGTCGTTGCCCATCACGGTTTCGAGCTGGGTCAGGTAGGGCTGGGTCTGTGAACGCTCGCCCAGGTCGGACCCGGCGCGCCACAGCTGCTGGGTCTTGTAGTTGTCCGAAAAACGCATCAGCGAGCTGACGATCACACCGTTGCCAGCCTGGGTCGAGCCGGCCGCGGGGCCGACCGCGCTCAGCAGGGCTGCCTGGCGGGTGTAGCCCTTGGTCTGCAGGTTGGCGATGTTCTGGCTGCTCGAGGACAGGGCCAGTTGCGATGCCAGCGCGCCGGACAGTGCGTTATTCAGGATGCTCATTGCGTGTCTTTCTTATTCGGGATCAGCAAGCGATCAGTAAGCGGTCAATCATCAAGGGCGACCGTTTACTTGGATTTATTAAGTCCTTGCGGCAACAATTGCCGCAGAATCGCATCCGCCACACCGAAGGCACGCTGGTTCGCCATGTGGCCGGCCAGCAGCTTGTCGGCCATGTCCAGCATGTCGCTGTTGACCGGATCCTTCATCGGGCTGTCCTCGGGCGCCAGGGTGCGCTGGCTTTCGCGCATCTGCTGCAGCATGTGCGAGATGAAGAAGCTCTCGAATTCGACGGCGGCCTTGGTGGCCTTCTTGACGTATTCCGGGGAGGGGACGTCGGCGGCCGGCGCCACCGCATCCTTGTCGGCGGCTTGCGCCTGTGCGTTCAGCGGGTCGAGTTTATCGAGCATCAGATCACCACCAGTTCGCCTTCGATGGCGCCGGCCTGGTCCAGCGCCTGCAGGATCGCCATGATGTCGTCCGGCGACGCGCCCAGGCTGTTGACCACGTCGATGATGGTCTGCAGCTTGGCGCCGGCCGGCCAGTGGAACATCTGGCCCGAGCCCTGGTCGACGGAGACCTTGGATTGCGGCGTGACCTGGGTCTGGCCCTTCGAGAACGGGCCGGGCTGGCTGACCGCCGAGCTTTCCGAGATCACGACCTTCAGCGCGCCGTGGGTGACGGCGGCCGATTTCACGCGCAGGCCGTCGGAGATCACCACGGTGCCGGTGCGCGAGTTGAACACGACCTTCGGCACTTCGAGGCCGGCTTCGACCGGCATGTTTTCCAGCTTGGCCACAAAAGCGACCCGCTCGGTCGGATTGACCGGCGCGACCACTTCGACGCTGGTGCCGTCGGCGGTGGTGGCGACTTGGCCGAAGCGGCGGTTGATGGCCTCGACGACGTTGGTGGCGGTGTCGAAGTTCGGATGGCGCAGGCGCAGCACCACCTGCTGGCGGGTCGCGAAATCGGTCGGGATCTCGCGCTCGATCTGGGCGCCGTTCGGGATCCGGCCGCCGGTCGGTGTATTCACCGTCACCGAGGAGCCGCTCTTGCCGGACGCCGACAGGCCGCCGACCACCAGGTTGCCCTGGGCCAGGGCGTAGACTTCATTGTCGGCCGCGCGCAGCTGGGTGAGCAGCAGGGTGCCGCCGCGCAGGCTCTTGGCGTCGCCCAGCGAGGACACGGTGACGTCGATCGCCTGGCCGCGGCGGTAACCCGGCGGGAACACGGCCGACACCATCACCGCGGCGACATTCTTGTTCTTCGCTTCTTCGCCGTTCGGCAGCTTGACGCCAAACTGCTTGAGCATGTTGACCACCGACTGGCTCGAATACTTCACCTGGGTCGAGTCGCCGCTGCCGTTCAGGCCGACCACCAGGCCGTAGCCGACCAGCGGGTTGTCGCGCACGCCTTCGACGCTGGCCAGGTTGCGCAGCGGCTGCACGCGGCTCTGCGGCATGGCGGTAGCCGCCGCGCTTGCCGGACGGGCGGCCGACGCAGCCGGCGCCGCCAGGGCGGGCAGGGCCAGGGCCGCGGCCAGCGCCATCGAAATGATACGGAAAACCGAACCAGTGGAAGAAATTCGAATCATGTTTTGCCTTGGGTAGCGCTCAGAACGGCATCAGCGGACCGGTGAAGAACCGGGTCAGCCAGCCGGGCGTGTTGGCTTCGGCCAGCGTGCCCTGGCCGGAGTAGGCGATGCGGGCATTCGCCACGCGCAGCGAGGACACCTGGTTGTCGTTGTCGATGTCGGCGGCGCGCAGGTAGCCGGCCACGCGCAGGAATTCCTCGCCCTGGTTCAGTTGCAGGCGCTTCTCGCCGGCCACGCGCAGCAGGCCGTTCGGCAGCACTTCCTGCACGATCACGGTGACGGCGCCGGACAGCGCGTTCTGCTGGGTGCTGGTGGAATCGCCCTGGAAGCTGCGGTCGGCGCTGGCGCCGACGCCGGTGCGGCCCAGGGGCTTGCCGAGCAGGGTG
This sequence comes from Massilia sp. 05N420, assembly GCF_056397205.1. Classification (NCBI taxonomy): domain Bacteria; kingdom Pseudomonadati; phylum Pseudomonadota; class Betaproteobacteria; order Burkholderiales; family Oxalobacteraceae; genus Massilia; species Massilia sp. 05N420. The sequence goes on from NZ_JBFTMX010000044.1 coordinate 26,537, forward strand.
ATCGGGTTCACGGTGGCGCTCGACCCCTTCGAGAAGCTGGTGCCGGCCTTCTTGCTGGCCTGGGTGGTTTCCTGCAGCAGCACGGTGACGACGTCGCCGACGCGGAAGGCGCGCGCATCGGAGGTCAGCGACACGGTGTCGGACGAGAACACGCCGCCGGAGATGCCGGCGCGGGCCGCCGACGCCTTCGGCAGGGCCAGCGCGTCGTCGACCGGCTTCGGGTTGTTCAGGGGGACGCTCGAAGCGCAGCCCGCGAGCAGCAGTGCGGCTACTGCCGCGGTGGTCAGACGGATCATGTGATGAGCGTATTAGCGGGAAGCGGAAGCCAGGTACTGCAGCATGTTGTCGGCGGCCGACAGCACCTTGGTGTTCATCTCGTAGGTGCGCTGGGCGGCGATCATGTCGACCATCTCCTCGACCACCTGCACGTTCGAGCCTTCCAGCGCGCCCTGCTTGATCTTGCCGAAGGCGCCGTCGCCGGCCCGGCCTTCGTTCGGGGTGCCGCTGGCGGCGGTTTCCTGGAACAGGTTCTCGCCCAGGGCCTGCAGGCCGGCCGGGTTGACGAAGGTGGTCAGGGTCAGCTGGCCCAGTTCGGTCGGCGCGATATTGCCCGGGACGGTCGCGCTGACCATGCCGTTCTCGCCGATGGTGATGCCGGTGGCGTTGTTCGGCACCGTGATCTGCGGCACCAGCGGCAGGCCTTGCGCGTTGACCAGCACGCCGTTCGAATCGACCGCCAGCTGGCCGGCGCGGGTATAGGCCGGCTGGCCGTCCGGACGGCGCACCTGCAGGAAGCCGTTACCGGAGATCGCCACGTCGAGCGACTGGCCGGTGGTCTGGATGCTGCCGTTGGTGAAGACCTTCTGGGTGCCGACGATATGGGTACCGTTGCCGAGCTGGACGCCGTTGGAGACGGTGTTGTCGGCGGTCTGGGCGCCCGGCTGCTTGTCGACCTGGTAGAACAGGTCTTCGAACACCACGCGGTCGCGCTTGAAGCCGACGGTGTTCACGTTGGCCAGGTTGTTGGCGATGGCTTGCAGTTTTGCGTCCTGGGCCTGCACGCCGGTCTTGCTGATCCACATTGCTGGATTCATGGACTACTCCTTGTTCATGGGGTCAGAGCCCGGTTCTCTCGGGTGGGCTCTGACCCCATCTGATTACGATTAGGCGCCGATGAGACGGTTGCCCGCTTCATTCATGCTGTCGCTGGCCTTGAACAGGCGCATCTGGATTTCGAAGCTGCGGTTCAGGCTCATGGTCGCGACCATTTCCTCGACCGCCGAGACATTGCTGCCCTCGAGGGCGCGCGGCTTGACCTTGACCGCCGGGTCGGCCGCCAGGTTGGCGCCGTCGCGGGTGACGATCAGGCCGGCCTCGTTCTTGGTCAGTTCGGTGCCTTCGGCATTCACGAGCTTGAGCTTGTCGACCACCTGCATCTGGGTCGCGCCTTCGGTCAGCACCGAGATCGTGCCATCTAGGCCGATCTCCACCGCGGTGTGCGGGGGCAGGGTGATCGGACCGCCTTCGCCTAGCAGCGGACGGCCGTGCACCGACAGCGCGCCCTCGGCGTCGATCTCGATCTCGCCCGAGCGGGTATAGGCTTCGCCGTCGCCGAACTGCACGGCGAGGTAGCCCTGGCCGCCGATCGCGACATCCAGCGGACGGCCGGTTTCGCGCACGCTGCCGGCGCGGGTCAGCACGGTGTCGGCCCGCATGGTCGACAGGTGGCGGTCGTCGTAGCCGAAGCCGGCCAGCTCCGTGTTCCCTGCCGTTTCCATGCTGGCGCGGAAACCGGAGGTATCCATGTTCGCCAGGTTGTTGGCGTGGACCTGCTGCGAGCGCAGCAGGCGTTCGGCGCCGGAGACGGCGGTGAAGATCAGCTTGTCCATTACAGGGCCTGCATCAGGGCCTGCATCATCTGGCTCTCGGTGGTCAGCACCTTCGAGTTGGCCTGGTAGTTGCGTTGGGAGGTCATCAGGCCGACCAGTTCGGAGGTGATGTCGACGTTCGAGCCTTCCAGCGCGCCGGTGTTCAGCTTGCCCGACAGGCCCACGCCAGGCACGCTGTACAGGGCGGCGCCGGAATCGGCGTTGGCGGTCCAGCTGGTGTCGCTGATCGCCTGCAGGCCGCCTTCGTTGGGGAAGGTCGCGATGGCGACAGTGCCGACCACCTGCGACTGGTCGTTGCTGTACTTGGCGACCAGCGAGCCGTCCTTCGACAGCTCGACGCCGACGAAGGCGCCCGAAGCGTAGCCGTCGCTGCGGTTGGTGGTGGTGGTGGCTTCGCCGGCGAAGCGGGTGGTGCCGGTGTAGTCGAAGGCGATGGAGCTTGCGGCTGCGCCGCCGGTCGCCGGGATGGCGACGGTGCTGGTGCCGCCGCTTGCCAGCGCGCCCTGGTTGTCGAAGGTCAGCGTCGCGCCCTTGGTCGGGGTGCCGGCCGAATCGACGGCGTAGTAGACGTCGACGGTATTGTCGCCGGTCTTGACGAAGTAGGACGAGACGGTGTGCTGGGCGCCCAGCGAGTCGTAAGCGACCGACTGCTTGACCATGTTGTAGGTGGTCGAATCGCCCGGGTTCGGGGTGCCGGCGATCGGCTTCCAGTCGGACGACAGGTTGCCGACGAAGTTGACCTTGGTGGTCGCCACCGCCGGGATCTGGCCGGTCGGCACCTGGATGTCGCCCATGGTGCCCAGCGCGCCGCCGTTGGCCGGGCCGTAGCCCTGGACCTTCTTGCCGTTGCTGTCGATCAGAAAGCCCTTGGTGTCGGTCGAGAAGATGCCGACGCGGGTATAGGTCAGGCCGCCCTGCGGGTCGCGGCTGACGAAGAAGCCGCGGCCGTCGATGGCGGCGTCGAGGGCGCGGCCGGTGGTCTGGGTGCTGCCGTTCTGGCCGATGGTCTGGGTCAGCGAACCGACCTGCACGCCGTTGGCGGCGGTGCCGGCATAGACCGAGGCGAAGTTCGTGCGGCTGCTCTTGAAGCCGTAGGTGGCGGCGTTGGCGATGTTGTTCGAAGTGGTTTCCAGCGACTGGTTGATGGCCTGGATGCCGGACAGGGCGATGTCGAAGCTCATGTCGATTCCTTGTTCTTTAAGATGCGGTTTTACCGTTGAAACCGGTGATGGACGAGGGATCGACCTCGCCGATGTTCGCCACCTGCAGCACCACGCCGCCGTTCGCGACGCGCACGCTGTTCAGGCGTGCGGCGACTTCGATCTGCAGGGAGGTGCCGTCCGAGGGCTTGGCCTGGATCGCATAGGTTCCCGGCGGCAGGCCGAGTGCATCCGGGTCGATCGTGAACGACTGCGCGCCCGAACCATGGGCGCCCAGTTCGATCGTGTGCTGCTGGCCATCGAGGCCGGTCAGCACCAGCGTGGTGGCGCTGCTGGCGCCGTTCAGCTGGATGCTGCCGTTGACCTTGCTGCCGTCCAGCTTGACGGCATTCGTCGCGACCGTGACTTCCGAGCCGACCTGGCTGCCCATCGCCAGGGTCTGCATGCTCTGCAGGATGCTGGCGTTGGCGGTGGTCATCTGCGACAGGTTCTGCAGCGCCTCGGTCTGGGACAGCTGCGACAGCTGGTTGACGTAGGCGGTCGGGTCCTGCGGCGACAGCGGATCCTGGTTCCGGATCTGCGCTACCAGCAGCTTGGTGAACATGTCGCGGTTCTCGCTGGTGCTCGCCTGGGCCGCGACCTTGGCCGAGCCCTGGGCGCCGGTGCCGTTGAACTGGCTGTTGGTGGTGGAGGTGGTGGCGACCATCAGCTTTCTCCCAGCTTCAGCAGCGACTGCTGCATCGACTTGATGCGGCCCAGTACTTCGACATTGGTCTCGAATGCGCGCGAGGCCGACATCATGTCGGCCATCTCGGCTACTTCGTTGACGTTGGTGTAATAGACCATGCCTTCGGCATCGGCCTTCGGATTGTCCGGCTCGTGCACCCGGCGCAGCGGCTCGGCGCTCTGCACCACGTCCAGCACGCGCACGCCGCCGCCGGCGGCACTGTCCATCGCGGCGGCGAACACCGGCTTGCGCGCGCGGTAGGCTTCGGCCTCCGAGCCGGCCGACACGTCGGCGTTGGCCAGGTTGCTGGCGATCGTGTTCAGGCGCACCGACTGCGCCGCCATCGCCGAACCGGCGATCTGGGAGATATCTTTGAAGCCCATGCTGGTCGTGCCCCTTATTGGCCGTTGATGGCCTTGGCCAGGCCACGCAGCTGCATGTTGATGAAGGTGAGGCTGGTATTGAAGTCGGAGGCGTTCTGCGAGAACGCGGCCTGTTCGACCCCGATCTCGACGGTGTTGCCGTCGGCGCTGGGGTGGTAGGGCACGCGGTACAGCGGCGAGTCGTCGCCGAGGCTCAGCTGGCCGTTGTCCGCATCCTGGCGTTCCTGCATCATGGCGCCGAAGTCGAGGTCGCGCGCGGTAAAGCCTGGCGTGCTCTCGTTCGCGATGTTGGCGGCCAACACCTTGGTGCGCTCGGCGCGTACCTCGAGCGCGTCGGCATGCACCCCGAGCGCGGCCTTGAAGTTAATCGTCATGTGCAGAAACCTCCGGTTTTATTTGAACTTCAGTGTGATTGGTTAGAATCAGGTTTTTCGCTGACGCTATTGTCTAATGATTGCTTTCCGTAAGGCAACCCTTGTTGCTTCGTCATTTGCATTATTTTGTGCGTTTGCACAAGCCGCCACGCAATCGATTCCGGTGCAAATCGAACAAGCCGCCCGTGCCGAGCTCGACCGGCAGATGGCCGCCGCCGGCTTGACGGAGCCCCAATTCGAGGTTGCCGTCGTTACCAGCCGCGCCGCGCCGCCGTGCGCCCAGAACGTCGTCATCGAAGCGCTCGACACCCGCTCTCCGCAGAGAATGCGCTTCCTGGCGCGCTGTAATGACACCCCCGGATGGCGGTACGAGTACATCGTCCGCGCCCGCGTGACGGCGATGGTGGCCATCGCCGCGGCGCCGGTCGCGGCCAACGAAGCCTTGACGGATGCGCAGGTCACGATCGAGCGCCGTGATATTTCCAACATCGCCGATCCAATCAGTTCGCCTGATGAAGCTATCGGACAAATGTCACGCCGCATGTTGCGTCCTGGAGACATTTTGCGCAGCGGGCAGCTCAGCGCGCCGGTCCTGGTCAAGCGCGGCGATGCAGTACTCATGATTGCGCGCCGCGAAGGCGTCGAAGTCAGCACGGCCGGCGAGGCGATGGATGCCGGCGCGCGCGGCGCCGTGGTCCGGGTGCGCAACGCCGGCAGCGGCCAGGTGGTGCGCATGCGCGTTGCCGGGCCGGGCACCGTCGAACCCATCGATAGCGGGCTCAGCCGCTGATTCCCTGCAGCTTGCCGGCCAGCCGCGACAACTTGGCCGCGTAGCCCGGATCGGTTGCATAGCCGCCCTTGGCCAGCGCCGAGGCGAAGGCGTGGGCGTTGCTGCCGGCTCCCAGGGCGCCGCGGAAGCGCGGGTTATCGATCAGCATTTGGGCGTAGTCGCGGAAGGCGCTGGCCTGGTCCGGATAGGCGCGGAAGCGCGCGCTCGTCTTGAGCGCTGCGCCGCCGACGTATTCGGTAGTCGCGGATTCGGCGACGTCGCCGGCCCAGCCCTTGCCGGCCTTGATGCCGAACAGGTTGAAGCTCGAGCTGCCGTCGGCGTTGCGCAGCGGGCGCTGGCCCCAGCCCGATTCCAGCGCGGCGTGGGCCGATACCAGTTCGGGGGCGACGCCCAGCTTGTCGGCCGCTTCCTTTGCCCACGGTGCGATGCTCTCCAAAAAAGCCTGCTGGTCGGGCGACGCCTCGCCGCCGTCGCCGACGATGGCGTTGGCGGCCTGGCCGACGCGCGCCTGCCATATGCTGCCTTCCGCGCTCAGCATCGCACGACCGCTGCCGCCAACGACGCTGTCGCCGCTGCCGTTCTGGATGAAGGACGCGACTTCTTCCTGGACCGAGCCGAAGATGTTCCCGAAGCCGCTACCGCCGCCGATGCCCGCCGTCGGGCGGGTCGCTGCGGTCGGCGGGGTCGCCGTGATCGAGGCAGTGGTGAATTCAGTCTGGCGCATAGAGCTGGTCCTCGCCGTGCAGTACGCGCTGCATCACGGTGTACTGGTCGGCCATCAGCTTGCCGTTGCGGGCGGTGGCCTCCTTGCAGTCGCGCACCTGCTGTTCCAGCTGCTGCCAGTCGGCAGTGGCGCGGCCGCGCTGCGCGGCCGGCAGGCCGTTCAGCATGTCGTCCATGGTGGCGACGGCGCCGTGCAGGGCGCGCACCAGCTGCACGCGCTGCTGGCGGCGCTGTTCCATGGCGTCGAGCTGGGGCATCAGTTCGCCGGCCAGCGCGCCGAGTTCGGCGGCGCGGTGGCGCAGCGCGGCCTGGAACTGGCGCTCCAGCAGCTCGCGGATGACGGAGCAGGATTGCATGTCGTGCCGGATACCGTCCAGCAGGCGGGCGACAGCCTGGTCGCGGGTCAGACGGCCCATCGTCAGCCCTGACTGCCGTGAAAGCGCTGGATCAGGCCCGCCAGGCGGCCGGCGTCGAAGGGCAGCTCGCCCTTCTGCAGGGCGTCGCGCAGTTCGGCGACCCTGGCGGCGTCGAAGTCGGGCAAGGCTTTCAGCGCGCTTTGCGCCGGCTGCAGCACGCTCGATTCGAGTGCTTCGCTGGCGGCGACGGGGACTGCGGCGGGAGCGGCCACGGGGCCGCCGGCCTGCGGCGCGATCGTGATGGAAGGTGTGGAGGCGCCTGTGATCTTCATGCGGGATCCTCGGGGTTTGGATTGAATCGTCATGGTTTCTTCGGCAATTGGCTGCGCAGTTCCTTGAGCGCGTCCTCGCCCGGCTTGGTGATCGACACGTCCTTGCTCAGGTCTTCGGTCTGGGCGGGCGTACCGAACATCGCGGTAATGGAGGCAGCCTGTTTGGTCGTCAGGATCAGCAGTTCGATACGGCGGTTGACGGCGGCGTCGGGTTTGGCGGCATCGACCGGTGCGCGGTCGGCCATGCCGACCACCTGCAGGACGCTTTCCTTCCGCATGCCGCCGATCAGGAGCTGGGAGCGCGCAGCCAGCGCGCGATGGGCCGACAGGCTCCAGTTGGAGTAGCTGTTCGGGTCCTTGCTAGTGTACTGCAAGGAGTCCGTATGGCCTACGACCAGCATCTGATTTTCCATGTTTTCGAACAGCGGCGCCATTGCGCGCAACAGTTTTGAAAAACGGTCAACGGGAATCGGGCTGCCACGCACGAACATGCCCTGGCGGTCGGTATCGTGCAGCATCACGCGCAGGCCTTCCGGCGTGACCACGGTGGCCAGGTTCGATGCCAGGCCGGCATCGGCGCTCATCTTCTGCAGGGCGTGGGCCAGCGCCGCCAGCTCGGACGGCGATTCATAACGGGTGTGCGCGGTGGCCTTGCCGCCGGCGTCCGGCCCCTGCGCGCCGCCGTTCGCCTTCGGCATCGGGAAGCGTTCGATCAGGCTGCCGCTCGGATTCCCGGCGATCTCGTGCCTGCCGCCGCTGCCTTCGATCAGGCCGGCCGCGGTGTTGTCGCGCACGATGCTCTTGAGGGCCGAGGCCTCGCGCGCGGCGATCAGCCACAGCACCAGGAACAGCGCCATCAACGCCATGCAGAAGTCGGCGAATGCCACCTTCCACGCGCCGCCGTGCTCGTCGTCCTGCTGCTTGCCGCCGCCACGCTTGACGATGGTCTCCTCGAGGTGCTTCTCGCCTTTTTTTGCTGCTTGCATGCTGGTCCGCCCCGTCCCTTAAGCGCGCTTCCTGGCGGCGCCGGCATCTTCGCCGTCGGCCATGGCGTTGATCCAGGTTTCCAGCTGGGCGAAGCTCGGCTTGGTGTTCAGCTGGATCAGGCGGCGGCCGGCGTCGATCGCCAGCAGCGGCGGCTTGCCGGCCACATGGGTGCACAGCACGACCTTCACGGTCTCCATGGTCGACGCTTCCGAATTCACCAGCTGCTTCATCATGTTGGAGATCGGATCCAGAACGCCATAGCAGAAGAAGATGCCGATGAAGGTGCCGACCATCGCGGCGCCGATGTGCTCCGCGATCTCGGCGGTGTCGGCGCCGCCGCCGACCGAGTTCATGGTCATCACGATGCCGAGCACCGCGGCCAGGATGCCGAAGCCCGGCATCGCCTCCGCGATCTTGTGCAGCGACTTCGAGGGCTGCATCAGCTCTTCGTGGATGGCGTCCAGTTCCTGTTCCAGCACGCCTTCCAGCTCGTGGGCGTTGATCTTACCCATCGCCATCAGGCGGAAGTTATCGACGATGAAGGCCAGCAGCTTGGGCTCTTCGAGGATCAGCGGATAGCGCTGGAACATCGGGCTTTCCTTGGGCGCCTCGACGTGGGCATCGAGCGCCTTCAGGCCGCCGGCGGCGGTCTGCAGCAGTTCGTACATCAGCAGCAGTAGCTGGCGCTGGAATTCCGAGTCGTGCTTCTGGCGGCCGATGATCTTCTTGAACTGGACCAGCAGCTCGGCCAGCACGTGCTTGGGATTGCCCACCACCAGGGCGCCGACGGCGGCGCCGACGATGATGAGCATTTCGATGGGCTGCCAGATGGCGCCGACGGTGCCGCCCATGAAGGCAAAGCCGCCGAATACGGCGCCCAGCACGATCAGGATGCCAAGGATTTGCATGTTGTTACCTTTCTTGTTTGGTCGTTCAGGCCTGGGCCAGCGCCGCTTTCATCTTGGCCAGCGCACTCTTGTTCAGCTGGCAGACACGGGCGTCGGACAGGTCGAGCACGGCCGCGATTTCCTTGTAGCTGAGCTCGAATTCGTAAATCATCTGGATCACGCGCTGCTCGCGCTCGGACAGGGCGTTCAGGGCCTGTTCGAGACTGCGGCGCACGATGAACTGTTCTTCCGGTCCCGGCGCGCTCTGGGCGCGATCGGTCGCTTCCTGCAGCACGTCGTCGAAGCTGAGCAGCTCCTCGGCGACGTCGTCCAGCAGGAACTGGCGCCATTCGTCCTGGTCGATGCCGAGGGCTTCCGCGGCTTCCCGGTCGTTCGGCTCGCGGCCCAGCTTGCGGGTGAGGGCGCGCACGGCGTCGCGCATCTTGTGGCTGTCCTGGCGGACCGCGCGCGGACGCCAGTCCTGGCGGCGCAGTTCGTCGAGAATGGCGCCGCGCACGCGCAAGGAGGCATAGCTGGCGAAGCCGGTGTCCGGCGTGCCGTAGCGGCGCAGCGCCTCCAGCAGGCCGATCAGGCCGATCTGTTCCATGTCCTCGCGTCCCATCGCGCCCGACACCTGCGAGTTGAGCTGGCGTGCGATGCGCTTGACCAGCGGCGCATAGGCCACCAGGTGGCGCTGCTCCTCCGCTGCGCTCATCGCCGCGTGCATGGCGGCGCCGGCGTACTCGGTGCTGGCGTAACTGTCGGCGTAGTCGGTCATGTAACCCACATTGTCCCCGGCTGCTATTCGATGATCAGTTTGCCGATCATGACTTCCGCAAACGGCTTTTCAGCATGCTTGCGCTCATAGTCGGCATTGAAGGCGCGATTCAGCTGCGCCGCGTATTTTTCGACCGGCATGGTCGAGGCCTCGGCCATCGTGAAGTTCGACAGCGTGCTCACGGCCAGGCTGCGCAGCAGCGGCAGGTTTTCCTTGGTTTCCTTTTCCCTGGACGGCTCGGTGGCCAGCACCAGGTCGGTCGAGAGGTAGTGGCTCTCGTCTTCGTTCGGGCCGCGGCGCAGCATCACGATGACCTTGTCGAGGGTGACGTATTTCATCGGTTTGGCAGCCTTCGGCTTTTCCTCGGCTGCCCTCTTGTCCGCGCCCGCGGCGACGGCCGGCTTGGGCATGAACCACCACACGGCGCCACCGGCGCCAGCGGCGCTCAGGATCACGGCGCCGGCAATGGCGATGATTGTTTTCATTTTGCTCATCGTTGTCTGACCTTAGTCACGTCCACCCAGGGAGAAAGCGGACGCATTGTTGCCTGCTTCGGCCAGGGCGCGGCCGGGCTGATTGTCTTCCTGCTCGCGGTCCTGCCGGCGGCCGCGGCCCTGCTGCGGATCGCCGAATGGCGCCGCGCCGTTCTTCGGCGCCGGGACGACCGTCACGGCGACCTCGGTGAACTGGCGCTGCGACAGGTCGCTGCGCAGGTTGTCGCTGACGGTCTGCAGCTGGCGCAGCACCTCGCCGTTGGAGGCCGAGATGTTCACTTCCAGCGCGCCGGCATTGTGACGGATCGCGATGTCGATGCGGCCCAGTTGCGGCGGCTCGAGCCGGATCACGGCCTGCTCGATGCCATTGCCGACCTGGACGTTCATACGCTGGCCGAGCGCTTCCTGCAGGCTCTGGCGCCATGCGGTCGGCGGGCCGGCCAGCTTGACGGTGTCGGCGGCCGCTGCGGTCGGCGCCGGCTGCGATGCGATCGCGCCGGCGAAGGCGGCGCGGTCCGGCGTACTTGCCGGCGCAGCGTTGCCGGTGCCGCCACGGTCGCTGCCCGCATCCTGGCCGCCGGCATTTGCGGCGGCGCCGTCGTTCTGCGCATGGACGGCGAAACGCACCGCCGGCACGGCGTCCGGCTGGACCTGGCGCGCGGCCGGGGGCGAAGCCGCGTCGGCTGCCTGCGGCAGGGCCAGGGCGCGGTCCGGTGTTGCGGCGCGGCGGCCATCGGCGCCGGCCGCGGCGACGGCCGCGGTAGCGCCGGTAGATCTGGCGTCGTCACCGGACTGCGCGCCCGGCGGCTGCGCGGCCTGCACCGCCTGCGCCACCTGGACCGGGGTCAGGGGCATCAGCGGCATCGCCATCGCGGCCAGCAGCGCGCCGTCCTGCGGCGGCTGCGCGGCGCYGGCGCCGTCGTCGGCGGCCTTGTCCGGCGTGGCGGCAGCGGCGTCGCCCGCCTGGGTCGTGGCGTCCGGGGCCGCGCCGTCGGCCGGGAGGCTGGCCTGGACCGTCAGTGCCGCGGCCTGCGACTGTTGGCCGAGCCAGGCCGCGAAGGGCTGGCTGGCCGCGCCAGGCTGGGTGGCATCAGGCTGCGCAGCGTTGGGCTGCGCGGCAGTCGGCTGGGCGGCGCCCGTTGCGTCGGACGCGGCCTGGGCCGGCTGGGCCGGGCCGGCATTCCTGGCAGCGGCGCCGGCGGATTGGTTGACGGTATTCAGCATCATCATGGTCAAGCCTGGCTCGAGGCAGGTTCGGTTGCGTCGTGCATGGCGTAGGCCATCCAGCCATCCTTGTTGGCGCGCATGTCGTCCATGCGGTCCTTCAGGGTCCGGGCGGCGACGGCGACGGCGTCGGCGGCGTGATCGTGGGCTTCGCGCAGGCGCTGCAGGGCCGCGCGTTCGGCGCCGCTCAGCGGACCTGCGGCGGCGAGCGCGTCGAGCTGCGGGGCCAGTGTGCGCGTCATCTGCGCCACCTGTTCCCAGGCGGCGCCGTCTGCCGCGCGGCGCAGCGACTCGGCGGTACGGAGGAGGGCGGCCGATTTATCCATTGCGCGCCTGCACGCCGGCCCAACCCTGGCGAATGGTGGTGAGGACCTTCACGACTTCGTCGACCATCTGCGGGTCCTGCTTGACCCCGGCGGCATGCAGGTGCTGGGTGCAGAAATCGTAGAGGTTCGCCAGGTTGGCGACGACCTGTCCACCGCCGTCGAAATCGAGGGAGCTGGAGAGACCGTTGATGATGTCGTTGCACTTGTTGATGCTGGCGGCGCGCTGTTCGTAGCGCTTGGCGACGATGTGGGCGCGGGCGCGGGCCAGCTCTTCGAGCAGGCCGTCGGTAAGCAGCAGCACCAGCTCGATCGGCGAGGCGCGCGAGGTCTGCGCCTCCAGGTTGACGGCGTGGTAGCTGCCGTAGGCTTCTTGATAAGACATCGGAATATCTCTTAGTTTGACTTAGCGTTGCCGAAGAGCGCGTCGAACATCGACACGTTGCTGTTCATCCTGGCCTGCAGGGTCTGCAAGTCGGTGAACTGTTTCAGGTAGCGGTCGTAAGCGGCGTTGTACTGGGCATCCAGGTCGGACTGGCGTTTGGTCAGCGAGGTTTGCAGCTTGGTGATCGAATCGTTGCGCTGGTTGATCTGGCCGGTGGTGCTGTTGCTCCACTGGTTCAGGTAGGTGTTCAGGGAGCCGGCGATGCCCGTCGGGCTGCCGATGCTGGCCGATCCGATCAGCTTGTCCAGGCTGGTCGGATCGAGCGCCAGCTGCTTGGTCAGGCGCGCCGTATCGAGGCTCAGGGTGCCGTCGCGTGCGGCGGTGATGCCGTACGAGGCCAGCGACGGGTTGCCGGTTGCGCGCAGCATGCTGACCAGCCTGCCTTGCAGGGCGCGGACACCGGCGTCGTGCGCGAATGCGCCGGGGCTGGCGCCGGACGACGGATCGCCCGGATCGACCAGGCCGTCGATGACGGACTTGAGCTTGTTGTAGGCGTCGACGAAAGCTTGCACATTCGATTGCGTGGCGCTGGCGCTGCTGCCCACGGTCAGGGTGAACGGGCTTTCGGCCGCTGTCTGGGCACGGGTCACGGTCAGCGACACCCCATCGATGTTCGTGAAGGTGTTCGAGGCCTGCGTGATCGGGGTGCCGGTGGTGGAACTGGTGGCGCCGTACAGGAGAATCGCATCCGTGGCTGCGGCGGTCACCGTGCGCTTGTCGAGCGCCAGGCTGCCGGCGAGCGTGGTGCCGGCGGCGCTCGGGTCGAGCCAGACATTGTTGGCTACGCCGGTGTTCGCCGAGGTCAGCACGAGTTGCGGCACGCCGGCAATCGTGACCACGCCAGCCGACACCCGGCCGGCGTTGGTCGGTTCGCTGTTGATCGCGGCGGCGATCTCGCGCGCGCTCAGGCTGCCGTCGCCATCGGTATCGGCGGCGGCGTTCAGCTGGACCGTGAATTGTCCGGTCTGCGTGGCCGACGGCGAAGGCGGGACCGGCGCGGGCGTCGCCGGCGGCGCCAGCGTGAGCGTCAACTTTCCTCCGATTTCGCCGTTTTGAGGGATCTGGTAGGACGCCTGTCCCGCGGTCGCCACCTGCTGGACGAACAGGTTGTAGGTACCCGCCGCGGCGGTCGACTTCGCGGTCGCGCTGCCGACCGTGGTGTTGGACAGGGTTGCGCTCTGCGCCAGCATCGACTTGCCGATGCCGGTCAGGGAGCCGAGGCTGGTCTGGAAGGCGGAGATCGCCGAGCCCAGTTTCGACAGCGCGGTCGAGGTGGCGCTGGCGGTCTTGGTCTGGCTGGTCAGCATTTCCTGCGCGCTCGCGGTCAGCTTCTGTGCCATCGCCTGCGCGGTGCTGGTCGGATCGTAGGTTGGGGCGTTAATACTGGACATGCTTGCTCCTTATTGATTTGCCAGCCACGACTGCGTGGCGATGTCGTCTTCCTGTTTGCGCTGGGCGCGGTCCTGCTCGCGCGCGAACGCGGCTTCGTGCTGGGCCAGCACCTTGCCGAGCAGCTCGCGCCTGGTCCAGGCCTGGGCCAGGTTGCGCTGCGAGACCGCCATGTTCGCGTCAATCAGGTGCAGGTCGGTGCGCTGGGTGTCGGCCAGCGCGAACACGGCCTGCTTGTAGTTGCCGCAATTGGCCGCCAGGGCCGGCGACAGCTTGGCCCCGGGCTGCGCCGACGGGCCGCTGCCGACCGCGAGGTCGGTCAGGCGCTCGACGGCGGCCTGGTAGCGCGCGCGCGTCGCTTCCTGCCTGGCCAGGTCGGCCTGCAGGCGTTCGACTTCGGTGCTGCGCAGGCGCACCAGGGTGCCGAGGCTCGTGATCGTGTCGCTTTTGTTCATCCGGTTGCTCATGCCATCATCGCCATCAGCTGGTCGACGCAGGGGCCGAAGGGAGCGTCTTCGCGCGTGCCCTGGCACAGGAAGGCTTCGATGTGCGGATGCAGCTTCACCGCGCGGTCGGTTTCCGGATCGGCACCCGGCTGGTAGGCGCCGAGCGGGATCAGGTCGCGCACCCGCGCATGCTTCGCCATCGCCGCCTTCAGCCTGCGTGCTGCCTGAGCATGGTCCGGCGTGACCACCTGGGCCATGCAGCGGCTGATCGACTGGGCGACGTCGATCGCCGGGTAGTGGCCGCGCTCGGCCAGCTCGCGGGTCAGCACGATGTGGCCGTCGAGGATGGCGCGCGCGCTGTCGACCACCGGGTCCTGCTGGTCGTCGCCTTCCGCCAGCACGGTGTAGATGGCGCTCATGCTGCCGTCCGGGTTCTCGCCGTTGCCGGCCGATTCGCACAACTGTGGCAGATTCGAGAATACCGACGGCGGATAGCCGCGCGTCGCCGGCGGTTCGCCCAGCGACAGCGCCACTTCGCGCAGCGCCATCGCGTAGCGGGTCAGGGAATCGCACAGCAGCAGCACGTTCTGGCCGCGGTCGCGGAAGTGGGCCGCGATCGCGTGGCACAGTTCGGTCGCCATCACCCGCATCAGGGGGCTTTCGTCGGCCGGCGCCACCACCAGCACAGCTCGACGCAAACCCTCCACGCCGAGCGACTTCTCGACGAATTCGCGCACCTCGCGGTTACGTTCGCCGATCAAACCGACCACGATCACGTCGGCCACGGTCTGGCGCGTGATCAGGCCGAGCAGCACCGACTTGCCGACGCCGGAGCCGGCCATCAGGCCGACGCGCTGGCCCTTGCCGAGCGTGAGCATCGAATTGATCGCGCGTACGCCGACGTCCAGCGGCTCGTCTACCGGCGCCTTGCGCAAGGGATTGACCCTGGGCGGCGTGGTGGACAGGGTCTGGTCGCCGCCGAGGCGGCCCAGGCCGTCGATCGGCTCGCCCAGGCCGTTCACCATGCGGCCCATCCACGAAGGACCGATCTGGATGCTGGACGGGCCGCTGACGGGCAGCACGCGGGCGCCGGTCACCAGGCCGTCGGCCTTCTTGAACGGCATCAGGTAAGTCACCTTGTCGCGAAAGCCGACCGCCTGCGCGTCCAGCCAGTCGCCGTCGACCAGTTCGACGCGGCAGCGCTGGCCGGTGTGCAGCTTCACGCCGACGCTCTCGAGCAGCAGGCCCTGCACCGCGACCAGGCGCCCGGTGGGCGTGGCCACCGGCACCGCGCCGATGTCGAGCGAACGCAGGGTCTGGGCCAGTGCGCTCACGCTTCCTCCGCCTCTTCGGCAGCCAGGCCTTCACGCACCTGCTCCATGCAGGCCGCGAGACGGCCCTGGCAGCCGGCGTCGACTTCGTGGTCGCCGGCCTTGACGCGGCATTCGCCCGGTTCCAGGCTCGGGTCGGCCAGCAGGTTCCATTTCCTGGCCCGCTTCGGATCCAGCTCCTGGATGCGCTTGAGCTCTTCGGGGTTGAGCAGCACCTCGACCTCGTCGCGGGTCGGCGGCATCGCCGCCAGCGCCTCGTCCACCAGCGCCAGCATCTGCACCGGCTGCAGCGCCAGTTCGGCGCGGATCACCTGGCGGGCGATCTTGCCGACCAGGTCCACCACTTCCTTGCGCTGGGCATTCTTGAATTCGGTCTTCAGCTTCTTCAGGGCGCGCAGCATGGCGTCGACCGGCTTGGACATCGCTTCCAGCTCGGCGAGCGCCTGCTGGCGGCCTTCCTCGATGCCGCGCGCCAGGCCTTCGACGTGGCCGGCATCGAAGCCGTCGCTGCGGCCCTGCTCGACGCCGACGTCGTAGCCGTCCTGCTGGCCCTGGCGAAAGCCGTCGGCCATCGCGCCCTGCCAGTCCTGTTCCGCGGTGGCCGAGATTGATGTGGGCGAGGTGCTGGCGCTGGCGGCCAGGAATTGGGCCAGGGGCGGGAAGTGATAAGGCCGGAACTGCTTCATTCGGCGGTCGCCTCGGCGAACAGCTGGACTTCGATTTCACCGTTGTCGGCCAGGTCCTTCACGGCAGCCATGATCTCGCGGCGGGTCTGCTCGATGCGCGACATCGGCACCGGTCCGGAGCGGCGCATCAGGTCTTCGAAGCTTTGTGCCTGGCGCTTCGGCATCGCGCCCAGGATCGCATCGCGCAGGGCCGGCTCGGCGCCCTTGAGGGCGACGGCCCACTGTTCCAGCGGGATTTCGTCCAGCAGGCGCGTGATGGTCTGTTCGGTCTGTTTCGACAGGATGAAGAAGTCGTACATCGACATCTCGATCTGCGACACGACTTCCGGATCGTGGGCGCGCAACAGCTCGACCATGGTGGCGCGGTTGTTCGGCAGGCGGTTCAGGATCTCGGCCGCCTGGCGCACGCCTTCCACGGTGGCGCTCTGGGTATCGAGCGCGGACAGGCAGCGCTGCACAAGCTCTTCCAGTTCGGCCAGCAGCTCGCGGTCGATCTCTTCCAGGCGCGCCAGGTTCAGCAGCACCAGTTCGCGGCCTTCTTCCGGCAGCGCGTCGATGATCTGGCCGGCCAGCGCGGGCGGCAGGAAGGCCAGGAAGACGGCCTGCATCTGCACGTGCTCGGCGGCGATGTAGTCGGCCAGCCACTTCGGCGAGGCGTACTGCAGGCGCGCCATCATCGGACGGATGGCGTCGCCGTAGATCGTATTGAGAACGCTGTTGGCGATCTCGCTGCCCAGCGCCAGGTCGAGCGAGCGCTTCAGGTAGTTGCGCGAGGCGCCGTGCAGGCCGCTCTGCTGGCGGTAGTCGTCGAAGAACTTCTGGATCGAGTTCTTCACGGCGTCGACCTTGATGCCGCTCATCCGGCTCATCACCTGGGTCAGCTCGATCAATTCCTCGCGCTCGAGGCAGCGCAGCACGGCGGCCGCCGGTTCCTCGCCGATCGACAGCAGCACGATCGCGGCCTGTTCGACCGGGGTCAGCGCCACTTCCTGCACGTCGTTATTGTTCAGATCCGCCATTTTTCTTCTGCACCCATTGTTTGACCACTTCAGCCACCCGCTCCGGCTCCTTGCCTGCCAGGACCCGCAGATGGTCGACCATCACGTCCACGGCCGAACCGGCCGGTGGCAAATCATAGTTTTCCAGCAGCGGCTGGACCGGCATCGCGTTGCCCAGCGAAGGCGTGCCCGCCGCCGGCAGCGCTGCCGCCGCGCTGCCCGCCAGTGCCGGCG
>NZ_JBFTMX010000045.1:0-45076 GCF_056397205.1 Massilia sp. 05N420
CAACCCCAACCGCTGGCGCGCAGCTACCCGCGATTGGACTCGGATCGACGTGGTACATCTCAATCCAGCAAAATCTGACGCCGCAGCGCGGCGTCAAATACAAAGAGCAGCTTAACAGTTAAGGCGACAACTAGCTTGACAGCCACCGGCCGCTGGGGATGAAGCGCACCGCCTACGAAGGCCACGAGCGCGACAAGGCGGCGCGCGCGCTCGGCTATTCGAAGGCGTCGGATGGTTTCAAGCCGGCGCCGCCGCTCAGCATGACGCAGCCCTATGCGGCCGGCTCCCTGGTCTCCACCGTCGACGACCTGGCGCGCTGGGACGCCGCCGTCGGCAGCGGCAAGCTGCTGAAGTCCGCCAGCTGGCAGCGCGCCTTCACGCCCTATACCCTGAGCGGCGGCGCCAGCACCGGCTACGGCTACGGCTGGGAGACCGGCAAGCTGCGCGGCGCCCCGATGATCGGCCATGGCGGCGGCATCAACGGCTTCAACACTTATGCGCTGCGCCTGCCGGCCGAGAAGCTGTATGTGGCGGTGCTGAGCAATGTCGATTCCGGCCTGCCGCCGGCAGGGGAGGCGGCGTACAAGGCGGCCGCGATCGCGATCGGCAATCCCTTCCCCGAGTACAAGGAAGTCAAACTGGATGCGAAGACCCTGGATGCCTATGCCGGCGTCTATCGCGTCGAGGGGAACGACACCCGCACCGTGCGCCGCGACGGCGAGCGCCTGGTGCTGCAGCGCGCCGGCCGGCCGCCGGTGACCCTGCAAGCCTATTCCGAGACCGGCTTCTTCATCCCCGGTTCGCTGCAGTCGATCGAGTTCACCCGCGACGCCCAGGGCCGGGCGACCCAGCTGGTCGTGCACAATCCGACCGCCGACCAGGTCAGCCCGCGCACCGGCGACGCGCCGCCGCCGCGGGTGGCCGTCAAGATCGATCACACGAAATTCGATGCCTACGCCGGCCGCTACCAGCTGGCGCCGAACTTCGCGATCGAACTCAGCCGCGACGGCGACCGCTACTGGACCCAGGCCACCGGCCAGCCGAAGGTCGAGGTGTTCGCCTTGAACGAGCGGACTTTCTTTTCGAATCAGGTGGATGCCGAGCTGCGCTTCGACGATGCGACGCCCGGGCAGCTGGTGCTGGCCCAGGGCGGACGCGAGATCAAGGGGATGAAGCTGCCGTAACGCCGGCCGAATTCCCTGAAATCGGGCATCCGTCGGCATACGGGTGCCCTACGTCGCATCGAAGTGGAAGATAATGTTGCTGCATGCAAATATAGCTTCCATGTCCTCTTCCAAATCCCTTCCGCTCTTCCGGCTCCGCGGCAATACCGCAGTCACCCTTCGCAACGTCGGCCTTCTCACCGCATGGTCGCTGATCGTGGTGGTGGTATGGGGCATGATCATTCTCAGCCTGCGCAGCCTGTCTCCCATCGTCGCCGTACTCGGCTTCGTGCTGGTGCAGGCCGCGTATTTCGCCTTCGCCGTGCGTCTGGGGCGGCCGGCGCCCGCACGGACGGTCTGCCGTTATGCGGCTGCCCTGCAGCTGCAGGCCTTCATCGAGCACACGGCCTTCTGGCTGGTGGCGATCCTGACGCTGCTTGCGATCATCTTCATGAACAGCGATGTCGAGACAGAGGCCCGGATACGCCAGGCCGTCACCGCGCCCGACGCCCTGCAAGGCATGCTGGGCTATCTCGTGACCCTGCCGGCGCTGGCGCTGCTGACCGGCGTATGGCGCCTGCATCATCTCGGCTACACCACCGGCGCGCTGGCCGGTGTCGCCGACGGCAGCCTGCTGCGCAAGTCGGTCCGCCTGGCCGGCGACGCCAGCGAAGTCCACGATACGCTGGTACGCCGGCTGGAGCGCCTGATGGACAGCAGCACCCCCGGCCTCGATCGCCCGCTGACCGGAGGGCTTCCGCGCCTGGTCGCGGTGCGGGAAGCGAACGCGCTGCGTTACGAGCTCATATGGCCGAACTGCAGCCCGAACAAGCTGATGGTCTCGCTCCGCACCGGCGACGACGCGGTGCCGGAAGTGGAGGTGGTGTGCCGGCTGCGCGACGGCATCTATCGCTTCTACCTCTTCGCGCCGCCGGCCGACGCCGTGGCCCAGATGCAGTACATCGAAGCCCACCTGCTGCAGCCCCTGCGCGCCGAGCTCTCGATGCGGTCCGCCGAACGCCAGCGCGACGCCCTGCGCGAGCAGGCGGTCGAAGCCCAGCTGCGCATCCTGCAGGCCCAGATCGAACCCCACTTCCTGTTCAATTCCCTGGCCAACGTGCGCCACCTGTACCGCGAGGATGTCGGCGCGGGCGAGCACATGCTGGATCACCTGATCGCCTACCTGCGCTGCGCGATGGACGACCTGCGGGCCGAGCATTCCAGCGTGCGCAAGGAGATGGAGCTGGCGCGCCACTACCTGACGATCATGCAGATCCGGATGGGCGAGCGCCTCGGCTACACCTTCACCGTCACCGACGCGCTGCTCGAGCACCCATTCCCGCCGGCGATGCTGATCTCGCTGGTGGAGAACGCGATGAAGCACGGCCTGGCCGATGCCGAGCGCGGCACGATCTCGCTGGCGGCCGCCGCGGACGACGCCTGCCTGCGCCTGACGGTGGCCGACGACGGCCGCGGCTTCTCGAGCGTCGGCGGCACCGGCGTCGGCCTGTCGAACATCCGCCGCCGCCTGGAAGCCATGTATGGCAACCGCGCCTGGCTGGAAGTCGGCGCGCCGCCATCCGGCGGCTTTGCCGCCACCATCGTCATTCCCCTCGAACCACCTCCGTAATCCATGCCCACAGCCCTGATCGCCGAAGACGAACCTTTATTGCGCGCCGAACTGAAACAGGCGCTGGCCGAACTCTGGCCGGAACTGCACATCGTCGCCGAGACCGCGGACGGCGCCGCGGCCCTGGCGGCGCTGCGCACCCACGCGCCCGACTTCGCCTTCCTCGACATCAATATGCCCAAGGCCAGCGGCCTGGACGTGGCGCGCGTGCGGCCGCCCGGCACCGTCATCGTGTTCCTGACCGCCTACCACCAGCATGCCCTGGACGCCTTCGACGTCGGCGCGGTCGACTACCTGGTCAAGCCGCTCAACCGGGGCCGCCTGCTGGAGACGATCGCGCGGCTGCAGCTGCGCCAGCAGCCAACCGTGGCGCCCGCGCCCGCCGCCACCACCGATGCGCCCGCGGCGGCAGCGGCGCCGCGCTACCTGTCCTGGATCCAGGCCTCGGTCGGCAGCATCCTGCGTGTGATCACCACCGACGAAGTGATCTTCTTCCAGTCCGAAGCCAAGTACACCAAGGTCGTCACGCCGCAGACCGAGGCCCTGATCCGCATTCCGGTGAAAGACCTCGTGGAGCAGCTCGACCCGCAGGAATTCATCCAGGTCAGCCGTGGCGCCATCGTCAACCGGCGCCGGATCGACGCCGTGCACCGCCGCGAAGGCCAGATGCAGGTGCATCTGAAGGGCCGTGCCGAGGTGCTGAGCGTGAGTTCCGGCTACCAGGGCCAGGACGCTTTCCGCCAGATGTAGCGCCGCCAAATTCCCGGAAAAGCCGTATCCATTCCCGGGAATGCCGTGTTCGTCGCAAGCCCACTGGCGCAGGAAGTTGTCGGTTGGCAATATGCAGATGTCATCAACTGCCAACCGACGAGAGCACACCATGAACTTCCCGCAGCTTATCCGTTCCTCCCTGTTTGCCGTCCTGCTGGGCGGCGTGGCCTCCACGGCCTTCGGCGCCGCAGTCGTGGCCGTCGGCGACGACAACTACACCTATACCGTGACCAACGCCGCCAGCCTCGACGAGGCCAAGGCCGAGGCTCTCGACGAGTGCAGCAAACGCGTCAACAACTGCAGGATCCTGAGCACCCGGGTCCTCCCCGGTGCGATCGCCCTGGCCAAGGGCGACGACGGCATGTTCGCGGCCACCGACGATGCGCCCGAAAAAGCGCGCGCCCGGGCGATGGCCGATTGCCGCAAGAACTACAAGAACTGCAAGTTCTCGGCCCTGTACTGGGAATCGGGCGGCAGCTGGGGCGCCTGGGCTCATGCCAAGGACGATAAAGGACTGCTGGTCGCGACCCAGTTCAGCTACAACTTCGGCAACGAAGCCGAAGCCAGGGCCGATGCCCTCGACGAGTGCGCCAAACAGCAGAAAGGCAAGCCGGTCAAATGCGAAGTAAAGACCCACTTCGGTGAATGGGGCTATGCGGTGGCCGAATCCGCAAGCTACGCGTCGGTGCGCATGGAAGCCAGCATGGAAGCCGCGGTTGCCGCTGCCATGGCGAATTGCAAGGAGGGTGCGAAACCCGGCGAATCCTGCAAGCTGACCGTCAAGGCCTTCAACAGGGGCACGAGCAATGCCCCCGCTTCCTTCGACAAGCTGGCCAGCCAGACCGAGGCCTCACGCAAGGCCAAGGCGCCCGCGCGCCAGGTCGCGACCCGCGCCGTCCAGGCCCTGAGCTGCACCAACCGCTGCGTGAACGGCAGCTGCGTACGCACCTTCGCCAATGGCCGCACCGAGAAATGGCAGGCGCCGCGCGTGTTCGACCCCTTCACCAACGACTGGAAGTGGGACACCAGCAGCTGCGGAGGCTGAGGCGCGGCGCGGTCCTAGCGCGTGCCGGACTGCTCCTGCGCCAGCCGCAGCGCCACCTTGTGCCTGAAGTAGCCGTCCTGCACATAGCGGTACAGGTTGGCGCCGGGGCACACGGTCTGTGTTGAAAAATCCCGGTGGCTGGCGATGTGGTCCAGCGGCACATCGTATTTATGCGCCAGCATCGCCATCAGCCGCACCACGGCATCGAGCTGCTGCCGGTTCGGCTCCACTTCCTCGAAGTTGCCGACCACCTCGATCAGCGCATGGCCTGTCGGATCGTATTCCGTGTTGGTGTCGCCGGCGTAGTCGATCTTGCGGCCCTCGTAGATATTGCCGTCGAGGTCGATGATGTAGTGGTAGGGGATGTCCAGCCAGTGCTTGGTGTTGCGCGACCAGGTCTGCAGCTTGCGCAGGTACTGGCGCGGATCGGTGCCCGGCCTGAACGGCTCGCCCTGGTGGTGCAGGGTGATGTGGGTGATGGTCTGGCGATGCGCCAGCGCCGGGTCGGCCGGGGTGCCGCCCCAGGCGGCGACGGGGACGATGCTGCGCTCGACCTCGGGCAAGGTCTGGGCGAAGGCGGCGGTGGCGGCGAGCAGCAGGGAGAGGGCGAGGGCAGGGCGGATCGTCATTGCGGGTCATGCGCCGGAGCGCGATATAAAGCTGATAAGCTAGGCGCGACAATAACATAGCGAGCCCAGCATGCGAACCATCGAACAGATCCTGAAATCCGCCAAGACCGTCGCCGTGATCGGCATGTCGAACAAACCCGAACGCGCCAGCCACGAGGTGGCCGACTACCTGCAATCCCGGGGCTACGAGATCCTGCCCGTGAATCCGGCCTACGCCGGCCAGCAAATCCTCGGCCGCCCGGTCTACGCCACGCTGCAGGAAGCCGCCGATGCGCTGGCGAAGGAGGGCCGCCGCATCGACGTGGTCGACGTCTTCCGCAAGTCCGAGGACGTGCCGCCGGTCGCCAAGGACGCCATCGACGTGCGCGCTGGCGTGCTGTGGATGCAGCTCGGGATCGAGAACCAGGCCGCGGCCGACCTGGCGCGCGCCGCCGGCCTGGAGGTCGTCATGAACCACTGCATGCTGATCGAGCACCGCAAGCTCGACGCCCAGGCATGAACGCCCGCGAGCGCTTCCGCGCGCCGAAGAAGGTCGAGCTGCGCGACGAGGACGCCGGCCTGACGCCGCTGCGCGAGAAGAACGGCAACGGCGGCGCCAAGCAACGCGAGCGAACGCTGACTGATGAGCTGATCGGCCAGGTGGCCCGCTTCCAGGAGATGCTGTACGCCAGCCGCAAGCAGAAACTGCTGCTGGTCCTGCAGGGCATGGACACCGCCGGCAAGGACGGCACCACGCGCGCGCTGTTCTCCCAGATCAGCCCCATGGGCATCCAGGCAACCGGCTTCAACGCACCGACCGAGCGCGAGCGGGCCCACGATTTCCTGTGGCGCATCCACGCCCATGTGCCCGGCAACGGTCTGATCGCGGTCTTCAACCGTAGCCACTACGAGGATGTGCTGGTACCGCGCGTGCTGGGCGACATCGATGGCAAGGAGACCAAGCGCCGCTACGCCCACATACGCGACTTCGAGCGCATGCTGGCGGAATCCGGCACCACCGTGATCAAGATCTTCCTGCATCTGTCGAAGGAGGAGCAGAAGAAGCGGCTGCAGGAACGCCTGGATGACCCGGAAAAGCACTGGAAGTTCGACCCGACCGACTTGGCCGTGCGCTCGCAATGGGACGCTTACCAGCGCGCCTACGAGGATGCGATCGCCGCGACCGACCTCGGCCATGCGCCCTGGTACATCGTGCCGGCCGATTCCAAGACCCACCGCAACCTGATCGTCGCGCATTTGTTGTTGGAGACCATGCAGGCCATGAATCTGTCGTGGCCGGCGCCGAAGGCCGACCTCGCGAAGGTCAAGGTGGAATAGAATGGGATTTTATTAATCCTTTTCTCGCCGCCATGTCCAAGACCATCGCCCTGCTGCTCTCCCTCGGCGCCGCCGTCGCCGCCACCGCACCTGTCCAGGCCCAGAACGCCGCCCCCGCGGCGGCGCCCGCGGCGGCCGCGGCATCCTGCCCGGCCGTGCTGAAGCACACCTTCAAGCGCCTGCAGGACGAGGCGCCGCAGGACCTGTGCCAGTACGCCGGCAAGGTGGTGCTGGTGGTGAACACGGCCAGCTACTGCGGTTTCACCCCGCAATACCAGGGCCTGGAAGCCCTGTACGCCAAGTACGCGGCGCGCGGCCTGGTGGTGCTGGGCTTCCCGTCGAACGACTTCAAGCAGGAATCGGAAGACGCCAAGAAGATCGCCGACCTCTGCTACAACACCTATGGCGTGAAATTCCCGATGTTCGCCAGCACCCAGGTGACCGGCGCGAACGCGAATCCGCTGTACGCCGAGCTCATCAAGGCAACCGGCAACCAGCCGAAATGGAACTTCAACAAGTACCTGATCGACCGTAACGGCAAGGTGCTCGAGTACTTCCCGAGCAAGGTGACGCCGCAGGATGCGGCGCTGGTGTCGAAGATCGAGCAGGCGCTGGGCGGCTGAGCCCGCGCTAGCGCAGCCAGGCGGCGCGTACCTCGTCGACGCAGCGCCGGCGCGAACTGCGCGCCACCTCGTGCGGGGCGAAGGGCGCGCTGACGCGGTCRAGCAGGTCGACCGCGGCCGCCAGCTGCCGGCGCTGTTCCTCATCCAGCCCCTGCTGCGCGCCCAACGCCGTCAGTTCACGGATCAGGACGATGGCCGCCTCCTTGGCCGCGATCTCTTCCGGCAGCCCGGCGCGGGTGCACAGGCCATAGCTACCGTCCAGGAAGTGCCGCCATTCCGACGCGATGTGGGCATCGCCGCCCAATCCGTCAGCGGCCGCGGGCAGGCCGTCGTCGCCGAGCCGCGCCAGCCGGCGCCGGTAGCGCGAGGCGAAGATCGCGTAGGCCTCGCGCGGACCGTCCAGCGCTGCCAGCAGGCCGGCCCAGGCGGGCGCACCTTGCGGGTACCAGTCGATCGCGTGCTGCTCGCCGTGCGGGCCGAAAAAGGAATCGCAGGAGAGCTCGACACGCAGGCGGTAGGCGGGCCGCGGCATCATGCCGCGTTCCTGCAGCTCGCCCAGGCGGACGTCGTCGATGCCGCAGCGCGCCAGCAGCTGCCCGCGGGTCAGGAAATGGGTGTTCAGGTAATCGATCAGTTTCATGCCCGCCATGCTAGGGCAGGCGGGCAGGACCATGCTTCGGTCAGCGCCGAATCGTCGCCCGCAACGGTCCGCGCAAGGCATTGCAGACCACGATCTCCTGGGCGCGCTCCAGGGTCTCGCGCGAGATCGGGCATTCGATCGCATTCCAGGCAGGATCGTCCAGCAGCACGGCCCGCATCACGCCGGGCAGCACGCCGGACGACAGCGGCGGCGTGTACCAGCGTTCGCCGACCCGCACGAACACGCTGCTGCGGCCGCCCTCGGCCAGTTCGCCGCGCTCGTTGAAGAACAGGGTGTCGAAGGCGCCTTCGTTTTCGGCCTGCTTCCAGGCGGCGTCGTAGCGGCTGCGGATGGTGGTCTTGTGGCGCGCGAACAGGGCATTGGAGTCGACCGGTTCGCTTGATAACAGCACCTCGACCGGGCCTTCCAGCGGCGTCAGCGGCGCCGTCTGCACGACGACCTCGCCGTCCGGCTGCAGCGCCAGGCGCAGGCGGTGCGGGGTGTGCTCGGGCAGCACGGCGCAGGCGGCGATTGCGCCGGCGCGCGCCAGTTCCTCGGCGAAGGGATAGCCGAAGTAGGCGCTGGAAGCCCGCAGCCGCGCCAGGTGGCGTTCCAGGTGGCGGCAGCCTTCCTCGCGGGTGGCGTACATGGTCTCGAAGATCTGGAAGCCGTTCGGCAGCCCGGTCAGGAAGCCCGCCTTCAGCCGGCACTCGGCATATTCGGCGGCGGGATCGCTGTCGTAGACGATGCCGGCGCCGACCCCGAGTTCGCCGTGGCGCACGCCGTTGTGCTCGGGCTGCAGCACCAGGGTGCGGATCGGCACGGACAGGCAGAAGTCGCCGAAGCGCGCGCCGGCCAGGGCAGCCGAGTGGGCGCCGAAGGCCGGCGGATCGATCCAGCCCAGCGCGCCCGTATAGATGCCGCGCGGGGCCGGCTCCAGCTCGTGGATGATCTCCATGGTGCGGCGCTTCGGTGCGCCGGTGATCGAGCCGCAGGGGTAGAGCGCGTCGAAGATGGCGTCCAGCCCGGTGCAGTCGGCCAGCTGGGCCTGGACGGTCGAGGTCATCTGCAGCACGCTGCTGTAGCGGCGCACCTCGAACAGGGCCGGCACGCCGACGCTGCCGGTGCGCGCGATCCGTCCGAGGTCGTTGCGCAGCAGGTCGACGATCATCAGGTTCTCGGCGCGGTTCTTCGGATCGGCCGCCAGCGCCGAGGAACGCACGGCATCGATGTCCTGGTCGCCGCTGGCCGGTGCGGTACCTTTCATCGGCCGCGCCAGCAGGCGGCCGGCGTCGTGGCGCACGAACAGTTCCGGCGACAGCGACAGCACCACACGGCCGTCCGGCAGGGCGATCAGGGCGCCGTAGGGCACCGGCTGGCGCTCGCGCAGGCGCGCGTACAGGGCGTAGATGGAACCGAAGGCGTCGAAGCGGATCCGGTAGGTGTAGTTGACCTGGTAGGTGTCGCCGGCGGCGATGTAGTCGCGGATGCGCCCGATGGCGCGGGTGAAGGCGGCTTCGTCGACATTGCTGCGCACATCGGCGATCCCGGCCGGGCCGCCGGCGCCGGCGCGTTCGTCCAGCCAGCTCTTCACTTCTCCTGCCGACAGCAGCTCGACGCCGCGGAACAGCAGCACCTGGGCCAGCGGCGCATCCTGGACCGCGGCCGGYGGCACGATGCCGAGCAGCTGTTCGCCGAGCTCATAGCTCAGCACCGGCACCGCGTACAGGCCGGTCGCCAGCGCTTCCTGCAGGCGCGCCAGCAGCGCCGGCCATTCCTGCACCGTGTGGCAGGCCAGCATACCGGCGTAGTCGCGGTACAGGCGCGAGCGGGAAGGCGGATTACCGTCTGCGCTCGCGTCGTCGAGCAGGGCAAAGATGCCGTCGTCCATTCGGGCTCCCGGGTCAGGCGGCCAGCAGCAGCGACAGTTGCAGGGCGCTGTTTTCCGCCGGGTGCTGGCGGAAGCCGCTCTTGGCAAAGCGGTGCCAGCGTCCGGTCACATAGGACACCAGCAGGCTGGCGCGCGCACCCACGTCTTCCTCGCGGCCGTGGCCCTGGGTGACGGCCACCCGCAGCGCGCCCTTGAACGCCAGTTCGACCTTGTCGTAGAACTGGTTCATGCGCAGTTGCAGGCGTTCGTCCTCGCCCACCAGGGCGTCGCCGATCAGTACCCGGGTCATGCCGGGATTATTCGCCGAGAACAAGAGCAGCATCTGCAGCATCGCATGCGCCTGGGCCACGCCGTCGTCTTCGCGTTCCGTGATCTGGTTGCACACGCCGAAGACGCTGGACTCGATGAACTCGATCAGGCCTTCGAACATTTGCGCCTTGCTGGCGAAGTGACGGTACAGCGCCGCCTCCGATACCGCCAGTTTCGCGGCCAGTGCCGCGGTCGTGATCTTCTCCCCCTTCGGGTGCTCCAGCATGGCCGCCAAGGCCTGGAGGATCTGCAGTTTTCGTTGTCCCGGCTTGGTGCTTGCCATGTTCTCGTGGTGCTCCGTATTCAGGTCGAAATTCATGTCGATGAGCGCAGCCGGCGCAGGTGTGCCGGCAACTGAACTACGGATTTTACTTTGACATCGACATAGGCGGGTCGTTTTAGCATTTTCGGCAGGGGGGCTTTACCGCTCGGATCGGCGTAGCGCAGGTATTGCGTGACCCAGGCGGTGCGCATGCCGACGCGTTTGGCGTGCTTCAGGTTGACGAGGGTGTCCTCGACCAGCACGCAGCGCTGCGGCGCCAGCCGGTGCTTGCGCAGCAGGCGCCGCAGCATCAAGGTCGACGGCTTCGGCCGCAGCTGGCGGTGCACGTGCATGTCCTCGATCGCGATATGGTGGGCAAAGTGGCGCTGCAGGCCGATATGGCGCAGCACCTCGGTCGAATACGCGGTGGGCGCATTCGTCAGCAGGATCTTGCGGCCGGGCAGGCGCTTCAGCACGCGCGACAGGCCGCGTTCCCAGCGCACCATGTCCTGCAGGGCTTTCAAGTCGTGGGTCTCGCGCAGGAAGTCGGCGGCGTCGACCTGGTGGTGGCGGATCATGCCGAGCAGGGTCGCGCCGTAGCGCTTCCAGTAGCCGAGCCGGGCCGCATTCACCGCTTCCTGGCTGGCCGGCGTGGTGCCGTCGCCGAGCACGCGCGCGATATAGGTGTTCATGTTGGCGCTGATTGCCGGAAAGATCGCGTGGGAAGCGTCGTGCAGGGTGTTGTCGAGGTCAAACAGCCAGACGAGGGAGGAGGGAGTAGGCACGGCAAGCTTTGCAAGAGGAGGCAGCCTTGCATTATATCGACACCGCTCGTGTCGCATCTCCCTCAGGGGAGATCCTCCTGTACCTGAAAAGAAAAAAGGCCCGACAAGTCGGACCTTTTCTCTTCGATTCTGGCGGAGCGGACGGGGCTCGCCCACGTCCCGCGGGCCGCGGAATCGCTTGCAAGCGATTCCCTTCGAGCCCCAAACCGGGTCTCCCGCAGGGGAGACCCTCCTGTAGCTAAAAAGAAAAAAGGCCCGAACAAGTCGGACCTTTTTTCTTCGATTCTGGCGGAGCGGACGGGGCTCGAACCCGCGACCCCCGGCGTGACAGGCCGGTATTCTAACCAACTGAACTACCGCTCCAGATGGTGCCCTTGACGTGGATTGAACACGTGGCCTCTCCCTTACCAAGGGAGTGCTCTACCACTGAGCTACAAGGGCATCGTTCTTCCATTTTGCAGCGACTTGAACCGCTGCAAAATTTCAGTGAGACCGGATCATAGTGCCAAAGGCCTGTTCGGTCAAGACTTCCAGCAACAAACTGTGTTCGATGCGCCCGTCGATGATGTGCACGGTATTGACGCCGGACTTGGCGGCGTCCAGTGCCGACGAGATTTTCGGCAGCATGCCGCCGGAAATCGTACCGTCCGCGAACATCTCGTCGATCTCGCGCGCCGACAGGTCGGTGACCAGATTGCCCTGCTTGTCCTGCACACCGGCGATGTTGGTCATCATGATCAGCTTTTCGGCCTTCAGGATTTCCGCGATCTTGCCGGCGACGACGTCGGCATTGATGTTGTAGGCCTGGCCATCCTGGCCGAAGCCGATCGGTGAGATGATC
Organism: Massilia sp. 05N420; assembly: GCF_056397205.1. NCBI lineage: Bacteria > Pseudomonadati > Pseudomonadota > Betaproteobacteria > Burkholderiales > Oxalobacteraceae > Massilia > Massilia sp. 05N420. The sequence goes on from NZ_JBFTMX010000045.1 coordinate 11,907, forward strand.
GGAATGAAGGCGTCGTCCTGCAGGGCCTTGACCACGGCTGGATTGATCGCCTCGATTTCGCCGACGAAGCCGATGTCGAGGAATTCGCCCGGCTTTTCCTTGTCCGGCATCGCCATGCGGCGTGCGCGGATCAGGCCGCCGTCCTTGCCGGTCAGGCCGACCGCCTGGCCGCCGTAGTGGTTGATCAGCATGACGATGTCCTGCTGGACTTCGCCGCCCAGCACCCACTCGACCACTTCCATGGTTTCTTCGTCGGTGATGCGCATGCCTTGCACGAAGGTGCCCTGCTTGCCGATCTTTTTCAGGGCGTTGTCGATCTGCGGACCGCCGCCATGCACCACCACCGGGTTCATGCCGACCAGCTTCAGCAGGATGACGTCGCGCGCGAACCCGTGTTTCAGGCGTTCGTCGGTCATCGCGTTGCCACCGTATTTGATGACGATGGTTTTTCCGTGGAAGTTGCGGATATAGGGAAGTGCTTCGGCCAGGATCTGCGCCTTGATCTGCGGCGAGACCGCAGTCAGGTCGTTCTTCTGGTCGTCGCCCGTCATTGTGCTCAGCGTAGCGTTCATTGGGGGTCCAAAAAGAATTTGCGAGATTTTACAGGCAATGGCCCGTCGCAGTGCGCATTATAAAGGCAGCTTGTTGTATTTTCCGGCCCATGCGGCTAAGGTGGGCGCATGAGCATTTGTACACGTTGCGGCGCCGCCTTCGGCTGCGCCATGGTGGACGGCGACGACGGCCCGTGCTGGTGCACCGCCTTGCCGCCGGTCGTACCGGTTCCCGTCGCGCAATCCGGCGCGGAACAGCCCTTGCCCGGCTGCTGGTGTCCGGCCTGCCTGGGCCAGCATATCGCGCAACAGCAACAGGCGTCGTCCGGGAAGGTTTAAGGCCTGCATCGTCAGCGCCGGGTGCGGAAGAAGCGCATCATTTCGCGGCTCGCGTCCGGGCCTTTGCCGTCGGTATAGCTGCCGCGCGCATCGCCGCCCGACCAGGCATGGCCGAAGCCGTGCACCAGCCAGTGTTCCGCATGAATCGTCCCGTCCGGATGACGGTGCACCGTGCGCGTGTAGGCGTGGCCGTCGGGCACCTGGCCCGGCTCGACCGCGACCTGTTCGGCCGCATGGCGCCGCCGGCGCCGGATCAATTCTTCGCCATTCGCCGGGTGCACGGTCGTGTCCTGGTCGCCGTGGAACACGATGATCGGCAGCTCGCGCACCTTGCCGCTTTTCGGACGGCGGAAATCGCCCTTCATGGCGGCCATCGCCGTCGGCAGGTCGTGCGCGGCCGCGAAAGGCAGGCCGGAATGCACGCCCACCGCCGCATACAGCTCCGGATACAGGGTGCCCATGATGGCCGACATCGCGCCGCCGGCCGACAGCCCCGCCACGTACACCTGCTGCGGATCGACGACGTAGCGCGCCATGATGTCGCGCGTCATTCCGGCGATGATGGACGGCTCGCCCTGGTCGCGCTTCTGGTCGATCGCATTGAACCAGTTCCAGCAGCGGTGGGCATTGGCCTGCTGCGACTGGGCCGGATACAGGACCAGGCAATTCCACTCCTCGGCCAGCACGTTCATGCCGGTACCGAGCGCGAAGTCGTCCGGATTCTGGGTGCAGCCGTGCAGCATCACCAGCAGCGGAGACGGCTGGCCGGCATAGGTGCTCGGCACGTAGAGCTTGTAGTCGCGCGTGCCGGCGTCGGCGGTGAACGATCCGTCGATGAAGTGGCCGGGCAGGCCGATCGCGGCCGCGCCGGTGGACAGCGGCGGCACATTGAAGGGATTGACCGACTGGCCGATCCGGCTCAGGTCGGCCAACATGTCGGAGACGGGATCAAAGCTCATCTGGTTCGAGGCCGCTTTCTGTTTTGCCGCCGGGTGCATGCTGGAGGCGGTCTTGATCGATTCGCGCATCACGGTGCGCGCCACGGACGGGCCGCGGCGCATCAGGGAACGGGTCGCGGCGCGCATTTGCGCCAGCAATTTATTACTTAGGGACATCAGCCCTCCTTTGTCGGCGCCATGGCCGGGTTCTCAGTCTTGGTCGGCAAACTTGCATCAACCTTACTGTGCGGGCCAAAGGGTCGAACTCTACGCCCATGAGCTTTCTGGTCAAGCGCGATTCGTCCGGATACGTTAATCTGCCCACCATGCGTCCCGAATTTCAGCCCGGCATCCGCTTCGAGTGGTACTACACGGTACCTGCACGCGCCACGGTGCCTCAGCTCTACCACGATACTCCATTCTGCCTCGACATGCCGGACGTGCTCGCTACCGGCTATATGGTCGGGATGATGGAACTTGCCTGTTTGCACGGCATGATGCCCTATATGGACTGGCCGAACGAACAGAGCCTGGGCACCATGGTCAGCTTCCAGCACGTGGCGCCGACCCCGCCCGGCATGACCCTGCACGTGAAGGGCGAGGTCCTCGAGGTCGACGGCCGCCGCGTGCGCTTCAGGGTCGAAGCCTGGGATGACGTCGAACGCATCTGCGAAGGCATCCACGAGCGCGTCGTGATCGATCCGGCGCGCTTCAATGCCAAACTGGCAGGCAAGATCGAGAAAGCTTCAGCATGACCATGAATCCGGAACAGCAAACCCCCGTCCCATCCCCCTGCATCAACATCTGCCGCATGGTCCCCTCGACCGGCCTGTGCGAAGGCTGCATGCGCACCATCGACGAGATCGTCGCCTGGGGCCGCGCCGACGACGATTACAAGCGCGCCGTGTGGGCCGAAATCCGGCGCCGCGAAGCGCAGCTCTTCGAGTGATGCGGCTGCCGGCCTCGATGCGGGTGTTCGAGCGCGGCTGGCTGTCCGCCAACAACATCCTGTTCAGCGGTCGCGCCGGGACGACCCTGGTCGACAGCGGCTACGTCACGCATGCCGATCAAACCCTGGCGCTGGTGCGGCACGCATTGGACGGCCGCCCGCTGGACCGCGTCGTCAACACCCATCTGCATTCGGATCACTGCGGCGGCAACGCGGCCTTGAAGGACGCCTTCGCTTGCCGCATCGCGATTCCGGTCGCCGAAGCCGACAAGGTCCGGGCCTGGGACGAGGAGGCGCTGAGCTACCGCGCCACCGGCCAGCAATGCACGCGCTTCAGCGTCGACGAGACCATCGCGCCCGGCGATGCGCTGATCATGGGAGACTTGCAGTGGCAGGCACTGGCCGCGCCCGGCCACGATCCGCACGCGCTGCTGTTCTGGTGCGAAGAAGAGGGCATCCTGATCGCCGGCGACGCCCTGTGGCAGAACGGCTTCGGGGTGATTTTTCCTGAACTGGCGGGCGAGCCTGGCTTCGACGAGGTGAGGGCCACGCTCGACCTGATCGCCTCGTTGCGGCCAGGTCTCGTCATTCCCGGCCATGGTGCGCCGTTTGCCGATGTCGACGCCGCTTTGCAGCGGGCTTACGGCCGCCTTGATTATTTGGCTGCCGATCCGGTGCGCAACGCCGAGAATGCCGTCAAGGTGCTGCTGAAATTCCTGCTGCTGGAGCGCCGCAGCATGCCGCTGGCCGAGGTGGAAGCCCTGTTCGGGACCGTGCCGCTGCTGGTGCTGGCGCGTGGCCGCTTCCTGCCGCGTCCGGCCGCCGAACTGGCGCGCTGGGCGGCGCAGGCGCTGGAAAAGGCCGGCGCGGCGCGGCTGCAGGGCGACCTGCTGCTGGACAGTTGAGTGCCGGAATTAGAGCCGAGGATCTAGCACGATCGTGCTTTTTTGACCCTATAATCGGAAAACTGGTCCGATCAACCCCATCCGCGAGAATATCCATGGCGCTGCCTACCGTCCTGCAAGACCTTTCCTTACCCGTCATCGCGTCGCCGATGTTCATCGCCAGCGGCCCCGCGCTGGTCGCCGCGCAATGCAAGGCCGGCATCGTCGGCTCCTTCCCGGCGCTGAACGCACGCCCGGCCGAGCAGCTGGACGTCTGGCTGACCGACCTGCAGCGCGAGCTGGGCGATTACCAGGAAGCGCATCCGGATAAGAAGGTCGGGCCGATCGCCGTCAACCAGATCGTCCACCAGTCGAACGACCGCCTGGCGCATGACGTCGAGGTCTGCGTGAAGCACCAGGTGCCGATCATCATCTCCTCGCTGCGCGCGCCGCCGCAGGAGATGATGGACGCGGTGCACGCCTACGGCGGCATCGTGATGCACGACGTGATCTCGATCCGCCACGCCGAGAAGGCGCTGGAGGCGGGCGTCGACGGCCTGATCCTGGTCGCGGCCGGTGCCGGCGGCCATGCGGGCGCATTGTCGCCGTTCGCGCTGGTGGGCGAGGTGCGCAAATTCTTCGATGGCCCGATCGCGCTGTCCGGCTCGATCGCCACCGGCGACGCCATCCTGGCGGCCCAGGCGATGGGCGCCGACTTCGCCTACATCGGTTCGCGCTGGCTGGCGACGAAGGAATCGAACGTCAGCGATGCCTACCGCGAGGCGATCGTGGGCTCCGCCGCGGCGGACGTCGTGTACACCAACCTGTTCACCGGCGTGCACGGCAACTACCTGAAAAAATCGATCGTGGCGGCCGGGCTGGATCCGGAGAACCTGCCGGTGTCGGACAAGAGCAAGATGAGTTTTGGTTCCGGCAGCGCCAAGGCCTGGYGCGACATCTGGGGCGCGGGCCAGGGTGTGGGGCTGATGGATGACGTGCCGACGGTGGCGGAGATGGTGGAGCGGCTGAAGGCGCAGTATCAGGCGGCTCGGGAGCGCTTGTGCATCAAATGAACGTCGTTCCCGCTTTCGCGGGAATGACCTTGATTACGCCGCAGGTGGTTCTTCCTCCACCTGCTTGTCCTCTTCCTTGATTACCCACAAGCCCGGCAGGTTACGCCAGTAACCATGCGCATCCATCCCGAAGCCCACCACGAACTTGTTCGGGATGGTCAGCCCGACGATATCGGCCTGCACCGGCTTGGCGCGGCCCAGTTCCTTGTCGGCGAATACGGCCAGGATCACTTCGGCCGCGCCCATGTCGAGCAGGCGCTGCTTCACGTGGGCCAGGGTCTCGCCTTCGTCGAGGATGTCGTCGACCACGATGATGGTGCGGCCGGCCACGTTCTGGCGCGGGATCACCTTCCACACGACTTCGCCGCCGCGGTCCAGGTCGCCGTAGCGGGTCACGTGGATGTAGTCGAATTCGAGCGGGAAGCTCAGCTGGGGCAGCAGGTGGCCGGTGAAGACCACCGCGCCGCCCATCACGCCCAGCACCAGCGGGAATTCGCCGGTGGCGTCGGTGTCGAAGCGCTGGTTCAGCACCTCGGCGACGTTCCGCACGGCGGCTTGCACCGTATCGGCGCTGACGAGTTCCTCGGCGCGGGCGAGGAGTTCGCGGGCGCGGGTGTAATGAAAGTCCTGTTCTTGCATGGTTTATTGTGAGAAAAAGAATGCAGCTTCGATTATCCGTCAGAATGCCGCGGACGGTGTTCCTCTTGGCTTGGCGCAGCTGCCGACTGCGCCACATCCTGACGGAGGGGCGTATCATACGCAGCTTGGAGAATCCACAACACACCCGCATCCCCAACATGCCAGCAAATATGCCAGCCAATCAGCCAGCAAACGACACCACCAGCCAGCGCGCCGAACGCCTTGCCCAACTGCGCGCCGCAATGGCGCGCCACCAGGTCGACGCCTTCATCGTTCCTTCCGCCGATCCCCACCTGTCCGAGTATCTGCCAGGCCGCTGGAAGGGCCGCGAATGGCTGTCGGGCTTCACCGGCTCGGTCGGCACCTTCATCGCCACCGGCGATTTCGCCGGCGTCTGGACCGACGGCCGCTACTACACCCAGGCGGAGCAGGAACTGGCGGGCACCGAGATCCGCCTGATGAAGATCCCTTCGGGCGCCAGCCTCCTGCACATCGACTGGCTGGCCGAGACCATGCAGCCGGGCCAGACCGTCGCCGTCGACGCCCGCGTGCTGGGCCTGGCCGTGGCGCGCCTGCTGGAAGACGCGCTGAAGGCGCGCGGCATCCATCTGCGCACGGACCTCGACCTGCTGGACGAGATCTGGAGCGAGCGTCCGGGCCTGCCTTTGGCCCCGCTCTACGAACACGAGGCGCCGTACGCCACCATGGCGCGCGCCGACAAGCTGCACGCCGTCCGCAACGCGATGGCGAAACTCGGCGCCGAGCGCCACTTCATCTCGACCCTGGACGACATCGGCTACCTGTTCAACCTGCGCGGCGCAGATGTCAGCTACAACCCGGTATTCGTCGCGCATGCGCTGGTCGAACCGTCCGGCGCCACCATCTTCGTCGCCGAGGGCAAGGTCCCGGCCGCGCTGGGCGAGCGTCTCGAGCGGGACGGCGTGCGCGTCGCCCCCTACGAGCAGGCGGTCCAGGCCCTGCAGGCGCTGCCGGCCGGCTCCAGCCTGCTGCTCGATCCGCGCCGCGTCACCGCCGGCATGCGCGCCGCCGTGCCCGCGAACGTGCGCGTGGTGGAAGCGATCAATCCGACCACCTTCGCCAAATCGCGCAAGCTGCCGGCCGAAGCCGATCACGTGCGCGACACCATGGAGCAGGACGGTGCCGCCCTGTGCGATTTCTTCGCTCAGCTCGAAGCGCAACTTTCGGATCCGAAGCGCGCGCCGCTCACCGAAGTCATGATCGACGAGCAGATCACGGCCGCGCGTGCGCGCCGTCCGGGCTTCGTCAGCCCCAGCTTCGGCACCATCGCCGGCTTCAACGCCAACGGCGCCATCATGCACTACCGCGCCACCCCGGAGAATTGCGCGACCATCGAAGGCGACGGCCTGCTGCTGATCGACTCCGGCGGCCAGTACCTGGGCGGCACCACCGACATCACCCGCGTGGTCCCGGTCGGCACGCCCTCCGCCGCGCAGAAGCGCGACTTCACCCTGGTGCTGAAGGGGATGATCAACCTGTCGGTGGCGCGCTTCCCGCGCGGTACCAAGGGACCGATGCTGGACGCCCTGGCGCGCGCACCGATCTGGGCCGCCGGCATCGACTACGGCCACGGCACCGGCCACGGCGTCGGCTACTTCATGAACGTGCACGAAGGCCCGCAGGTGATCTCGCCGACCGCCATGCCGGAGCCGCACACGGCGATGGAGCCGGGCATGATCACCTCGAACGAACCGGGCATCTACCGCCCGGGCCGCTGGGGCATCCGCATCGAGAACCTGGTGCTGGCCCAGGTGGTCGAGAACACCGAGTTCGGCGAATTCCTCGGCTTCGAGACGCTGACCCTGTGCCCGATCGACACCCGCTGCATCGACATGACCCTGATGCGCGGCGACGAGGTCGCGTGGCTGAACGACTACCACCGCAGCGTGCGTGCGCGCCTGCTGCCGCTGGTCGACGGCGCCGCGCGCGACTGGCTCGAACTGCGTACGAAGGAGATCTGAGATGGCGGCCGGCGTCCGTTCCACCCGCGCCAGCGCCGCCGTCGAGCGCCTGAAAAGGCGCACCGGCACCACCACCTATTCGATGGCGCGTACCGGTGACGGCCACTTCTTCCTGTCCGAGAAGGCCGGCGCGCCGCCGCTGTGCCCACCGATGGAGCTGGACGACTTCGTGAAATTCGTCGACGGCCTCGGACCGCAGCCCGAAAAGCGCATCACCAAGAACGATGCCGCTTTCGAAAAGCAGCTGGTGAGGAAGAAGCAGCCTTGAATCCAACCGTCGTGCACGACCCGGTGATGACCGTGTCCGAGGTGATCCGGGCCTACTGGTCGCATGCCGAGCTGCTGACCAACGCCCTGGTGCTGCTGCACCTGCTGGGCGCGTTGCTGCTGGGCCTGATGGTCGGCTACGAGCGCTCCTATCACGGGCGCGCGGCCGGCATGCGCACCTATGGCCTGGTGTGCATGGCCTCGTGCGCGCTGACCGTCATCGCCGGTTATCCGAACTCCTGGTATGGCGGACATGGCGCCGCGGTGGCGCTGGTCGATCCGACCCGCGTGATCCAGGGCGTGGTCACCGGCATCGGCTTCCTCGGCGCCGGCGTGATCATGCGCTCGGGCTTCAACATCAGCGGCCTTACGACGGCCGCTTCGATCTGGGCCTCGTCGGTGATCGGCATCATGGTCGGCGTCGGCTTCTACATGGCGGCGATGGGCCTGGCCTTTTTCTCGGCCATGATCATGATCTACCTGAACCGCGCGGTGAGTACGCTGCCGTCGCGCCAGGCGGTGGCCGTGACCTTGCGTTTCAAGCCCGGCGTGCGTCCGCAGGAAAACGAGCTGCGCAAACAGGCCCTGAACCGCGGCTACGAGATCGCCGGCGGCTCGCTCACCATCGGCAGCGACAAGGGCTGCCAGGAGTGGCGCTTCGTGGCGCTGGCGCTGGCCAACCACGCCGGCGCGCCGCTGTCGTCGCTGGCCACGGAACTGTCGAACTTCGAAGGCGTGGACGGCTTCCTGCTCTCGCACGCCCGCAACTGATATGGAAAACAAGATGAAAGCCCAGGAAGTACTCGATTTCTGGTTCGGTCCCCCCGGCAGCGAGATTGCTTGCGGACCGCGCCGCGAATGGTTCGTCAAGAGCGACGCTTTCGACGACCGGATCAGGCAGCGCTTCGGCACGGCCATCGACCAGGCCATCGCCGGCGGCCTGCGCGAGTGGGATGCAGAAGGACCGCAAGGCGTGCTCGCGCGCCTGCTGGTGCTCGACCAGTTCACGCGCAATGCCTGGCGCAATACGCCGCAATCCTTCGCCGGCGATACGCTGGCCCTGGCTTGCGCGCGCCAGCTGGTCGACAGCGGCGCGCACAAGGAGTTGCCGCCCCTGCAGCGCGCCTTCGTCTACATGCCCTTCGAGCATGCCGAGGATGCGTACATGCAGGAGCGCGCGGTCGAGCTGTTCACCAACCTGGCCGCCGAACACCCGGGCTTCGACGAGATGCTCGACTATGCGCACCGCCACCGTGGCGTGATCGCACGCTTCGGCCGCTTCCCGCACCGTAACGAGATCCTCGGCCGCGCATCGACGCCGGAGGAGATCGAATTCCTGCGCCAGCCCGGCTCGCGCTTCTGATGACAGCCACCCTGAACATCGTCGGCGGCGGCCACGTCGGCCGCGCGCTGGGCCGCCTGTTTTATCGACGCGGCGTATTCGAGGTGCAGGATGTGCTGGCCCGCTCCCAGGCCAGCGCGCAGGCGGCGGTGGATTTCATCGGCGCCGGTCGCGCCGTCGCGTCGTCCGAGGCGCTGCGTCCGGCTTCCGCGTGGATGCTGGCCGTATCCGACGACAGCATCGGCGAGGTCGCGCGCCTGCTGGCTTCACGTGGCGGGTGGGAGGGCGCGGTGGTGTTCCACTGCAGCGGCGCCAAGGCCTCCACTGAACTGGAGCCGCTGCGCGCCGCCGGCGCCGTGGCCGCCAGCGTGCACCCGGTGCGCAGCTTCGCCGATCCGCGCCAGGTGGCCGAGGCTTTCGACGGCACCTTCTGCGGCGTCGAAGGAGACGCCGATGCGCTGGCAGTGCTGAACCCGGCCTTTGCGAGCATCGGCGCGCGCATGGTGGCGATCGATGCCAGCGCCAAGACCGTGTATCACGCGGCTTCGGTGTTCGCCTCGAACTACCTCACCACGGTGCTCGACGCCGCCCTGCGCGCCTGGCAGGCGGCCGGGATTCCGGAGGACGTGGCGCGCGAACTGGCGCGGCCGCTGGCCACCGAGACCCTGGCCAATGTGTTCCGGCTGGGAGCGGAGACCGCGCTGTCCGGACCGATCGCGCGTGGCGACGCCGCCACCGTGGCGCGCCAGCAGGCCGCCGTCGAGGACTGGGACCCGGCCACCGGCGTGCTCTACGAAGCTCTGGCCGGCGCTACCTGGGACCTCGCGCGGCGCAAGCACGCTGGCCGGGCCTGATATTAAGCATAAGTTTTTCTTATTCATGGAGAAGGTGACATGCATCTGACCGCGTGGGCCACGCTGGCCGTGCTCGGCGTCTATTTCTGGACCGGCGTGATGGCCGGTGTGGCAAGGGCAAAATACAAAGTGCCGGCGCCCGGCATGGACGGCCCCTTGCCCTTCCAGAGCGCGCAACGAGTACAGGCCAATACCCTCGAGCAGCTGCCGCTGGTGCTGGCGCCGCTGTGGCTGTGCGGGACGTATCTGGGCGATACCTGGGCGGCGGCCGGCGGCCTGCTGTGGTGCCTGGGACGCGTCCTGTACGCGCTGGGTTATTACCGCGATCCGAGCAAGCGCGAAGCCGGTTTCGTCATCGGCATGCTGGCCTGCGGCGCCCTGGTCGCGGGCAGCGCGGTCGGTCTGCTGTTGCACTAGAGCAAAAATTCAACATCGTTCCGTCGACAAAGTTCCCATAGTGCAATAAGCTGGGCAACCTACGACCATGGAGGATCGCATGCTGTTTTTGAAGAGTACCAGCGTCACCAAAGCGCCGGGCATTTACGAAGTCGATGTCGCCGCCAAACCGCCGGGCAAGACCTTCGGCGTCTTCCTGGCCACCGACCCCGACAATCCGCCGAATGCCGTGCTGGCTGCGCTGCAGGAACTTGGTTTCCAGAATACCTTCCAGCAGAGCTATATCCATAAAGACAAAGGCAAGGTGCTCGACCTGCACTTCCAGAAAGACGGCACCGATCTGTTCAAGGGCTGGAAGATGGAGGAATGCACCGGCAACCTGGCGGCGCTGGATACTTTGTTTGGTAACTTCGGCATTACCGTCACGCCGCGTGTGATGAGCCTGGCGGAAGCCTACGCCTGACCGACCTTCCCGCGAAAGCGGGAATGACGCGTCAGCGCACTTCAACGTGATACAAAGCCCAAGGGCAAGCCGCAAAGCGCTGCGGCAGCGGCAGCGCGGCCATCTCCGGCACCCGGTCGGCGTCATACACCGCCCATAGCGGTCCCAATCCCCCCAGCGGCATCGGTTTCCCATCCACGTGCGTGGCGAGGATGAAGCGCCGTGCGCGCGCCTGCGCCAGCGGCAGCTCGACGTTGTAGCCGTCCACCGCGCGCAGCACCAGCACCGTCTTGTCCTCCAGCCTGGCGCCGGCGCGCGCCAGCACGTCCGTCAGCAGCGGACCGCGCAGCGCATGCGTCTTGCCGTCGTATTCCAGGGTCGGGCGGATCGTGAGCGCGGGCAGGGCGCGCAGGGCGGCCTCGTCGAACACCCAGGCCTTGCGGAAGCCGACCCCGTGCTTGTGCATCATCTGGTCGAGCACCGGGTCGAAGGGGCCGCGGTTGCTGTGGGCGAGCGCGCCGGTGACCGTCAGCAGGGCCGGTCCGTCCGGCAGTGCCGGCAGGGAGGTGGAGGCGGCCCGGCCGGCGAGCGGGAAGGCGCCGGCCGCTGCCGCCGCGCCGAGGAACTGGCGTTTGTTCATGCGAAAATGTCCTGTCGATGGGATCCCGCCATCATAGCTTTCACATTGTCGTATTGTCTCGATGGACCTGTTTTCTCTTGATGCCGGCCTGCAGCCGATTCCGATCGAGGATGGCGAGCTGGCGCTGCTGTCCCGGCTGCCCCTGCCGATCCCGAATGCCGAGGTCTTCGCGCGCCTGTTGCGCGAGACCGCCTGGCGCCACGAAACCATCGTCGTGTACGGCAAGCGCCACCTGCAGCCGCGCCTGACGGCCTGGTATGGCGAGGCCAGCTATACCTATTCCGGCCTGCGCCTCGAACCGCTGCCGATGACGCCGCTGCTCGAGCAATTGCGCGGCGCAGTCGAAGCCGCCACCGGCCACCGTTACAACAGCGTGCTGCTGAACCATTACCGCGACGGCGGCGACAGCATGGGCATGCACAGCGACGACGAGCCGGAACTGGGCCCGCAACCTGTCATCGCCTCGCTCAGCTACGGCGCCGCCCGGACCTTCATCCTGCGCCACAAGCGCAGCAAATGCACCGTCAAATTCGATCTCGCGGACGGCAACCTGCTGCTGATGGCCGGTGCTCTCCAGCAGCACTGGCTGCACGGCATCAACAAGACTGCAAAACCGACAGGACCCAGGCTCAACCTCACTTTTCGTTACATCGCCTAATTTCTAGGCAACTGCTGTCAATATCGCCCATTTTATTACTGAATAATGGGTCATTAAGTTACATCTGATTACAGTTCTTACGAAATGGGCACTGACTTGAGGATTTGGCACTGTTATCTTGGCTACATCGCGATGCACTTTACATCGCGAATCAGACGAACCAGATAAAGGATGCCGAATATGAAAAAGCTCATCGTTGCACTGATCGCAGGCGCCGCCGCCATGTCCGCAGCACAAGCCCAGAACTTCACCGACAACCCGCACGCCTACGTTGGCGTCGGTGTCAGCTCCGCCAAGAACAAGCAGCTGGACGACTACAAGGCCAACGGCAAGATCTACGGCGGCTACGAATTCAACCGCACCTGGGCTGCTGAAGCCGGCTACACCGATTTCGGTACCAACACCTTCGCTAACGGCAACACCAAGGGCAGCAGCTACTACGTGGCTGCCAAGGCGACCATGCCGATCAACGAGCAGTTCTCGGCATACGGCAAAGTCGGTGTCGAACACAGCGAGCGCAAGCTGAACACCGCCGGCCTGAACCTGTCGAGCAACGATACCGGCGCCTACGGTGCCCTGGGCGTGCAGTACAAGCTGAACCAGCAAGTTGCCCTGACCGCCGAATACGAGCGTTATGGCAAGGAGAAGGATATCGGCGCCAAGTCGAACGTGTGGACTGTTGGCGCGCACTACAACTTCTAAACTTGTAGTTGCAGTTCCCAGGGTAAGAACGGAGCCTTCGGGCTCCGTTTTTTTATTGTGCGCCGCTCAGAGCGGCGCCCGCGCCGGCGCATGCAGCGGCGGCATCCAGGGCGGTGGCGCCAGCGGCGGCTGCGGCGCATCGAAGCCGGCGGCGACGAAGCGGTGCAGCGAAGACCACGGCCACTCGGCCGCCTGCTGGCAGAAGCCGTGCCGCATCGGGTTGCTGTGCACGTAGTCGACCAGGGCCGCGTACTCGTCGTCGTCGCCGACGCGGTAGTCGCGGTAGTGGCGTTCCCAGATCGTGGCGTCGGCCGCGCCGGCCAGTGCCAGTCCGGTCTTGTGCAGGGCCTTCGAAAAGGCGATCTTGACCGCGCGCCAGCGGGTGGCGCAATCGTGGTCGCCGGGAGGCAGGGTCCAGATCGCGTGGGCGTGATCGGGCAATACTACCCAGGCATCGACGTGGAAGGGCTTGCGGATCCGTGCCTGGCGCATGGCTTCGCCAAACGCCGAGAAATGGTCTGTCAGCAAAGTGCTATTCCGGTCCAGCAGCCGTACCGTAAAAAAGTAGGTCATGCCGGGAACGCGGTTATCGCGGTAACGTGTCATGAATGATCGTGGCGTGAGCCGATCTCAAGGACGCCCGATTCTACACATGAGATGTGCATAGGGCCGATCCATTTCCGCGCGAAAATTGCGGCGCGCGCACTGCGACAATCAAGCGCCAGCATGGCCCAAAACGTCGTCCGCACCTGTTTGCGGACGAAAAAAAGCTCCCCGTAGGGAGCTTTTGTGGCGCAAATACTACTGATTCGACGCAGTTAGCTTAAGCGCTGAGCGGCTTGTAGCGGATACGCTTCGGCTTCGCGCCTTCCTCGCCCAGACGTTTCTTCTTGTCGGCTTCGTATTCCTGATAGTTACCGTTGAAGAAGGTGACTTGCGAGTTGCCCTCGAAGGCCAGGATGTGGGTTGCGATACGGTCCAGGAACCAGCGGTCGTGCGAGATCACCATCACGCTGCCGGCGAATTCCAGCAGCGCATCTTCGAGCGCGCGCAGGGTTTCGACGTCGAGGTCGTTCGACGGTTCGTCCAGCAGCAGGACGTTGCCGCCTTGCAGCAGGGTCTTGGCCAGGTGCAGGCGGCCGCGTTCGCCGCCCGACAGGTTGCCGACCACCTTCTGCTGGTCCGCGCCCTTGAAGTTGAAGCGGCCGAGGTAGGCGCGCGACGGCATTTCGAAGCGGCCGACGCTCAGCATGTCGGCGCCGCCGGTGACGTCTTCGAACACGGTCTTGTTGTTCGCCAGCTCGTCGCGGTGCTGGTCGACCAGCGACACCTTCGCGGTCTGGCCGATCACGACTTCGCCGCTGTCCGGCTGCTCCTTACCAGCGATCATCTTGAACAGGGTCGACTTACCGGCGCCGTTCGGGCCGATGATGCCGACGATCGCGCCCGGCGGCACGGTGAAGGACAGGTTGTCGATCAGCAGGCGGTCGCCGAAGGCTTTGCTGACGTTCTTGAACTCGATGACTTCGTTGCCCAGGCGTTCCGCGACCGGGATGAAGATCTCCTGGGTCTCGTTGCGCTTCTGGTATTCGTATTCGCTCAGCTCGTTGAAGCGGGCCAGGCGGGCCTTCGACTTGGCCTGGCGGGCCTTCGGGTTCTGGCGCGACCATTCGAGTTCCTTCTGTAGCGCCTTCTGGCGCGCCGATTCGGTCGCTTCTTCCTGCTTCAGGCGCGCCTGCTTCTGGTCCAACCAGGACGAGTAATTGCCCTTCCATGGGATGCCCGAACCGCGGTCCAGTTCCAGAATCCATTCGGCGGCATTGTCGAGGAAGTAGCGGTCGTGGGTGATGCCGACCACGGTGCCCGGGAAGCGCAGCAGGAACTGCTCCAGCCACTCGACCGATTCGGCGTCCAGGTGGTTGGTCGGCTCGTCCAGCAGCAGCATGTCCGGCTTCGAGAGCAGCAGCTTGCACAGCGCCACGCGGCGCTTTTCACCGCCCGACAGCACGCCGATCTTCTGGTCCCACGGCGGCAGGCGCAGCGCGTCGGCGGCCATTTCCATCTGCAGGTTCAGGTTGCCGCCGTCGGCCGCGGCGATGATCGACTCCAGGCGCTCCTGCTCCTTGGCGAGGGCGTCGAAATCGGCGTCTTCTTCCGCATAGGCGGCGTACACGGCTTCCAGCTTGGCCTGCGCTTCGAAGGCTTCGCCCAGGCCGCTTTCCACTTCCTGGCGCACGGTCTTTTCCGGATCCAGCTGCGGTTCCTGCGGCAGGTAGCCGATGTTCAGACCCGGCATCGGGCGCGCTTCGCCCTGGATATCGGTGTCGATGCCGGCCATGATCTTCAGCAGCGTCGATTTACCGGAGCCGTTCAGGCCCAGCACGCCGATCTTCGCGCCCGGGAAGAAGGACAGCGAGATGTCCTTCAGAATCTGGCGTTTCGGTGGGACGATCTTGCCCACGCGGTTCATGGTGTAGACGTAATTGGCCATGTAGTAATTGAGTAATGCGTTGAGAGGACGACAGGATACTGTAAAAAATCGGGGTCAGAACACATTTTCGGCTGGGCGTCACTCGGAAGCCGGCCTGATAATGTGCTCTGACCCCGAATTCAGGAAATTGCTCGAAAAAGTGCTCTGACCCCGAATTATTCAGGCTTTTGCCGCGGCGGCCGGGCGGCGCAGCAGGCCTTCGGCTGCGAACAGGGCCAGCGCCAGCCAGATCAGCGCGAAGCCGACCAGGCGGTCGGCCGTGAAGGCTTCGTGGAAGATCCACACGCCGAGCAGGAATTGCAGCGTCGGCGACAGGTATTGCAGCAGGCCCAGCACGGACAAGGGGATCTGGCGCGCGCCCGAGGCGAACAGCAGCAGCGGGATCGCGGTGATCGGCCCGGCCGCCATCAGCAGCAGGCGGGTGGTGTTCGAGTCGGTGTTGATGAAGGCGTTCTGGCCGTGCATGGTCAGCYAGACGACGTAGGCGCCGGCCAGCGGAAACAGCACCATGGTCTCGAAGGACAGGCCTTCCAGCGCGCCCAGCGCCGCCGTCTTGCGCATCAGGCCGTAGCCGCCGAAGGACAGCGCCAGCGCCAGCGCGATCCAGGGCACGGTGCCGGCCTGCCAGGTCAGCCAGGCCACGCCCAGCGCGGCGACACCGATGGCCATCCACTGCGTGCGCCGCAGGCGTTCCTTCAGCAGCAGGTAGCCCAGCGAGATATTGACCAGCGGATTGATGAAATAGCCCAGGCTGGCTTCGATCACGTGGCCGTTGTTGACCGCCCAGATATAGATCAGCCAGTTCACGCTCAGCAGCAGGGCCGAGGCGACGAAGCTGCCGAACACGCGCGGCTTGCGCACCAGCTCGAGCCAGGCCCATTGCCGGCGCATGGCCAGCACGATGACCAGGAACAGCAGCGACCACAGCATGCGGTGCGCCAGGATCTGCACGGGCGGAACGTCGCCGATGGCGTGGAAATACAAGGGAAACAGACCCCAGCACAGGAAGGCAAGGGCGGCGGACAGGATGCCGGTACTCATGGATCGTGCGGACAGGTTACGGGGAAGTCATTATCCTTGAACTCGTCGGAGCCTGCTGACGACTTGCCATTTTCCTATTCGCTGAGACAATAGCGGCCTTGGAAGACGGAATTTCGCTTGTCTTTCCATGTTCATTATTCTATTGTGCAACGCACCAAAACAAGCAACGGTGAAATCTTGAGTGAGCAACACAAGAAAAGCAGCCTCGCGGCGCTGACCCTGTCTGCGGTCGGCATCGTCTACGGCGACATCGGCACCAGCCCGCTGTACACGCTGAAGACCATCTTCGACCCCACCCACGGCCTGGCCCTGACGACCCCGAACCTGCTGGGCATCGTGTCCCTGATCTTCTGGGGCCTGACGATGATCGTCTCGCTCAAGTACGTGACCCTGGTGTTGCGCGCCGACAACCGCGGCGAGGGCGGCATCATGGCCCTGATGGCGCTGGCCCTGAATTCGGTGGCACGCACATCGCGCTGGCACTACGTGCTGATGCTGCTCGGTGTGTTCGGCGCCACCATGTTCTACGGCGACAGCGTGATCACGCCGGCGATTTCCGTGCTGGGCGCGATCGAAGGCCTGGAAGTGGCCACGCCGGGCCTCGAACAATGGGTGGTGCCGCTGACCATCGTGGTGCTGGTGATCCTGTACAGCGTGCAGCGCCACGGCACCGCCGGCATCGGCCGCTTCTTCGGTCCGGTGATGGTCGTCTGGTTCGTGGCCCTGGCCATCATGGGCATCATTAACATCGTCGCGGCTCCGGTCATCCTGCAGGCCCTGAACCCGCTGCACGCCTTCGAATTCATGCTGCGCGAGCGGATGATCGCCTTCATCGCGCTGGGCGCGGTGGTGCTGGCCTTTACCGGCGCCGAAGCCCTGTATGCCGACATGGGCCACTTCGGCAAGAAGCCGATCCGCTTCGCCTGGTTCATCGTCGTGTTCCCGGCGCTGGCCCTGAACTACCTCGGCCAGGGCGGCCTCCTGATCACCCATCCGGAAGCGCTCGAGAATCCCTTCTTCCGCCAGCTCGGCAGCTGGAGCGTGCTGCCGCTGGTGCTGCTGTCGACCATGGCCACCGTGATCGCCTCGCAGGCCACCATCTCCGGCACCTTCTCGATGACCAAGCAGGCCATCGCCCTCGGGCTGTTGCCGCGCATGCGCGTGCTGCACACGTCGGAAAGCGAGATCGGCCAGATCTACATCCCGGCCGTCAACTGGCTGCAGCTGGCCGTGGTGCTGGCCGCGGTGGTCGGCTTCGGCTCCTCGGACAAACTGGCCGGCGCCTACGGCATCGCGGTGACGGCGACCATGGCCGCCACCACCTTCCTCACCTTCTTCGTGATCCGCTACCGCTGGCACCTGCCGCTGTGGGTCTGCCTGGGCGCGACCGGCCTCTTCATGGTCATGGACGTGATGCTGTTCTCTGCCAGCACCCTGAAGCTGCTGCACGGCGGCTGGTTCCCGCTGCTCCTGGGCGCGATCCTGCTGACCATCATGCTGACCTGGAAGCGCGGACGCGAGCTGGTGTTCGAGAACCTGGAAAAGCACGCGATCCCGCTCGACGACTTCCTGCAGTCGCTGTTCGTCGGCCCGCCCACGCGCGTGGGCGGCACCGCGATTTTCCTGCGCGGCGAAACCGACGGCGTGCCGCACGCCCTGCTGCACAACCTGCTGCACAACAAGGTGCTGCACGAGCGCGTGGTGTTCCTGACGGTGCACATCCGCGAAGAGCCCTACGTGCCGGAATCCGAACAGGTCGAGGTGATCGCGCTGGGCCACAACTGCTTCCAGCTGAACGTCAGCTACGGCTTCAAGGACGAAGCCGACATCCCGGACATCCTGCGCCTGTGCGCCGTCCAGCACCTCGAATTCGAGATGATGGAAACCTCCTTCTTCATCGCGCGCCAGACCGTGATCTCGGTGCCGGGATCGGGCATGATGCCGTGGCGCGAGCACCTGTTCGTGCTCATGCAGCGCAACGCGCGCACGGCGGCCGACTACTACCAGATCCCGGCCAACCGCGTGATCGAGCTGGGTACGCAGGTGGAGATTTGAACTTGGACCCCCGCCTGCGCGGGCGGGCGGGTCGGGCAGTGCCCGGCACGCCGAAAGCTGGCGACAAAGCCGTACAAATTTCGCATAGACATCCATGGCGACTCCTTGGTATGGTCGAAGTTTCCTTAGTTAAACTTCAACCGATTCTGCAAGGAGCACCATGAAACTGTCCTTCCCGCTGGCCGCCGCCTTCGCCGCCATGTTGAGCCTGACCGCCTGCGGCGGCGGCGGTGGCGATTCCGGCAGCGGCAACACGACCAACCCGGCCGCCACCATCAAGATCGTCGCCRAGACTGCCGGTACCGGCGCCGAAGCGGCCAAGGGCAGCCACGTGCTGGTCAATTACACCGGCTGGCTGTACAGCGCCACCGCCGCCGGCAACAAGGGCACCCAGTTCGACAGCAGCGTCGGCAAGGGGGCCTTCGAATTCATCGTCGGCGCCAACGTGATCGAAGGCTTCAGCCAGGGCGTGCAGGGCATGAAGGTGGGCGGCAAGCGCACCATCGTGATCCCGGCCGTCATCGGCTACGGTTCCTCCGGCTTCGGCGCGAGCATCCCGCCGAACGCCGACCTGGTATTCGACCTCGAGCTGGTCAAGGTCTGCGGCGTCACCTGCTGACGCCACGTTCCCGTCTCACTCGCGCAGCGCCCGCGCCGGCCGGATCCGCACCGCGGCCAGCGTGTGGCGCAGGGTCGAGCCCAGCGTCACCAGCAAGGCCAGCAGCAGCGCCGCGAGGATGGTCCAGGCGCCGACCGGCGCCCGCTCCGTGAAACCGGCCAGGTAGCGCTGCAGGGCGATCCAGGCCGGCGGCAAGCCCACCAGGGCACCGGCGCCGACCAGCAGCGCGAACTCGCGCAGCACCAGGCCGCCGACTTCCGCACCGTTCGCCCCGTACAGCTTGCGCAGCACGATCTCGCGTTCGCGCCGCTGCACGCTGTAGGCCGCCAGCACATAGATGCCGAAGGCGGCGATCGCGGTCGCGATCACGCTCGATGCGGCCAAGAGCTTGGCCAGGCGCAGGTCGTCGGCATAGAACTGGTCGACGATGAAGCGGTCCATGTGCACGACGTCGACCGCCTCGTTCGGGAAGTGGCGCGGCCAGAGGTCCTGGACCGCGTGCCGCACCGCCACCGGATCCCCGCTGCAGCGGATGGTCAGGATCCGCACCCGGTCGCGCAGGTAGAACACGCTCGGCTGCTCGCCTTCGCGCGCCGAACGGTGCCGGATATCCGGCGCCACGCCCACGATCTGCATCTGCTGGTCGTCCTTGTCGCTCCCTCCCAGCATCTTGCCGACCGCTTCCTGCGGGCTGGCGAAGCCGAACTTGCGCGCCGCCGAGGCGTTGATCACCACCCTGTCCGTTTCGTTGATCCGGTCCAGCGCAGGGCTGTACAGCCGGCCGGCCAGCGGCTTCAGGCCATACACATCGAAGAACTCCGGGCTGACCGCGTAGAGATTGAGATCGATGGCCTGGCCGCCCTCGCGGCGCAGCGAAGTGATGTTGTTGCTGGAGGTGACCGGGATGTTCGCTTCCGCCACCCCTGCCACGCCGGGCAGGCGCAGGACTTCGTCGCGGAAGGCGCGCATGCGCGGGTCGCGCATGTCGTTCCCGGCGGGTAGCGTCAGCAGCGGGCGCGGATCGAAGCCGGGGCTGAGGGTGCTGGCGTAATGCGTCTGCCAGGCCACCGCCAGCGTGGTGCCGGTCAGGCCCATCGCGGCGGCGAACTGCAGCGCGGTGAGCGAGCGCCGCATCCACAGGCCGCCCACGGTTTCGCTGCCGCCGCGGCCGGCCAGCGCGGCGCTGGCGCGCACCCGCAGCGCCGACCAGGTCGGCCAGGCGCCGGCCGCGACGCCCAGCAGCACCCCGAACAGCAGCGCCGCCGCCAGTGCGCCGGGGCTGAACATCGTGTCGAAGCGGCGCTGTACCAGGTCGGAAAACAGCGGCAGCACCAGCTAGGCCAGCAGCAGCCCGAGCAGGGTGGCGATCAGGCATACCAGCACGGATTCGGCCAGGAACTGGCGCGCCACCGCCTGCGCCGACGCGCCCAGCACCTTGCGCATCGCGATTTCGCGCTGGCGCGCCAGGGTGCGGATGGTGGCCAGGTTGACGTAATTGACCGCCGCCAGCAGCAGGATCAGCAGCGCCACCGCGGCCAGCCCCAGCATCGCCCGGCGGTCGCCGTGGATCTGCGAGCTTTCCTTCAGGTCGGGATCGAGATAGGCGTCGGCGATCGGCCCGAGCTTGTACTCGATCAGGTCGCGCCCACCGAGCGCCGCCACCTGGTCGGCGTAGTCGCGCCTGACCAGCGGCGACTGGTTCAGGCCGCGCCGCACGGCGTCGAGCACGGCCTGCGGATCGGCGCCCGGCAGCAGCTTCAGGTAGGCGCGGCCAGCCACGCCGCCCCAGGCATTCCTGAAATTCTTCAGAGACGGCCAGATCGTGCCGGACGTCGAAGCCAGCCCATCGTAGGGCAGGGTGGTGGCGGCCGGCTGGTCGGCCAGCACCGCCGCCACGACATAGGTCCGGCGGTCGTTCTGCACGGTCTTGCCGACCACGTCGGCGCGTCCGAACAGTTTGATGGCGGCCTCCCTGGTCAGCGCCAGTGCGTCGGGCCGGGTGAGGGCGGCATGCAGGTCGCCGGCGAGCACCCTGGGCGCGAAAATCTTCGGGAAGTCGGGGTCGACCAGGGCCACCATGACCGTGCCGACGACATCGCCGGCGCGCACATCGAGGTTGTAGTCGATGAAAGCGCTGGCCAGCAGCGGCTGGCCGCTCGCGAGCGCCGCGTCGCGCGCCGGCAGGCTGATGGAATCGGACCAGTCGTTGCCGACTGCGGCCACGTTCCAGCGCTGCATCAGCCGCATCACGCGCTCCCGTTCCGGCACGTTCTCGTCATAGGAGAACGAATGGGCTACGTACCCGAGCAGCAGGAAGCACACGGCGATGCCGACCGCCAGGCCGAGGACCACCACCGCCGAATATGCCGGCTCCTTGACCAGCTGCCGCCAGCCGATCCGGAAATCGCGCAGGTTCATTTTCATGTGCATGCCGCCCTTATCCTTCGCGCAGCGCCAGCGCCGGTCGGATCCGCACCGCCGCCAGCGTATGCCGCAGGGTCGAGCCGAGCGCCACCGCGCCGGCCACCAGCAGGGCGCCGACGATGGTCCAGGCGCCGATCGGCGCGCGCTCGGTGAAGGCGGCCAGGTAGTGCTGCATCGCCAGCCAGGCCGGCGGCAGGCCGAGCAGGGCGCCGGCGCCTATCAGCACCAGGAATTCGCGCATCACCAGGCCGCCCACCGCGGTATTGCCGGCGCCGTACAGCTTGCGCAGCACGATCTCGCGGGCGCGCCGCTGCACGCTGTAGGCCGCCAGCACGTAGATGCCGAAGGCGGCGATCGCGGTCGCGATCACGCTCGAAGCGGCCAGCAGCTTGGCCAGGCGCAGGTCGTCGGCATAGGTGCCGGCGTAGATGCTGTCCATGCGCTCCGCGTTCAGCACGTCGTTCGGGAACCAGCGCGGCCACATGTCCTCGATCGCGTGGCGTACCGTCTCCAGGTCGCGGTCGCTGCGGATGGTGAAGGTGCCGGTGCGCGGCGACACGTAATAGACGTAGGCCTGCATCGGTTCGTGCGCCGAGCGGTGGCGGATGTCGGGGGCCACGCCGATCACCTGTTTGGCGCGCTGGCCGTCGGGTTCCCGGATGATCTTGCCGATCGCATCCCGGGCGCTGGAAAAGCCCAGCTTGTGCGCAGCCTCTTCGTTGATCACCACCTTGTCGCGGTCGTTGACGGTGTCGCGCGCCGCGTCGTACAGGCGGCCGGCTACCGGCTTCAGTCCGTACACGCCGAAGAACTCGGGGCTGACGTTGAGCCAGTTGAGCTGGGTCGGGGCGCCGCCCTCGCGCTGCAGCGAGGTGCCATTCATGTTGACCGTGACCCGCGTGCCGCTTTCGGCCACGCCGCTCACGCCCGGCAGGCGCGCCAGCGCGTCGCGGAAGGCGTGCACGTTCGGGTTGCGCATGTCGTCGGGGGCTTCCACGATCAGCAGCGGTGCGGGATCGAAGCCCGGGTCGAGGCTGCTGGCGTAGCGGGTTTGCCAGGCCACCGCCAGGGTCATGCCGGTCAGGCCCATCGCGGTGGCGAACTGCAGCACGGTCAAGGTGCGGCGCAGCCACAGGCCGCCGGCGGTTTCGACGTTGCCGCGCCCGGACAGGGCCGAGGTCGGGCGTACCTTCAGCGCCGACCAGGTCGGGTAGGCGCCGGCCAGCACGCCCAGCAGCACGCCCAGCAGCAGCGACAGGCCCAGCGAGACGGGAGTGAACATATGGTCCAGCTTGCGCTGCACCAGGTCCGCAAACACCGGCAGCAGCAGCCAGGCCAGCAGCAGGCCGATGGCGGTGGCGATCAGGCATACCAGCACGGATTCGGCCAGGAACTGGCGGCTGACGGCGCCGGCGCTGGCGCCCAGCACCTTGCGCACCGCGATCTCGCGCTGGCGGCGCAGGGTGCGCACGGTGGCCAGGTTGACGTAGTTGGTGGCGGCCAGCGCCAGGATCAGCAACGCCACCGCGGCCAGGCCGAAGATGGTCTTGCGGTCGCCGTGGATGTCGGAGCGCTCGCTGACGTCGGGGTCGAGGTAGGCGTCGGGCAGGGAACCCAGGCGGAACTCGATCAGGTCGTGGCCGTTCAGCGAGGCCACCTGTTCCGGCGTCATCTGCTTGAAGAAGTTCGAGGCCAGCATGGCGCGGCGCACCGCCTCCGTCACCGCCTGCGGGTCGGCGCCCGGCGCCAGCTTGACGTAGGTGGGACCGTGCGAGGACCCCCAGTTCTTCGTCACCAGCTGCCGGTATTCCTCGGTCCAGATCGTGGTACTGGTGCTGGCCAGGGCATCGTAGGGCAGGGTGGTTGCGGCCGGCTGGTCTTCCAGCACCGCCAGGATCAGGTAGGGGCGGCCGCCCACCTGCACGCTCTTGCCGACCGCGTCGGGTGTGCCGAACAGCTTGATTGCGGTTTCGCGGCTCACGGCCAGCGCGTCCGGACGCGCCAGCGCGGAGGCAAGGTCGCCGGCCAGGATCCGCGGCTGGAAGATGGTGCGGAAGTCCGGGTCGACCGCGGCCATCGTGATGGTCTGTACGTGGTTGCCGATCCTGACGTTGATGTCGCGCTGCAGGAAGGCGCTGGCCTGCAGCGGCAGGCCGCTGGCAATGGCGGCGTCGCGTGCCGGCAGGCTGACGGCGTTGCTCCAGCCTTCCCCGACGGCGCTGATGTTCCAGCGCGACATCAAACGGTAGACGTTGTCGCGCTGCGGCACATGGCGGTCGTAGGACAACGAGTGATTCACATAGCCGAGCAGCAGGAAGCAGGCGCAGAAGCCCACCGCCAGGCCCAGGATCACGACCGCCGAGAAGGCCGGTTCCTTGACCAGCAGGCGCCAGCCGATGCGGAAGTCCCGCAGGTTGATCTTCATGTTTCGCTCCTTACGCCGCCTGCAGGGCGTCGACCACCACGCGGCCGTCCAGCAGGTGCAGGGTGCGCGAGGCCTGGGCCGCATGCGCCGGCGAGTGGGTCACCATCACCACCGTCGTGCCTTCGGCGTTAATCTGGCGCAGCAGGCGCATGACTTCGTCGCCGTGCGCGGTGTCGAGGTTACCGGTCGGTTCGTYGGCCAGCAGCATGGCGGGGCCGGCCACCAGCGCGCGCGCGATCGCCACGCGCTGCTGCTGGCCGCCCGACAGCTGCGAGGGACGGTGGCCGGCGCGGTGCGCCACGCCCAGGCGCTGCAGCATCTCCTGTACGCGGCGCTTGCGTTCGGCCGCCGGGGTGCCGGTGTATTCGAGCGCCAGCTCGACGTTCTCGTACACCGACAGTTCCTCGATCAGGTTGAAGCTCTGGAAGATGAAGCCGACCTTCCCGCGCCGCAGCGCATTCAGGCGCGCCTCGCTCCAGCCGGCCACGTTCTGGCCTTCGAACCAGTATTCGCCGGAGGACGGCACGTCCAGCAGGCCGAGCACGCTGAGCAGGGTCGACTTGCCGCAGCCGGACGGTCCGGTGATGGCCACGTATTCGCCGGCCGCGATGTCGAGGTCGATGCGGTCGAGGGCGGTGGTCTGGACTTCGCCCGCGTGGTGGATCTTGCTGACGCCTGAGAGTTTGAGCATCTTGGATTCCCTGTTCTGTTCAGTGTTGGGTTGGAGTTTACTTCGTCAATTGCAGCCGCTCGGCCTTGCCGAACGGCGTATAGCTGGAAATGATGACCTGCTCGCCCGGGGCCAGGCCGGACAGCACCTCGACCTGGGCATTGTTGCGGCGTCCCAGTTTCACGCTGCGCTTCGCGACGCTTTCGCCGTCGCGGCCCACCACGAACACCCAGCTGCCGCCGGTGTCGTTCGCGAACGCGCCGTTCGGCAGCAGCATGGCCTTGGCCGGCTCGCCCAGGGTCAGCTGGGTGTCCATGCTCTGGCCCGGGCTGATCACTTCGGGCTGGCCGTCGGTAAACACCATCTCGGCGGTGAAGCGGCCTTCCTTGATTTGCGGGTAGACGGTGGCGACCTTCAACGCATAGGTCTTGCCGTCCTGGGTCACGCTGCCGATCCGGCCGACCGTCAGGCGGCTGAGATAGAACTCGTCGACCTGGGCGCTCAGCTTGAAGTGCCGCGGGTCGTCGATGCGGCCGATGTGCTGGTCCGTGCGCACGGTCTGGCCGACCAGCATGCGGAAGTCGGTCAGCACGCCGTCGCTTGGTGCGCGCACGGCGAGCGCGTCGACGGTGGCGCTGACCAGCTGCAGGCCGGACTGCAGGCCGTGCAGGGCGGTGTCCATCTGGCTCAGCGCGCGGCCGCGCACCTGTTCCTCGGTGGCGACGGCGCGCTTCTCTTCGTCCAGCGCGCGCTTCTGCTGCGCCAGCTTGTCGGCCGACTCTTCCAGCGCCACCGCGGAAATGAAGCCCTTGGCCGCCAGCCGCCTGTTGCGCGCATGCTGCTTGTCGGCCTGGCTCAGCGCGTATTCGAGGTCGGACAGGCGGCGCTGGTGGTCGGTGCGCACCGCTTCCTGGGCCACCCGCAGGTTGGCCGCGTTGAAGATCTGCTGCGAGTACTCGGTCTGGCGCGCCAGCAGCTCCAGGTTGCGCTGCGGGTTCGACAGGCGGAACAGCAGATCCCCCTTCTTGACGGCCTGGCCGTCCTTGGCGAACACCTCTTCCACGCGGCCGCTTTCCACCGAGTCAAGGATGATCGAATTCAGCGGCTCGGCGGTGGCGCGCACCACGATGTCGTCGCGGAACACGCCCTGTTCGACCCGGGCCAGGCGCACGTCGCGCGTGGCCACCTGCAGCCCGTGCGGGACGAATTGCCAGCCGGCCCAGGCCAGCGCCGCCATCACGGCGACGGCGATGCCGATGCGTGCCAGCAGGCGGCCGCGCCGTTTGGGAACGACGGTGTCCATGGCGGCGCCGGTGACGGCGGGAGGAGGAATGTGATCCATGACGATGCGCTTCTGTGAACGATGATGTGATCCCTTTTGCAAGCGCCGTGCCAGGCCTGTTTCGGCCTGTTTTCGGCCGATTGTCCGCTTGTCCGGTGCCTGGCTGTCCGGATTCGGACAGCTATGCATGTGCGCTTGCGGACAGGTGGCCGCGGCTGGTCGCCGGCCGGGTTGGCTGCTGCTAGAATGGCAAGACAATGGCCGATACCGCCCACATCCTGATCCTCGACGACGACATCGACGTCGCCTGTGCCGCCCAGATGCTGCTGCGCCGCCGGCATGGCCGGGTGACGACGCTCGACGATCCCGCCCGCCTGGCCGGTCTGCTCGAAGCCGGCGTGCCGGCGCAGTTGCCCGATGTGGTGCTGCTCGACCTGAACTTCACCCCCGGCCGCATCGACGGCGCCGAGGGCCTGGCGGTGCTCGACCGCCTGCGCGGGCTGGCGCATCCGCCCGCCGTGATCGCCATGACCGCCTATGCCGACGTGCCGCTGGCGGTCGAGGCGCTGAAACGCGGGGCCGGCGACTTCATCACCAAGCCCTGGGACAATGCGCGCCTGGCCGCCGCCGTCGACAGTGCGCTGGCGCGCCGCGCCGCGGCCGCCGGCGGTGGCGCTACCAGTGGCCTGATGGGCGATTCGGGCGCGATGCGCGACGTGAAGGCGATGATCGCCAGCGTGGCTCCCACCGAAGCCAATGTGATGGTGCTGGGCGAGAACGGCTCCGGCAAGGAACTGGTGGCGCGCGCGATCCATGCGGCATCCGGCCGCGCCGACGCCACTTTCCTGGCCGTCGACATGGGCGCGCTGCCGGAATCGACCTTCGAGAGCGAACTGTTCGGCCACCGCAAGGGCGCCTTCACCGATGCCCGCAGCGACCGCGCCGGACGCTTCCAGGCGGCGCGCGGCGGCACCCTGTTCCTCGACGAAATCGGCAACATGCCGCTGGCAAGCCAGGCCAAGCTGCTGACGGCGCTGGAGCGGCGCGAAGTCACGCCGATCGGCGCCGATCGTCCGGAGGCGATCGACGTGCGCATCGTCAGCGCGACGAACCTGGATGAACGCCGCCTGTTCGATCCGGGCAGCTTCCGTCCCGACTTGCTGTTCCGCCTGAACACCATCGTGATCCGGGTGCCGCCGCTGCGCGAACGGCGCGGCGACGTGCCCGGCCTGCTGCACCACTACCTGTCGCTGTACGAGAACCAGTACCGGCGCCCGGTGCGCGAGCTGGCGCCCACCGCCCTGGAGCGCCTGTGCGAATGGCACTGGCCGGGCAATGTGCGCGCCCTGCGCCATGCCTGCGAGCGCGCCGTGATCCTGGCGGCCGGGGAAGAGTACCGCTACGAGGATTTCGGCCTGGCGATGCCGGCGCCGGCGGAGCCCCCGCGAGTCGCCACCGCCGCCGCCGCGGGCGATGGCGACGAAGGCGCATTCCGCCTCGGCGCGCTGGAACGCGAGACCATCGCCGCCGCCCTCGACAAGGCCAAGGGCAATATCAGCCTGGCGGCGCGCATGCTGGGCCTGAGCCGCGCCGCGCTGTACCGCAAGCTGGGCAAGCATGGCATCTGAAGGCCGGCTGAAAGCCGGCGCGCTGCTGTCCGCCTTCGGCATCGCCCTGCTGGCCTTCGGCGCCGGCATCATCCACGAGTCGCCGCGGCTGGCGGTGCTGTGCGCGCTGGCCGCGCTGCCGCTGCTGCTGCAGCTATGGCGCTGCATGGAAGGCCTGGCCGCCCTGCAGCGCACCCTGCTGCAGCCCGCGCCCGGCCTGCCGATCGAGCAGCAGGCCCTGGTCGACAACGCGCTGGTGCTGGAAGCCCGCCTCGAACATACCCCGGTGGCGCTGTTCCGCATCGACGGCGCCGGCGGCGAGGGCCAGGTGGCGCCGCTGAACGGCAATGCGCGCAAGCTGGTGGCGCCGGGCCGCGCCAGCGATCCGGCCGACCTGTATCGCCAGCTGGCGGCGCAGCCGGGCGAGCGCCGCGCGCTGATCGACTTCGACAGCGAACGCGGTACCGAGCGTGCGCTGCTGGCGGTGTCCTCGATCACGCTGCAGGGCAGGGCCCAGCGCCTGGCTGCCCTGATGCCGGTCGAGAGCGAACTCGAAGCCGAAGCCCTGCACGCCTGGCGCCAGCTGGTGCACGTGCTGACCCACGAGATCATGAATTCGCTGACCCCGGTGGCCTCGCTGTCGCACACGGCCTATGGCCTGCTGGGCGAATTCCGCGGCGCGCTGCCGGAAGACGTGGGCCTGGACCTGAGCACCGCGCTGGACGCGATCCGGCGCCGCGCCGACAGCCTGGTCGACTTCGTGGCCAGTTACCGCAGCCTGTCCAACGTGCCGGCCGCGCGGCCCGAGCGGGTGCGGCTGGATGCGCTGTTCGAACGCGTCGCCGCGCTGGTGGGCCCGGGCTGGCGCGCGCGCGGCGGCGAGGTCCGCCTCTCGGTCGAACCAGCGTCGCTGGAACTGATGGCCGACCCCGGCCAGCTCGAGCAGGCCCTGATCAACCTGCTGAAGAATGCCTTCGAGGCCACCGGCGGCCAGGGCGAGCCCGGCAATGCCTGGGTCACGGCGCGCCTGGTGCGCGGCGCGCGCCTGCGCATCGAAGTCAGCGACGACGGTCCCGGCGTGCCGGACGGCCTGGCCGCGCACATCTTCACGCCCTTCTTTACGACCAAGAAACAGGGCGGCGGCATCGGCCTGGCGATGGTGCGCCACCTGGTGCACGAGAACGGCGGCACGGTGCGCCACGCCCGTTCGGTGGGGCGCGGGGCGCGCTTCGTGATCACCTTCTGATCGGGCCGCCTCTCTCCTGCGCGCCACGATTTGCGGATAGCTATTATGCTAAGTTTGCCTGGCCGCGCTGGCCTTGGCGGACCCATCCGGGAAGTCGTCCAGCTGCTGCCGAGGTTTCGATGGACCATCCCGGAGGAAGCAATGACAACAATGGACACATCAGAAGCGCATGCAATCCACGACCTGACCTCACGCCAGCGGGTCTTCGCCATCGTCGGCGCCTCGTCGGGTAACCTGGTCGAGTGGTTCGACTTCTACATCTATTCCTTCTGCGCGCTGTATTTTTCGTCGGCGTTTTTTCCGAAAGATAATCCCACCACCCAGTTGCTGAACACCGCCGGCATCTTCGCCGCCGGCTTCCTCATGCGTCCGGTGGGCGGCTGGCTGTTCGGCCGCGTCGCCGACCGCTACGGCCGCCGTAACTCGATGATGATTTCAGTGCTGATGATGTGCGGCGGCTCGCTCATGATCGCGATGCTGCCGACCTACAAGACGATCGGCACGGCGGCGCCGGCGCTGCTGCTGGTGGCGCGCCTGTTCCAGGGCCTGTCGGTGGGCGGCGAATACGGCACCAGCGCCACCTACATGAGCGAGGTGGCCGAGCCGGGCCGGAAGGGCTTCTTCGCCTCCTTCCAGTACGTGACCCTGATCGGCGGCCAGCTGGCGGCCCTGCTGGTGCTGGGCATCCTGCAACTGTTCCTGTCGCACGACGAACTGGTTGCATGGGGCTGGCGGATTCCCTTCGTGGTCGGCGCCGCCGCGGCCCTGGTCTCGCTCTACCTGCGCCGCTCGCTGCACGAGACCACCACCGAATCGGAGCGCAAGAGCGAGCAGGCCGGCAGTGTCGGCTCGCTGCTGCGCCACCACGGGCGCGCCTTCGTCACCGTGCTGGGCTWCACGGCGGGCGGYTCGCTGATCTTCTACGCYTTCACSACCTACATGCAGAAGTACCTGGTCAACACGGTCGGCATGACTACCCTCACGGCCAGCCGCGTGATGACGGTCTGCCTGCTGGTCTACATGCTGATGCAGCCGGCCTTCGGCGCGCTGTCGGACCGCATCGGCCGGAAAACCTCGATGATCGCCTTCGGCGGCCTGGCCACGATCTTCACCGCGCCCATCATGTTCGGACTGCGCGGCGTCGGCAGCCCGCTGATGGCCGGGGTCCTGATCCTCTGCGCGCTGGCGATCGTCAGCCTGTACACCTCGATCTCGGGACTGGTCAAGGCCGAGATGTTCCCGATGGAGGTGCGCGCGCTCGGGGTCGGCCTGTCGTATGCGATCGCCAACGCCATCTTCGGCGGCTCGGCCGAATTCGTGGCCCTGTGGTTCAAGCAAGCCGGCCACGAGCCGTATTTCTACTGGTACGTCAGCATCATGTGCGCGATTGCCTGCCTGGTCGCCTTCCTGATGCCGGACCCGGCCAAGTCGGGCCACCTCAAGTAGTCGGCAGTAGTCGGCCTCAGGTTGCGGCCAGCAGCATGTCGACGTGGAGGATGCCGTCTTCGTCATACGGTTCGGAGATGGTGACGAAGCCGAAGCCGGCATAAAAGCGCTCCAGGTGGGCCTGGGCGCCGATGCGGATCGCGTGGCCCGGGTGCAGCTGCCGCGCCAGCGCGATGCCCTGCGCCACCAGCTCGCGACCGAGGCCGCCGCCGCGCGCAGCCGGGCTGGTGACCACGCGGCCGATCGACATCTCCTCATACTTTGCGCCCGGCGCCAGGCAGCGCAGGTGGGCCACCAGTTCCGGCTTGCCGCCGGCGTCGCGCCAGCCGAGCAGGTGATGGGCGCCTGGGTCGAGGCCGTCGATGTCCGGGTACAGGCAGGACTGCTCGAGCACGAACACTTCCTGGCGCAGCGCCAGCATTGCATACAGCTGCGCGACCGTCAGGCCGTCGAAGCCGCTCCATTGCCAAGTAATCATTTGTTTTTTTCTTTAAACAATTGTTGCGGATTCAGGCCGCCGTCTCGAAACCTTCGAGGACGTTGACGACGTTGATGCCGAGCTCGGGCACCACGGAACCGCCTTCGAACACGAATACGGTGGGCAGGCCGAGGTAGCCGATGCGCTCGCCGATGCGCAGAAAATCGGCACTGCCGAGGGCGAAGTGCGAGCGCGGATCACCTCCGAAGCCGTCGACGCCCAGCGACACCACCAGCGCCTGCGGCGCGAACATCGACATTTTCAGGCAGGCCGACTCCAGCGCCGCGAACCATTGGGCGGCGCCGGCGCCGCGCGGCAGCGGCAGGTTCATGTTGTAGCCCAGGCCTTCCGCCTCTCCCAGCTCGTCGGCGTGGCCGAGGTAGTAGGGATAGTCCTGGCGCGGATCGGCGTGGATCGAGGCGAACAGCACGTCCTTGCGGCGGTAGAAGATGCTCTGGGTGCCGTTGCCGTGGTGGTAGTCGAGGTCGAGGATGGCGACGCGCTGCAGGCCGTCGTCCAGCAGGTGCTGGGCCGCCAGCGCGGCATTGTTCAGGAAGCAGTAGCCGCCGAAAAAATCGGCGCCCGCATGGTGGCCGGGCGGACGGGTCAGCGCAAAGCTGCCGTGCTCGCCGAGGCGCAGCGCGTGGGCCGCGTTGACGGCGCAATCGGCGCCGGTCTTGGCCGCGACCCAGGTGCCGGCGGTGAGCGGGGTGTTTGCATCCATCGAGTAGAGGCCGAGGCGGGCCGCGAAACTGTCCGGCTCGACGTCGTGGCGCAGGGTGCGGATCGGCCATACCGAGGGCAGGGCGTCGCGCTCGGCATTGCGCGGATCGAGGTGCAGCCACTCGCTCCAGGCGCTGCGCAGGAAGTGCAGGTAGCGCGGCGTGTGCACCCGCTCCAGCGACACCAGCGGCACCCCGTGCGGCGTGACGATCTGGCCCAGGCCACGCCGGCTCAGCTCGGCAACGACGAGATCGGCCCGCTCGGGCTTTTCCGATTCATGACGCGGGGCGTGTTGGGCGTGGTGTTCGTTGTAAAAGGTGAGCAAGGGGGCTCCGTGCGGTGGCCTGACATCGTCGTTCCGGGCATTGCCCGGAACTGCAGGCCGAATCTGGCGAAGGAGCCGAGGTCGCGCACCGCTTCCAGCACCTTGTGCGAGGGCGTCAGCGCCGGGTTCAGCACCTTGGCCTTCTGGGCTTCGAGCGAATCGAGGTGGGCGCCCTTGTAATTGTGCTCGTTGTCCAGCAGTTCGGCCAGCGGGCGGATGCGCTCGATCAGCTCCAGCGCCCAGTCCTGCAGCGGGATTTCCTGGTCGTCGCGGGTCAGGGTCAGGCCCGGGCGGCGGCCTTCCTTCACGGTGCGGGCGAAGTTGCGCGCGTGGACCTGTCCTTCCATCGCATTGATCTTCGGGCTTTCCTCGAGCGCGCAGAACAGCAGGAAGGCGTCCAGGAAGCGGCCGGTTTCCAGCGCGATGCCGACCGGCTCGAAGGGATCGACGTCCAGGCAGCGCACTTCGATGTACTGCACGCCGCGGTTGCACAGCGCCTGTACCGGGCGCTCGCCGGTGCGGATCACGCGCTTCGGACGGATCGTCGAATAGTATTCGTTCTCGATCTGCAGGATATTGGTCGACAACTGCACCCATTCGCCATCCTTCTTGGTGCCGATCTCGGCGTAGGGCGGGTAGGGGCGGTTGACCGCGTCCATCAGCGAAGTGACGTAGCTTTCCAGGCTGTTCTCGTGCGGGCGCAGGCCGGACTGGGCGTCGTTCTGGTAGCCCAGGTCGCTCATGCGCAGGCTGGTCGCGTACGGCAGGTACAGGGTGTCGTCGGACAGCGTTTCGAGCTGGTGCGGACGGCCGCGCAGGAAGCCCTTGGCCAGCGCCGGCGAGGCGCCGAACAGGTACATCAGCAGCCAGCTGTAGCGGCGGAAGTTGCGGATCGTCGCAATATAGCTCTCGGACTGGAAGTCGCGCAGTGCATGGCGGCGCTCTTCCATGATGCCCTCACTCTGGGCGATCAGGGTCCACAGCTGTTCCGGCAGCGAGTAGTTGTAGTGGATGCCGGCGATGCATTGCATGGCCTTACCGTAGCGCAGCGCCAGGCCGCGGCGGTAGACGTGCTTGAGCATGCCGATGTTCGAGGTGCCGTACCAGGCGATCTCGATCTCTTCCTCGGGCGGCAGGTCGCAGGGCATCGACTGGCTCCACAGCATCTCGTCGCCCAGCTTGCTGTAGGCGTAGCGGTGGATGGCGTCCAGGCGGTTGATCGCCAGGCCGATGTCGTGCTCGGCCGGGGTGATGAATTCGAGCAGGGTTTCGGCGTAATCGGTGGTGATCTGCGGATTCGTCAGGGCCGAGCCGAGTTGCACCGGATGAGGCGTGCGTGCCAGATGGCCCCGGCTGTCGACGCGCAGGGTTTCGCGCTCGATGCCGCGCAGGCCCTGCAACAGCAGGCCGCGGTGGGCATCGTCGTCCAGCAGGGCCAGGCGGCGTGTTAGTTGATTCGACACGGTGTTTCCTTTCTTATACTGCAGATGAGGTGCAGAGATTAACCGAAAAATGCCAAGCGCGCCGGGCACCCCCCAATTCCGCAGTATGTGGTGTTTTTATTACTGAAATGTGTCGCTGGGCTTGGCCGGAGCGGCGGCTGGCGGGGGGGCCGGAGGCRCTGCCGGGGGTGTCGCCGCGGGTGCGGCCGAGGGTGCTCCCGG
>NZ_JBFTMX010000046.1:0-41972 GCF_056397205.1 Massilia sp. 05N420
GGGCGGTGCGGGCGGTGCCGGCGGCGCGGGTGGGGAGAGGAGGGAAGTCGGCGCCGGCCGCGCGGCCTTGGCCGGTACCGCGGCCGGCACGGCTGGTGTTGCCGGAGCAGGCGGTGCGGCCGGCGGCGCCAGGGCTGCGGCTTCGCGTTCGCGCTGCAGGCGTTCCAGCTCGCGCGCGATCCACTGGCGCCGGCCGTCCGGCGCGGGCAGGAAGCGCCAGTCGCCGTGGCCGCGGTACTGGCGTGCCAGCGCGCCGGACAGCTCGTCGAGGCGATCGAGTTCGATCCCGACGGCGTAATCGCCAAAGCCCGCCAGCACGTTCTGGCGCAGCAGATAGACGGCACCCGCCGCCACCGCGAGGATCGCGAGCAGGACGGAGGCGAACAGGCGATGGCCGATCGAGATTTTCAAGGCGTTAAAAAAGGTTGGCGACAGTTCATTCTAAGGCAAGCATCAATCCCCGTCGTCCCCGCTTTCGCGGGAATGGCGAGTCGTCGGATTCGATTGACGGCAAACCACCCGCTCATTAGCATCGATGAGCCGCTACCTGGTGAAGATTGACGCGGCACAGGCCGCACGCCATTGAAGCCGGGCCTGCCCGCGCACGCGTGACAAAGCACGCATTTTCGGACAGTGAAATTTGTTACTGTGCCAGTCGTTCAATTTGACCATGACGGGGGAATGATGAAGCGGATCGTTGGCTTGCTCTTGATGATGTGCCTGATGGCAGCGTGCAGCGATCCGGACCAGGGTCCGCCACTGGGTCCGTTCGCGGCCATCACCAAGAAGGAAACCGATCCGGCTTTCGACATCGTGCCGCCGTCCTCGCGGAGCCCGGCCGCCTTTACTTTCACCAGCAGTAACGCCGCGGTCGCCACCATCGCCGGCACCCTGGTGACCATCAAGGGCCCGGGCGAGACCACGATCACCGCCTCCCAGCCGAGCATCGGCAGCTTTGGCCCGACCTCGGCGAGCACCACGCTCACCGTCAGCAAGGTCGATTGCGGCGCCGGCAGCGCGGTCGTCAACGGCGCCTGCGCCGTGGTGCCGACCTGCGTCGCGCCGGCGGTCCTGAGCAACAACCAGTGCGTCCCGCCGACGTCGGGCGCTGCCGTGGTGCATTTCGGCGGCTTTGCCTGGATGGGCGTGAGCAACGTCGACAACTTCAGCAATGCGGGCAATTTCTGCACCACGTCCACGATCGGCGGCGCGACCGGATGGAAGCTGCCGACCGCGGACCAGCTGATCGCCCTGCAGCAGTCCGGCGTCCTCGCCGGGCAGGGCTGGAGCCTTGGCGCCACCTGGTCATCGGCCATGCCCACGAGTTCCACGACCGCAAGCCACATGGTGGTCGACCTGTCCACCGGCGTGGCAACCGACCGGCCCGACGTCGGCATCGCCTACGTCAGCTGCGTGCGCTGAACGGACCAGCCGCAACAAATAGTGCATTGTGACAATTGGCGTAATTTAAGCGCCATGCATTTGCTATCGTGACGGGCTGTTCAGTAACTCCGCCCAGCCCTTCATGATCTTCCAGCATCGCCGTCTCGCCGCCGCCGTCCACCTCGCCTTGTCGACCCTGCCGGCCGCCGCGCTGGCCCAGACCGCGGCCCAGCCGGCCATATCGACGCAGACTGCGGCCGAACCTGTGCCCGCCAAGGAGGCGCCACCGAAAAAGGACGGCAAGATCTCGACCGTCGAGGTGAAGGGCGCGGCCAGCGACTACGATCCGCGCCGCGACGACACGGCCAGCAAGACCGTCATGAACGCGGAGGAGATCCGCAAGTACGGCGACGACAATATCTACGACGTCCTCAAACGCGCGCCCGGCGTGACCGTGACCGGCAAGACCCTGCGCATGCGCGGCCTGGGCGCCGGCTACACCCAGATCCTGGTCAACGGCGACCGCCCGCCGCCAGGCTTCAACATGGATGCGCTGACGCCCGACCAGATCGAGCGCATCGAGATCATCCGCGCCGCCAGCGCCGAGTATTCGACGCAGGCAATCGCCGGCACCATCAACATCGTGCTGAAGAAGGTGACCTCGAAGGCGGTGCACGACCTGCGCCTGTCAGGCTTCCGTTCGCAGCAAAGCCGTAACGCGAACGTCGGCATGAACCTGGCCGACAAGATCGACAAGCTCTCGTATTTCACCTACATCGGCCTGTACGGCGGCGACAACGACAATCATTCGACCGGCAGCGAGCTGTTCACGCTGCCGTCCGGGCAGGTGACGCAATCGCGCACCTCGCGCTACGACGGTGGCGGCAGCTACCGCGGCGCCGTGCTGTCCCCGCGCCTGAACTGGAAGTTCCCGGATGGCGACGAGCTGAACCTGTCGGGCATGGTGCATGCGAATCGCATGAACTGGGGCGGGCGCAGCCTGAACGACAACCTGGTCGGCAGCTTCGGCAATCCGGACTATGTCGAGACCCTGAGCGCGACGCCGTCGGGCGGCTGGATGGGACAGATGGAGCTAGGCTGGATCGCGAAGATCGCCGGCGGCAAGCTGGACCTCAAGGTATCGGGCGAGCGCAGCCGCAACTACAGCGATTCGCTGACCGACCTGTACACCGCCGGTCACGCCGGGAGCCTGCTGCGCGATTGGAACACCGTCAATCGTGGCCGCCGCACCAGCCTGCGCGGCAAGTACACGCGCTCGCTGTTCGACGGCCACTCGCTGGCGGCCGGCCTGGATACGAGCGTGCAGGCCAGCGACGAAGTCCGCAACCGCAACGACCGCCTGAACCAGGACGCACCGACCCACAGCGTCGAGACCTTCGAACCGAAGATCACGCGCCTGGCCGGCTTCGTGCAGGACGAGTGGAGCATCGACAAGCAGCTCTCGGTCTACCTCGGTGCGCGCTGGGAAGGCGTGCAGACCGACAGCGAAGCCACCGAGCCGGGCACCGGCAGACTGTCGACGAAATCGCGCAACCACGTGCTGAGCCCCGTGGCCCAGACCTTGTATAAATTCCCCGGCGACAGCGGACGCCAGCTGCGCCTGGCCCTGACCCGCACGTATAAAGCGCCGGAGGTCGGGCAGCTCACCGCGCGCCGCTTCGAAACCCCGGTCAACACCCGTTTCGACGCCGACTCCGGCGGCAATCCGGACCTGCGTCCCGAACTGGCGAACGGCATCGACCTCAGCTACGAGCACTTCCTGAAGGACGGCGCGATGTTCTCGGCGAGCGTGTCGCGACGCGCCATCTCGGACTATATCCGTACCCGCCTTGACCTCGATGCGGACGGACGCTGGGTCTACCGCCCGGTCAACGACGGCGACGCTCTGGTGCGCTCGCTGCAGCTGGAAGCCAAGGCCCCCGGCAAGCTGCTGGCCGCCGCCCTCGGCGGCTTCGACCTGCGCGCAAGCTTCAGCCGCAACTGGTCGCACGTTTCTGCCGTGCCCGGCCCCGGCAACCGCCTCGACGGCCAGACCCCGATGTCGGCCACCGCAGGTATCGACTACCGCAAGGGCGACCTGACCATGGGCAGCAGCCTGTCCTGGCAGAAGGGCGGCTGGGTGCGCATCTCCGACGGCCAGTTCCAGTACCAGCAGTCGCGCCGCGACCTCGACGCCTACCTGCTGTACAAGTTCAATCCGCGCTACCAGCTGCGACTGTCGGCCAACAACATCCTCGGCCAGGACAGCGCCTCGGACCGCTACTACCGGGATGTATCGGGCACCTCGCGCCAGACCAGCTTCAATCCGGCGTCCGTGCGAGTGGGGGTGAATCTCGAGGTGAAGCTATGAACGAAACGGCGCCGCCGCAGGACTCCCGCTGGATCGCGCGGCGCGCGGGCTGGTGCGTCATCGGACTCGGCATCGCCGACCTGGCCTACGGGGGCCTGTCTGCCCCGCCGGGCATGATCAATTTCAGGATCGTCGGCATCCTGGCCGGACTCCTGATCCTGTTCGGCGGCCTGAAGGTGCATGCCGTCGTGCGCTGGCTGGCGCTGCTGGTGATCGGCGGAATGCTGCTTGGGCCGATCCTGCCTTTCGTCGTCGTCCCCGCCAGCCTGACGCTCACCCAGATCCGCCTGTACCCGATTCCGTTCGCCCTGAGTTGCATTCCATGGCTGCTCTGGATGGCGATGATGGGCGTCGCGGCGGGCGCCCTGAGCCACCCCTTGCTGCTGGCGGCACGGGTACGCGCCGGCCGGCCCGTGCACAGCGCGCGCATCCCGCTGGTCATCGGCATCGTCCTCGCGGCGGGCGCCGCCGTGGTCCAGGTGCGCGTCCTGGACGGCGAAGCCGGCCGGAAGGCCAGCCGGCTGGTCGCGGAGCGCCTGGGCCCGGGATACCGGTACTACACCCAGACGCTGCAGTACACGAGGCCGATCACGGCGGCGTCCGCGAAGCCGGCGGTGGTGTCCGCGATGGTCCAGGCGTGGAACGAGCGCGAAGTGCTGAACGTTCCCGTCAGGTGGGAAGAGTAGGACGAAAAGTCAGCTTGTTGGCACGTGATTGGCCCCGCCGCACGTGACAAAGCGCGCATTTCGCGCCGCCGCGTCCTGATAAGCTTGTCCGGATTCCAGGCTGATAAGGATAGGGACATCATGGGTATTTCGCTGGCGTGGGTCGCGGTCAAGGGACTCGATGCGGACACCATCCTGGCCAGGCTCGACCTGGCGCCGACGGGGAGAGACTGCGACATCCTCGAGACCGATATCGCCGCGCATCCCCTGGCCGGCGGCGCCCAGATGGTCGCGGCCCTCGACTGCGCGCACCGCATCATCGAGGCCGACAGCATGGCCCGGCTGTCGGCGGGCTGCGAAGCGCTGGCCTGCTCGGTCGAGGAGCACGTGTCCTGGGCGATGTCCGAACTGTGGCGGGACGGCAGGCGGATCTGGCAGGTCTATTTTGCCGGCAGCGAAGACCCGTACGAGTTCGGCCACGAAGGCGAGCTGCCGCCGCGCTTCCAGGAACTGCTGGCGAACGTCACGCCGGAAGACAGCGAGGACCTGGACGGCTACTTTTTGGCGGACATCCCCCTGATCCTCGCGAAGGAGTTCGGCGGCTTCCACTACGCCGAGACCGACGCCGCATTCGATGCGGTCCCGTTCCAGGAGCTGAAGGACCTGCGGGCCAGGCCGAAGACCGGCTGGTGGAAAAAGCTGTGGGCCTGAGCGCCCGATATAGCGCTCAGTACACGTCGCGCCGGTAGCGGCCGTCGGCGCCCAGCTGCTCGAGCAGCTCCTGGCCGAGAATGCCGCCGAGCGCGTCGTGCACGCCGCCCGCCATGCCCTGCAGGCTGCCGCACACATAGATCGCCGCGCCGCGTTCGATCCACTCGCGCACGAAAGGCGCCTGGGCGCGCAGCGCGTCCTGCACGTACAGGCGCTCCTGCTGGTCGCGCGAAAACGCCAGGTCCAGCTTCTGCAGCCAGCCGGATTCGCGCCAGCCTTCCAGTTCGCCGCGCAGCAGGAAGTCGTGGGCGTTGTTGCGCTCTCCGAACAGCAGCCAGTTTTCCCTCACGCCGAGCTTGACGCGGGCGCGCAGCAGGCCGCGCAGGCCGGCCAGGCCGCTGCCGTTGCCGATCAGGAGCATGGGCCGGCGCGCGTTGTCGCCGAGGCGGAAGCGCGCGTGTTCGCGGATGCGCAGGCGGATCGCATCGCTGGACGCCGCGCTTTCGCACAGCCAGCCGGAAGCGGCGCCGGGGCTGCCGTCCTCGTGCCTTTGCAGGCGCACCAGCAGTTCCAGGCGGCCGTCGGATGGGATGGATGCGATCGAGTATTCGCGCGGGTGCCCGGGGTCGGCCGGGGCGCTGACCTGGGCCAGGTCGCCGGCTTCCCAGGCGGGCAGCTGGCCGTCCACGGGCGCCAGCGCCAGGCGGTACAGGGGAGCGCCCAGGCTGCCTGGATTCAGCAGCTCGCGTTCGGTGATGCGCCAGTCGGCGTAGGCCGGCGCTTCCCAGTCGGGGGCGTCGATGGTGCCGGCCAGGCGGCCGAGGTGGTGCTGCCAATCTTCCAGCGCCTTCGCGGCGCCGCGGTCGACCTCGATGCGGTCGAACAGCGGCGTGGCGCCGGCCTGCGCCAGCCAGGCGTCGAGGGCGCGGCCGAAGCCGCAGAAGTTGGCGTAGCTGCGGTCGCCCAGGGCCAGCACGGCGTAGTGCAGGTGGGGCAGATCGACGCCCTCGGCCATCAGGCGGGCGGCGAAACGGGCGGCGGTGTCGGGGGCGTCGCCTTCGCCGTAGGTGCTGGCGATGAACAGGATGCGCGTCGCGCCGCGCAGGCCTGCTTCGTCGAGGCTGGAGATGCAGGCCGCGCGCGCCGCCAGGCCGCCGGTGGCGAGCAGCTCGGCGCTGCGGCGCGCGAGGACTTCGGCGCTGCCGGTCTGGCTCGCGTAGACGACCAGCCAATCGGCCGGCGCGGCGCTTGCCCTGGTGCGGGCGCGGGCCGCGCGGAAATACGCGGCGCACATCGCCAGGTAGCCGCTGGACAGCAGCAGGGCGCTGCCCCAGCGCAGCGGTTCGATCGTCATCATGTTCATTGCAGCAGCGCGCGCCAGGCCGGCGTGTCGATTTCGCGCAGGCCCTCGTCGGTGCGCAGCAGGAAGCTGGCCGCCAGGCCGCGCTGTTCGGCGTAGGGCAGGCCGGCCGCAAGGCCCATCACGGTCAGCGCCGTCGAGAGGGCGTCGGCCGCCATGCAGGTCGGCGCCAGCACCGTCACCGAGGCGACGCCGTTGTCGATCGGGACGCCGGTGCGCGGATCCAGGGTGTGCGAGGCGCGCCGGCGCGCATGGTGAAAGTAACGGCGATAATCGCCGGACGTGGCGACCGCGAGCCCGTGCAGCGCCACCACCGATTGCGCTACGTTTGCGCCGGCGCCGGCGGTATCGGGCACGCCTTCCAGCTCGACCCACCAGGGCTGGCCATCGGCCTTGACGCCGGCGCCGCGCAGTTCTCCGCCGACTTCGACCAGGTAGTGGCGCACGCCCAGCGCTTGCAGGCGCTGCGCCAGGCAGTCGACCGCGTAGCCTTTCGCCACCGAGGACAGGTCGAGGATGGCGCCGCCCGGCTGGTACAGGCGCCGGCCTTCGCGGTCGAGCCGCGGCTGCTGGTCCCGGCGCCGGGCGATCACGGCGGCGACCGCTTCGTGGGCCGGGGCGTAGAAGCCGGCCTGATCGTAGCGGCCGGTCGGGCCGAAGCCCCACAGGTTCACCAGCGCGCCCGCGGCCGGGTCGTAGGCGCCGCCGCTGTCCTCATGCACCGACAGCGCGTAGTCCATCACCGCGAAGAATTGCTGCGGCAGCGGATGCCAGCTGCCCGCCGGCGCGCGGTTGTAGCGCGACAGCAGGGAGCCGCCGTCCCAGTGGCTCATCTGCGCGACGATCTCGTCCAGCTCCTGCTGCAGGACGCCCCGCAATTCGGCATCGACGCCGGGAGGCAGCAGCATCCGGGCCGACCAGTCGGTGCCCATCGAGGTGCCGGCCAGCCCGTGCGGGCGGCTGCCGGCTTCGGGCAGGACCGGGTCGATCTCCAGCGGAACGAGAACGGCGCGCATGCTGGACCGCTTACTCCGGCAGGACTTCGAGGGTCGCCGAGTAGCTGTAGCGCTTGGCGTCCGCCGGGCCTTCCGCGCCCGGGCCGCGCGGCGCATTCGCCGGCTCAGTTGCCGGATACTTGGCGCTGAGCCAGTACATGTTCGGCGCCGGCAGCGTGAAGCTGGCTTCGCCCTTGGCGTCGGTGCTCAGGCGCGCTTCGTTGATCGTGCCGCGGTACTTGACGCCGCCGGGGATCAGGCTGAAGGGGAAGTTCGGCAGCGGCTTGCCGTCCAGCTGGAAGCGGAAGGTGGCTTTCTCTCCGGCGCGCAGCTCGGTCGGATTGGTGACGGCCACCATTTCGAGGCCGGTGCCCAGCGGCTTGAGGGCGCCGTTGCTCGGCTTGTTCAGGGTGACGAAGGTGTCCTGGCGCTGGACCATGGTGGTGCGCTTGACCTCGGTGGCGCCGGCCGGGATCTCCTTGTCCGCCGTCTGTTCGGTGGCGCGGAAGCGCTTCATCTCGCCGTTCAGCTTGTAGCTGCCCATGACGTTGGTCGCGGCCAGGGTGATGCGGTAGGTGCCGTCCTTCGGCAGCTTGAGGTCGACGCTGGAGCGGAACTTGCCGACCGTGGCGGCCGGGGCGGGCGCGGTCTGGCCGTCCGGATCGGTGACGGTCAGGCCATCCATGCGCAGCGGCATGTGGTCGACGTTGAACAGGCCTTCCGAGACGGCGCCGTCGATCGTGACCCAGGCTTCGCGCTCGGTCTCGATGAAGGTGCTGGTCGGCAGCATCCACGGACGGTGGGCCTGGGCGGCGCAGGCGATGCCGGCGAGGGCGGCGGCGATGACGAACTGTTTCATGAATCGGGCTTGCATGCTGCCTCCTTATTGGACCGAGATCGATACCGCGCCCAGCTCTTCCTTGCCCGAGCTGCTCGCGGCCAGCTTGCCCTTGGCGGGCCAGGTGAAGGGCACGCGCACCAGTTCGCGGCCGCCGGCTTCGCGCGCGGCCTCGATGACCAGCTTGTAGTCGCCGGCCGGCAGCTTGTCCAGGCCGGCCCTGGCGGTCGAGAAGTTCATGGTCTGCAGGCCTGCCGGGCGGGTCGCGCCGGACACGCCATCCATCGGCAGCTCGACGTCGCGGCCGGCCTTGCGCCACCAGGTGCGCAGGTCCTTGACCCATTTGGTGCCGGCGTTGTCCTTCTTCTTGACGTCGTACAGCACCGCCAGGGGCGAGGCCACGCCCTGGTCGGCGCGCTCGATCCAGATCGCTACATAGGGCTTGTGGTACTCGGCCACGTTCAGCTGCGGCAGTTCGAACTTGACGGTCAGGTCGGCGGCCATCGCGCCGTTCGATACCAGGGGCAGAGCCAGCGGCAGCGTCAGCGCGAGCGATCGGGACAGTTTCATGGACTTTCTTTCGTAGTTGGTAGGAAGCAAACTCAGTGAACGAACAGCAGGGCCAGCACGATCGGCAGGACGATGCCGAAGCCGATCACCGGCCAGGTCGAGGGCCGGTTGGCGGCGTGGTATTTCAGGATCAGGAAACCGGTGATGCAGAACACCAGGCAGGCGCCGGCGAAAATGTCGATGAACCAGCTCCACACGGCGCCGGCGTTGCGGCCCTTGTGCATGTCGTTGAGCCAGGAGATCCAGCCGCGGTCGGTCTTCTCGTATTCGGCCTGGCCGTCGACGCCGATGCGCAGCCAGGCGTCGCCGCCCGGGCGGGGCAGGGCGACGTAGGCGTCCTCTTCGCTCCATTCGGCGTCCAGGCCGCGCACGTCGACCGGGAAGGCCTGGTTGGCCCAGCGTGCCACCTCATCCGGCAGCGGCAGCTTGGCGTCGGCATGGCTTTCGGCGAAGGCTGCCAGGCGTTCGCGCAGCGGGGCCGGCAGCGCGGCTTTCTGGCGCGTGACCTGCGGCTTCGCCTCGATCTGCGAGGCGTGGTTCAGTGTGAAGCCGGTGATGCTGAACAGGAGCATCGCCATCAGGCAGATGGCGGAACTGATCCAGTGCCATTGGTGCAGCTGGCGCAGCCAGACTGCGCGGCCGGGGCCGGGAAGGGAGGCGGATGGCTGGCTGGATTGAGGAGAGCTGGTCGTATGCATGGGCAAATGATAACGATTATCATTTAGCTGGTCAACTCGGCCGCTGAGATGGCACACTCGATG
Organism: Massilia sp. 05N420; assembly: GCF_056397205.1. Classification (NCBI taxonomy): domain Bacteria; kingdom Pseudomonadati; phylum Pseudomonadota; class Betaproteobacteria; order Burkholderiales; family Oxalobacteraceae; genus Massilia; species Massilia sp. 05N420. The sequence continues at coordinate 9,655 of NZ_JBFTMX010000046.1, forward strand.
CCACACAGTAACAAATAAAAACAACTCTCCTCGCTGTCGTGCTGGGCCGCTTGCGTTACAATGTCGTGCGCAAATTGGCAGCACGCGGCGATGATCTGCTGCATTGATCCACCGCAAATGTCCCGCTTGTAGAGTCCTTCCCCCACAACTTGAGTAGTAAGTGCGATCCGCTAACCGGTCAGGCCGTGTCGCGGAAGGTTAGACTAACCCGCCCCAAACTCGCGAAGCGCGAAGAAAGGTGAGCAAGAATGATGCAACAATACGAAGCCAACTCGTATCTGTTCGGCGGTAATGCGCCGTACGTTGAAGAGTTGTACGAAGCATATTTGAACAACCCGGGCTCGGTGCCGGATAACTGGCGCGCCTATTTCGACGCGATGCAGCACATGCCCGCCGTCGACGGTACCGCCAAGCCGGACGTGGATCACTCCTCCGTGATTGCCTCCTTCGCCGAACGTGCCAAGCAAGGTCCGATCCGCACCGTCAGCGCCTCCCCGGATGCCGAACTCGGCCGCAAGCGCGTGTCGGTCACCCAGCTGATCGCCGCCTACCGCTACCTCGGTTCCCGCTGGGCCAACCTGGACCCGCTGCAGCGCCAGGAGCGCCCGCCGATCCCGGAGCTGGACCCCGCCTTCTACGGTTTCACCGAAGCCGACCTCGACACCAAATTCAACATCAGCAACACCTACTTCGGCAAGGAAGACGCATCGCTGCGCGACCTGCTGAACATGTTGCGCGATACCTACTGCCGTTCGATCGGCGCTGAGTTCATGTACGTCAGCGACCCGACCGAGAAGCGCTGGCTGCAGGAAAAGCTGGAATCGCTCCGTTCGACCCCGAGCTTCACCGCAGAAAAGAAAAAGCACATCCTCGAGCGCCTCACCGCGGCCGAAGGCCTGGAGCGTTACCTCCACACCAAGTATGTCGGCGCCAAGCGTTTCTCGCTGGAAGGCGGCGAGTCCTTCATCGCCTCGATGGACGAAGTCATCCAGCGCGCCGGTGAGCAGGGCGTGCAGGAAATCGTGATCGGCATGGCCCACCGCGGCCGCCTGAACGTGCTGGTCAACACCCTGGGCAAGGCCCCGTCCGAGCTGTTCGAAGAATTCGAAGGCAAGCACGCCGACGACCTGCCGGCAGGCGACGTGAAATACCACCAGGGCTTCTCGAGCGACATCTCGACCCCGGGCGGCCCGGTCCACCTGTCGCTGGCGTTCAACCCGTCGCACCTGGAAATCGTGAATCCGGTCGTGGAAGGCTCCGTCAAGGCGCGCATGGAACGCCGCGGCGACCGCAAGGGCAAGGAAGTGCTGCCGATCCTGGTGCACGGCGACGCCGCATTCGCCGGCCAGGGCGTGGTCATGGAAACCCTGAACCTGGCCCAGACCCGCGGCTACGGCACCGGCGGTACCGTCCACATCGTCATCAACAACCAGATCGGTTTCACCACCTCGGACCCGCGCGACGCCCGTTCGACCATCTATTGCACCGACGTGGTCAAGATGATCGAAGCACCGGTGCTGCACGTGAACGCCGACGATCCGGAAGCCGTCGTGCTGGCCACCCAGATCGCGATGGACTACCGCACCGAGTTCCATAAGGACGTCGTGGTCGACATCGTCTGCTACCGCAAGCTGGGCCACAACGAGCAGGACACCCCGGCCCTGACCCAGCCGCTGATGTACAAGAAGATCGCCAAGCACCCGGGCACCCGCAAGATGTACGCGGACAAGCTGGCTGCGCAGGGCACCATCGCCGCGGACGGCGGCGACCAGCTGGTGGCCGAGTACCGCAACGCCATGGACGCCGGCAAGCACACCATCGATCCGGTCCTGACCGACTTCAAGAACAAGTACGCCGTCGACTGGGCGCCGTTCCTGAACAAGAAGTGGACCGACGCCGCCGACACCGCCGTGCCGCTGACCGAGCTGAAGCGCCTGTCGCAGCGCATCACCACCGTGCCGGAAAACTTCAAGCTGCACTCGCTGGTCGAGAAGGTGCTGGGCGACCGCGCCAAGATGGGCCAGGGCGAGATGAACCTCGACTGGGGCATGGGCGAACACCTGGCGTACGCTTCGCTGCTGTCGTCGGGCTACGCCGTCCGCCTGTCGGGCCAGGACGCCGGCCGCGGCACCTTCGTGCACCGCCACGCCGTGCTGCACGACCAGAACCGCGAGCGCTGGGACCAGGGTATCTACCTGCCGCTGGCGAACGTGTCGGACAACCAGGCCAACTTCACCGTCATCGACTCCGTGCTGTCGGAAGAAGCGGTGCTGGGCTTCGAATACGGCTACTCGACCGCCGAGCCGAACACCCTGACCATCTGGGAAGGCCAGTTCGGCGACTTCGTCAACGGTGCCCAGGTCGTGATCGACCAGTTCATCGCGTCGGGCGAAGTCAAGTGGGGCCGCGCCTCGGGCCTGGTGCTGATGCTGCCGCACGGCTACGAAGGCCAGGGTCCGGAGCACTCGTCGGCACGCATCGAGCGCTTCCTGCAGCTGTGCGCAGACCACAACATGCAGGTCGTGCAGCCGACCACCGCCGCCCAGATCTTCCACCTGCTGCGCCGCCAGATGGTGCGCCAGTTCCGCAAGCCGCTGGTGATCTTCACGCCGAAGTCGCTGCTGCGTAACAAGGACGCCGGCTCGCCGCTGACCGACCTGGCCAAGGGCGGCTTCCAGACCGTGATCGGCGAACTGGACGACAAGATCGACGCCAACAAGGTCAAGCGCGTGCTGGTCTGCTCGGGCAAGGTCTACTACGACCTGGTCAACACCCGCAAGACCCGCAATGCGAACGACACCGCGATCGTGCGTATCGAGCAGCTGTATCCGTTCCCGCACAAGGCTTTCGTCGCCGAACTGAAGAAGTTCCCGAACGCGACCGAAGTGGTGTGGGTCCAGGACGAGCCGCAGAACCAGGGCCCGTGGTTCCAGATCCAGCACAACCTCTTCGAAAGCATGGAATCGGGCCAGCGCCTGTCGTACRCCGGCCGTCCGGCTTCCGCGTCGCCTGCCGTCGGTTACGCCGACAAGCACGTGGCGCAGCAGAAGGAACTGCTGGAAACCGCGTTTTCGAAGCTCAAGGGCTTCATTTTGACCAAGTAATAGATCGGTAGATCGCAAGCCCATGAGCACCCCGCGCCGTTTCAGACGGCGCGGGGTTTTCGCAAAGAATAAATAACGGAGTTTTAAATGGCACAAATCGAAGTCAAGGTCCCCCAACTGTCGGAATCGGTTGCTGAAGCGACCCTGCTGTCCTGGCACAAGAAAGTCGGCGAAGCCGTTTCGCGCGACGAGAACATGATCGACATCGAAACCGACAAGGTGGTCCTGGAACTGCCGGCCCCGAACGCAGGCGTGATCGTGCAACTGATCAAGGCCGACGGCGCCACCGTCGTCTCGGGCGAGACCATCGCCATCATCGATACCGAAGCATCGGCCCAGACCAGCCCGATCGGCATCAGCTCGACGCCGGTCGCCAACGCACCGGCCGCCGCACCGGCACCGCAGGCTTCCGCATCCACCGGCTCGAAAGGCGACGTCGCCATGCCGGCCGCCGCCAAGATCCTGGCCGACAACAACATGAGCACCGCCGACGCCACCGGCACCGGCCGTGACGGCCGCGTGACCAAGGGCGACGCCCTGGCCGCCGTCGCCAACAAAGGCGTTGCGCCGGCCGCTCCGGCACCGCTGCAGCAGCAAGCCGCCAAGCCGGCCCTGCAGCAAGTCGCTGCCCCGGCCCCGGCCAACCTGGGCGACCGTGCGGAAGAGCGCGTGCCGATGAGCCGCCTGCGCGCCCGTATCGCCGAGCGCTTGCTGCAGTCGCAGTCGACCAACGCGATCCTGACCACCTTCAATGAAGTCAACATGAAGCCGGTCATGGACCTGCGCGCCAAGTACAAGGACAACTTCGAGAAGCAACACGGCGTCAAGCTGGGCTTCATGTCCTTCTTCGTCAAGGCCGCCGTGCACGCGCTGAAGAAGTACCCGATCCTGAACGCCTCGGTCGACGGTAACGACATCATCTATCACGGCTACTTCGACATCGGTATCGCCGTCGGTTCGCCGCGCGGCCTGGTGGTGCCGATCCTGCGCAACGCCGACCAGATGTCGATCGCCGAAATCGAGAAGAAGATCGGTGAATTCGGCCAGAAAGCCAAGGAAGGCAAGCTGACCCTGGAAGACCTGACCGGCGGTACCTTCTCGATCTCGAACGGCGGCACCTTCGGTTCGATGCTGTCGACCCCGATCATCAACCCGCCGCAGTCGGCGATCCTGGGCGTGCACGCGACCAAGGACCGCGCCGTGGTCGAGAACGGTCAGATCGTGATCCGTCCGATGAACTACCTGGCCATGTCCTATGACCACCGCATCATCGACGGCCGCGAAGCCGTGCTGGGCCTGGTGGCCATGAAGGACGCGCTGGAAGATCCGGCCCGCCTGCTGCTGGACCTGTAATCACCCGCGGGTCGGAAAGGGCCGAAGGCCCGGTGTATTTTGTGCTGTTGAATGATGGAAGGGAGTCACCATGATTGCCGATGAAATCAAGCGCCTGCACGAGCTGCACCAGGCCGGCGCCCTGACCGACGCCGAATTCGAACAGGCCAAGGCGAAGATCCTGTCCTCGTCGACGGTGAACCTGAACAAGGGCACCGCATCGAGCGGCAACGGCAGCTTCGCCGACGAGCTCAACACCCTGCGCCGCTCGCGCACCGACCGCTGGATCAGCGGCGTATGCGGCGGCCTGGCCAAGGCCTCGGGTGTGGAATCGTGGGTGTGGCGGCTGGTCTTCGCGCTGTTCACCCTGACGTTCGGGTTCGGGGCGGTGATTTACCTGCTGCTGTGGATCTTCGTACCGGAAGAATAATTGCCAGCTCGTCGTCCCCGCGAAGGCGGGGATCCAAGTTTGTATGCGTATCGATAGTTCAAGCAGAACTTGGGTTCCCGCCTTCGCGGGAACGACGGATGAGTGGCCAATAAAAGGATTGAATAATGAGCACCGAAAAACAATTTGACGTCGTCGTGATCGGCGGCGGCCCCGGCGGCTACGTGGCCGCCATCCGCGCTGCCCAGCTGGGCTTCAAAGTCGCCTGCATCGACGAGGCGCAGAACGCCAAGGGTGGTCCGGCCCTGGGCGGCACCTGCACCAACGTCGGCTGCATCCCGTCGAAAGCGCTGCTGCAATCGTCGGAACACTTCGAGCACGCCGGCCACGCCTTCAAGGAGCACGGCATCAACGTGCAGGGCCTGGAGCTGGACCTGGCCCAGATGCTGAAGCGTAAGGATGGCGTGGTCAAGGCCAACAACGACGGCATCGTCTACCTGTTCAAGAAGAACAAGGWCACCTTCTTCCACGGCCGCGGCACCCTCGCCGGCAAGGCAGGCGAAGGCTTCACGATCAACGTCACTGGCCCGACCAACGACACCATCACCGCCAAGAACGTGATCGTCGCCACCGGCTCGAACCCGCGCGAACTGCCGGGCACCCCGTTCGACGAGAAGCTCGTCCTGTCGAACACCGGCGCACTGGCCATCGACGCCGTCCCGGCCAAGCTGGGTGTGATCGGCGCCGGCGTGATCGGCCTGGAAATGGGTTCCGTGTGGCGCCGTGTCGGCGCCAAGGTCACCGTGCTGGAAGGCCTGCCGGCCTTCCTGGGCGCGGTCGACCAGCAGATCGCCAAGGAAGCGCAGAAGGCCTTCGCCAAGCAGGGCCTGGACATCCACCTGGGCGTGAAGATCGGTAACATCACCAAGGGCGACAACAGCGTCACCGTGGAATATGCCGATGCCAGCGGCGCCGCACAGACCGCGACATTCGACCGCCTGATCGTCTCGATCGGCCGCGTGCCGAACACCATCGGCCTGGGCTTCGAGACCGTCGGCCTGCAGCTCGACGAGCGCGGCTTCGTCGCCGTCGACGACGAGTGCCGCACCGGCGTGCCGGGCATCTGGGCAGTCGGCGACGTCGTGCGCGGCCCGATGCTGGCGCACAAGGCGGAAGAAGAGGGCGTCGCGGTTGCCGAGCGCATCGCCGGCCAGCACGGCCACGTCAACTTCAACACGATTCCGTGGGTGATCTACACCTCGCCGGAAATCGCCTGGGTCGGCCGCACCGAAGAGCAGCTGAAGAAGGATGGCGTGGCGTATAAAGCCGGCACCTTCCCGTTCATGGCCAACGGCCGTGCGCGCGCGCTGGGCGACACCACCGGCATGGTCAAGGTGATCGCCGACGCGGCCACCGACGAGATCCTGGGCGTCCACATCGTGGGCCCGGTCGCTTCCGAGCTGATCTCGGAAGCCGTGGTCGCGATGGAGTTCAAGGCATCAAGCGAAGACATCGCCCGCATCTGCCACGCTCACCCGACCCTGTCCGAAGCGACCAAGGAAGCCGCGCTCGCCGTCGACAAGCGTTCGCTGAACTTCTAAGCAATACACGTGACGTGGGCACGGCTGCCCACCCTGCATGCCGGCCGTCGGCATCCGTAGGGTGGGCACTTTGCGCTTCGGGCATCTAGCCCGAAACGCTGCCCACGCTGCGTTAATCCACCGGTATTCCATGAACGTCCAAGAGTATTACCAGCACGCGCTGACCGAGCGCGGTTTCAAGTCCGATGCGGCCCAGCAGCGCGCGGTAGACCGGCTCCAGCAGGCGTACGACGACTGGGTCCACTACAAGGCCCAGCGGTCGTCCGCTTTCAAGCGCCTGATCAACCGTCCCGACGTCCCGCAGGGCGTGTACATGTGGGGCGGGGTGGGGCGCGGCAAGTCCTTCCTGATGGACAGCTTCTATTCGGTGGTACCGGTGGTGCGCAAGACCCGCCTGCACTTCCACGAATTCATGCGCGCCGTGCACCGCCAGCTCGACGAGCTGAAAGGCATGGAAGACCCGCTGATCGAGGTCGCCAAGCGCATCGCCAAGAAATACCGCCTGATCTGCTTCGACGAATTCCACGTCAACGACGTCGCCGACGCGATGATCATGTACAACCTGCTGTCCGCCTTGTTCGCCAACGGCGTGTCCTTCGTGATGACCTCGAACTACGATCCGGACAAGCTGTATCCGGACGGCCTGCATCGCGACCGCATGCTGCCGACCATCGCGCTGCTGAAGGACAAGCTGGACGTGATGAACGTCGACGCCGGCATCGACTACCGCCACCGCACGCTGGAGCAGGTGCAGGCCTATTACACGCCGCTGAACGCGGCCAGCGACCACGCACTGCGCGAGACTTACGCGAAGATCGCCGACACCGCCGACGAAAGCCCGGTGGTGCACATCGAACAGCGCGAGCTGCGCGCACTGCGGCGCGCGGGCGGCGTGATCTGGTTCGATTTCGCGACCCTCTGCAACGGCCCGCGCTCGCAGAACGACTACCTGGAGCTGGCCAGCCAGTTCCACACCGTGATCCTGTCCGGCATCCCGCGCATGTCGGCGTCGATGTCCTCGGCGGCGCGCCGTTTCACCTGGCTGATCGACGTCTTCTACGACCACAAGGTCAAGCTGATCATGTCGGCCGAGGTGGCGCCGGAGCAGCTGTACACGGAAGGCGCGATGGCGGGCGAGTTCCATCGCACGGTGTCGCGTATCATTGAGATGCAATCGCGCGAATACATGGTGGCCGAGCGCCGCGGCGCTGCCGACTCGCTCGCCTAAAGGAAAAAAAGAAGATGAAAGCTCATCCGTTCATGCGCCGCGCCGTCCTTGGCGCCCAGGGAGCCCTGCTGTGCGCCCTGCTGGCCGCCTGCGCCGCCAACCGCCCGGCGCCGCGCGAAGTGCCGCCGCCGCCGGTCAGCTCCGTGGACCAGGCCGACCAGCAACTGGCCGCCGTGGTCCGCGAACGCGCGATCATCGAGTCCCGCTTCGCCGAGCGCGAGCGGGTCTGCTACGACAAGTTCTTCGTGAACCGCTGCCTGGACGAAGCCAAGGAGCAGCGCCGCAGCGCCCTGGCGGCCCAGCGCGCGATCGAGGTGCAGGCCGAGCGCTTCAAGCGCCAGGCCGCGGTCGACGAGCGCGACCGCAAGCTGCTTGATGCCGACAAGCGCTACCGCGAAGAGGAAGCCCGCATGGCCACCGAACCGCCGCGGCCGCCGAAAACCGTCGAGGAAGCGCCGCCGCCGCGTGCGCCCACCGCGCCGGGCCGCATCGCCGAGCGCGACGCCCGCCTGAAGGCCGCCCAGGCCAAGGACGCCGCCGACGCATCGAAGCGCGCCCAGAGCGTGCGCGACTTCGAACGCCGCAAGGCCGAGTCGGAGGAGCGCCAGCGCGAAGTCGCGCGCAAGAAGGCGGAACGGGCGGCGAAGGCGAAGAAAGCCGAGGAAGACAAGGCCAAGGCGGCCAAAGCGCCGACCCCGACCCCGGCGCAGTAAGGCTAGGGTGGGCACACCGTGCCCACCCTGGGTCACACGGCGCGCCTGAGCTTTTGCACCGTGTAATTACCCACTTCCTGGGGCGGCTGCACCAGCTTGACGATCGCCATCGTGCAATTGCCGCCCTTGCCCTGGGCGCGTTCGCCCGCCTTGTTGATCAGCATCTCGGCCGCCTGGCGCGGCGTCGCCCGCGAGGTCGCGGCGCCCAGTTCGGCATCGGTGAAGAAGTGCCACAAGCCGTCCGACGCCAGCAGGAAGACGTCGCCAGCGGCCAGGCCCGTATGGCGGCCGACGGTGACGTAAGGATCCTTGCGGGCATTGCCCAGCACATTCAGCAGCAGCTTGGACTTCCGGTGGTTCTTTGCCGCGTCGAGCGGCAGGCGGTCGCTCGAGACCAGGTGTTCGATATAGGCCGCGTCCCCGGTGCGCGCCAGGCAGGCGCCGTTCTGGAAGTGGTAGAGGCGGGAGTCGCCGACGTGCGCCCAGACGGCTTCGCCGTGCGGGCTCAGGATCAGGCCGACGAAGCTGGCGTGGGCATCGAGTTGATGGCTGATCGCGTTCATCTTGATGACCAGGTGAGTCTCCTGCACGATGTCGCGCAGCAGTTGCTCCAAACGCTCGACGGCGGGACCGTCACCGGGCTTGAACAGGTCGAACACCTGCTTGGCCGTGTGCAACACCTGTTCCGAAGCGGCCGCGCCGGCGATGCCGTCGGACAGCACCGCCAGCACGTATCCGGGAGCGCGGGCGCCCGTCATCAGGGCGACCCGGTCGTTCTGCTGCGGACGGTTGCCGATGTGCTGCGCGGTTCCCGCTTCTAACTTGTATGAACTCATAAACGTGGCTTTCCGATACCGGCGTGCCGATCTTTGTTGGCGGCAACGTCGGCGTAGATTAAACTATGCACTGGTTTGCACTACAGTTGCAACTACAGTTGCAAGCCGTAACGAAGAATCACGACGATTCGCGTCTTCCCACCCAACATCAGCCCTTTAGTTCGGAAATGTCCACTATGATCGACGTCCAGGAGATCCATCGCCGTATTATTGAACTCGACGTGGAACATCGCGACCTCGACGCTGTCATCGACATGCTGACCCGCGACGGCCATTCCGACCAGTTGCAGCTGCGCCGTCTGAAGAAGCGCAAGCTGCAGCTGAAGGATCACATCACTTTGCTGAAAATGCAGTTGGTGCCGGACGTGCCGGCGTAAGCTGGCAGTTTTACCCTTTCCGACGACTTTGACCGATCACCTGCCCATGCCCGGCCTCGATGCCGAGGCCACTCCTGCCGACGCCGCCGCAACGCCTCCCGCCGATTCGTCCGCCGAGTCCGGCGCCGAGTCTCATGCACCTGCCGCGCCGGGTAAATACGACGCCGAGATCGACCGCATCTTCGGCCCAAACGGCCCGCTCGCGCCCGCCGTCGGCAGCTTCAGGCCGCGCCAGTCCCAGACCGAGATGGCGAAGGCGATCGCCGACGCCATCGGCAACCAGGGCACACTCATCGCCGAGGCCGGCACGGGAACCGGCAAGACCTTCGCCTACCTGGTGCCGGCCCTGTTGTGGGGCGGCAAGACCATCATCTCGACCGGCACCAAGAACCTGCAGGACCAGCTGTTCTCGCGCGACATCCCGAACGTGCGCCAGGCCCTGCGCGCGCCGGTCTCGGTGGCCCTGCTGAAGGGCCGCGCCAACTACGTCTGCCACTACCACCTCGAGCGCACGCTGCAGAACGGCCGCCTGACCTCGCGCGACGACGTCGGCCACCTGCGCGAGATCTCGCGCTTCATCAAGATGAGCAACTCGGGCGACAAGGCCGAGCTGGCCAAGGTGCCCGAGACGGCGTCCGTGTGGAACCTGGTCACCTCGACTCGCGAAAACTGCGTCGGCCAGGAATGCCAGTACTACCAGGACTGCTTCGTGATGAAGGCGCGCCGCGAGGCCCAGCAGGCCGACGTGGTCGTGGTCAACCACCACCTGTTCTTCGCCGACGTGGCGCTGAAAGAAGGCGGCATGGCCGAACTGCTGCCGTCGGCGAACACCATCGTCTTCGACGAGGCCCACCAGCTGCCGGAAGTCGCAACCCTGTTCTTCGGCACCACGGTGTCGACTTCCCAGGCGCTGGAACTGTGCCGCGACGTGCTGGCCGAAGGCCTCGCCCACGCGCGCGGCGGCCCGGATTGGGCCAAGGTCGTGATGGTGGTCGAGAAGGCCGCGCGCGACCTGCGCCTGACCTTCCCGGAAGGCGGCACCCGCCTGTCGCTGCCGCAGATTCCGCCGAGTTCGGATTTCTTCCCGGCCCTGGACAAGCTGAAGGAAGAACTGGAAGGCATGGTCGACGTACTCGAAGAAAACGCCGAGCGCGCCGAGACCATCGAGCAGTGCCGCGGGCGCGCGGTGGAACTGCTGGAAAACTTCAAGGGCTGGAAGCAGGCCCCGGTCAAGAAGGATCCGAAGGAAAAGGACAAGGATAAGACTAACTACAACGAGTTCGGCGGCGCCGACGCGGTGCTGTGGGTCGAGGCCTTCTCGTCCTCGCTGCAGCTGCACAAGACCCCGCTGTCGATCGCGCCGATCTTCGCCGGCCAGCGCGCAAGCACGCCGCGCAGCTGGATCTTCACCTCGGCCACCCTGGCCGTGAAGAGCGACTTCAAGCATTTCACGTCGCAGATGGGCATGACCGGCGAGCCGGCGCGCACCTGGCCCAGCCCCTTCAACTACCAGGAGCAGGGCATCCTGTACGTGCCGACCGGCCTGCCGGAACCGAACACCTTCGGCTACACCGACGCGGTGGTCGACATGGCGCTGCCGGTGATCGAGGCGGCCGGCGGACGCTGCTTCTTCCTGTGCACGACGATCCGCGCGGTGAACCGCGTGGCCGAGCGCCTGCGCGAGGAATTCGCCGCGCGCGGCCTGGAATTCCCGCTGTTCGTGCAGGGCGAGCGTGGCCGCACCGAGCTGCTGGATTCCTTCCGCAGCGCCGGCAACGCCGTGCTGGTGGGCAGCCAGAGCTTCTGGGAAGGCGTGGACGTGCGCGGCGAGGCGCTGTCGCTGGTCATCATCGACAAGCTGCCTTTCGCCCCGCCGGACGATCCGGTGCTGGCGGCGCGCATCGAGGTGATGGAAAAGAAGGGCATGAACGGCTTCGTCCACCACACGCTGCCGGAAGCGATCATCAACCTGAAGCAGGGCGCCGGGCGCCTGATCCGCGACGTCGACGACCGCGGCGTGCTGATGCTGTGCGACCCGCGCGTGATCAGCAAGCCCTACGGCCGCCGCATCTGGCAGAGCCTGCCGCCGTTCCGCCGTACGCGGGTGCAGGCGGACGTGATCGATTTTTTCAAGCAGCCGACACCGGACGCTTGATGTGAAACGTGGGCAGGCCGTGCCCACGCGTGGCGTCAGAACAGCGACCCCGTTTCCGGCACCACCACCTTCTTCGCCCGCGGCGCCGCCGGCGCCGCCCATGCCTTCATCCGCTCGGCCGGATAATGCCGCAGGAAGCTGCGCGCCAGTTCCGGATCGCGGCAGGCCAGCCAGGCATCCACGTCCTCGGGCGGCAGCACCACCAGCGCGCGTTTCTCGTCGCCCGGCTTGTGGAAGCGCTTCATCAGCGGGTGTTCGTCGGCGTTGATGGTGATCTGGGTAAACGAGGTCGCCACCTTGCCGTCCATCTCGCGCCACTCGCGCCACAGTCCGGCCACGAAGAAGGGCGCCTCGTCGGCCATGCCGATGCCGAAGCGCTCGGCTTTTCCGCTTTCGTAGTTCGGTTCGTAGAAGCAGGTCATCGGCACCGCGCACAGCTGGGTGCGGTGCCAGGCCGGCGCGAAGGAACGCTTCTCGCCGATCGACTCGGCGCGCGCATTCATCGTATCGAAGACCTTCACGCCGGCCGGGATGTGGCGGCGCGGGACCATGCCGTAGCTGGCCAGGCTCAGCATGCGCTGGTTGTTCGCATCCGAGCGCACGATGGGCGCCAGGTAGTCTTTCCAGGTTTCGGTGGGCCAGTCCCAGTCCTTGTACAAGTCGACCAGGGTGCCGAGGACCATGTCCAGCTGCTCGGGGAGGGGAGGGCGGTAATTGACGCACATGATGACGTCATCATAGCAGGCGCCGCGCCCGGCGGAAAAAGTGATAGGCAGGTTCAGGCGCTTCGGGTATCTTCTTGGAAATTGTTGCATATACAACTTTGTAAGCGACTTCACTCCAAGGAGGACATTATCGATGAATGAGTTGGTCAACGCCATCAACGGCTACGTCTGGAGCCCGGCCCTGATTGCCCTCTGCCTGGGCGCCGGACTGTATTTTTCGGTCCGTTCGCGCTTCCTGCAGGTCCGCCACATGCGCGAGATGACGCGGCTGATGATGGAAGGTAAGAGCTCTGAACAGGGCGTGTCCTCCTTCCAGGCGCTGGCGATGACCCTGGCGGGCCGGGTCGGCACCGGTAACATCGCCGGCGTCGCCACCGCCATCACCTTCGGCGGCCCCGGCGCCGTGTTCTGGATGTGGGCGGTCGCCTTCCTGGGCGCCAGCTCGGCCTTCGTCGAATCGACCCTGGGCCAGGTCTACAAGGAACAGATCAACCGCGAATACCGCGGCGGTCCGGCCTTCTACATCGAGAAGGGCCTGGGCATGAAATGGTATGCCTGGCTGTTCGCGGCCGTGACCGTGGTGGCCACCGGCGTGCTGCTGCCCGGCGTGCAGGCGAACTCGATTGCCGACGGCCTCAGGACCGCGGTCGGCATCGACCCGAACGTCACCGCCGCCGGCCTGGCAATCGTGCTCGGCTTCATCATCTTCGGCGGCGTCAAGCGCATCGCCCACTTCGCCGAGATCGTCGTGCCCTTCATGGCGCTGGCCTACATCATCGTGGCCGTGGTCATCATCTTCCTGAACATCGGCCAGCTGCCGCATGTGATGAAGCTGATCTTCAGCTCGGCCTTCGGCCTGGACGCCGGCTTCGGCGCCATCATCGGCATGGCGATCCAGTGGGGCGTCAAGCGCGGCGTGTATTCGAACGAGGCGGGACAGGGCACCGGCCCGCACGCCTCCTCGGCCGCCGAGGTCAGCCACCCGGCCAAGCAGGGCCTGGTGCAGGGCTTCTCGGTGTATATCGACACCCTGTTCGTGTGCTCGGCCACCGCCTTCATGCTCCTGATTACCGGCCAGTACAACGTCGAACGCGCCGACGGCAGCCACATCTACCAGGGTGTGCGGGGTGTGGCGGCCGGTCCCGGCTATGTGCAGACTGCGCTGGAAAACGTGCTGCCGGGCTTCGGTTCGATCTTTGTCGCGCTGGCCCTGCTGTTCTTCGCCTTCACGACCATCGTCGCCTACTACTACATCGCCGAAACAAATATCGCCTACATCAACCGCCACACGCCGCGTCCCTGGATGAACTTCCTGCTGAAGGTCGTAATCATCGGCGCGACCGTGTACGGCACGGTGRAGACGGCCGACGTCGCCTGGGCGATGGGCGACCTGGGCGTGGGCCTGATGGCCTGGCTGAACATCGTCGCCATCCTGCTGATGCACAACACCGCCTTCAAGTGCCTGCGCGACTACGAGGCGCAGAAGGCGCTCGGGAAGGATCCGGAATTCGATCCGGTGGCGCTGGGCATTCCCAACGCCCACTACTGGGAAAAGCGCGCCGCCGGGCTGCATCAGCGCGAAGGCCGGGCCCGCGAGGCGGCCCCGGCAGATTAAGCGATGGCGCGAGCCCTCAGGCCTTGAGGGTGCGCACGTGGGCGAGCAGCTCGTCCAGGCGGCCCTCGTTCACCAGCTGGGCCGGCGTACGGCCCTCGAATGCGGCGAGCGGCGCCTCCATCCAGGCGCCGGCCGCATCGTCGCCGCCGAGCACGGCGCGCACCGCGTGCATGGCCGTGTAATAGGCCTGGGCCTTGCGCGACTGCTGCTCGAAGCGGGCGCGCAGGGCGGCCAGGCCGTCCGGGTTCAATTGTTCGTCCTTGCTCATTTTCCTTCTCCCGGTACGATCACGACCTTGCCCGTGACCTTGCGTTCGGCCATGTCGTTCAATGCCGTTGCGGTATCGGCCAGCGCGTAGCGGCGCGATACCAGCGGACGCAACTTGCCTTCCGCCATCCAGCCCAGCATCTGGCGCATCGCCGCCAGGTTCGCCTGCGGCTCGCGGCGCACGAAGTCGCCCCAGAACACGCCGACCACCGAGGCGCCTTTCAGCAGCATCAGGTTCCACGGCAGCTTCGGGATCTCGCCGTTGGCAAATCCGACGACCAGGTGGCGTCCGCGCCAGGCGATCGAGCGCAGCGCCGGCTCGCTGTAGACGCCGCCGACCGGATCGTAGACCACGTCCGGGCCCTTGCCACCGGTGGCCGCCTTGATCGCTTCGCGCAGGTCTTCCCTGCTGTAGTCGATCAGGACATCGGCGCCGTGGGCCTTGCACACCGCCAGTTTCTCGGGGCTGGAGGCGGCCGCGATCACACGTGCGCCGAGGGCCTTGCCGATCTCGATCGCCGCCAGACCGACGCCGCCGGCCGCGCCCAGCACCAGCATGGTCTCGCCGGGCTGCAGGGCGCCGCGGTCGACGATCGCGTGGTGCGAGGTGCCGTAGGTGAGGGTGATGGCGGCGGCGACGTCGAAGTCCATGTCGGACGGCATCGGCATCAGCATCTCGCTCGGGGCCAGGGCCTGCTCGGCGAAGGCGCCGGTGCGGGTGAAGCCGATCACGCGGTCGCCCGGCTTCCAGGCGGTGACGCCGTCGCCGGCCGCGCGCACGATGCCGGCAAATTCATTGCCCGGGGTGAAGGGCAGTTCCGGCTTCACCTGGTACTTGCCCTGCACGGTCAGCACATCCGGGAAGTTGACGCCGGCCGCCTTCACGTCGACCACCACCTGTCCCGCTGCCGGAACCAGGTCCGCACGTTCTTCCACCACCAGGCTGTCCGGTGGGCCCCACGCCTTGCAGACGACGGCTTTCATTTGATTCTCCTGTTCGATGCCACTTCAAAGTCGGGATTATGCCGCAAGGCACGACGGCCGAGCCTGGCGGGGCGCTTGTGCTTCCACAACATGCGGGATGCATGGCTTGCTAGAGTCAGCAGGGTCCGCTGCCGGTGGCGGCGATGAAAGGGAATAGGGAATGTCGATCCGTTACGGCTGTTTCTTCAGCTATGCCCATGGGCGGCACGAGCTCATGCAGCGCTTCAAGGCCACCCTGGTGGACGCCTTGCGCTGCTATCTGGAACCCTACTTCGACAACGAAGATGAACTCTTCGTCGATACCGAACAGCTTGGCGGCGGCGACGACCTCGACCGCAAGATCGCTCGCGCGATGTGCGAGAGCGTCTGCATGATCCTGATTTACACCCCGAAATACGAAGCCCACGCCTACACGCGGCGCGAGTACGCCGCCATGCGCCAGCTGGAGATCGAGCGCGGCAAGTGGTATGCGCTGCCCAGCCACCTGATCATTCCCGTCATCATGACCCAGCATCCGGAGCAATTGCCCCGGCAGATCATGGAATCCAGCTTCTACGTCGATTTCTCCCGCTTCACGATGGCGACCGGCGACCTGAAATCGAATCCCGACTTCCTGCCCGACATCGACAAGATGGTCCGGCGCATTGTCGCGCATTACCAGTGCCTGAAAAAACACATGCCGCAGGAGCATGACTGCAACCATTTCATGCTCCCCGATGTCCCACCCCCATGGCGCGAGATCACGGATATCACCTTCCCCAAAAAATGAGGAGAAACATGGATACCAACCGCATCACCGCTGCGCCGGCCGTGGCCGGCGAGGTGACGACGTTTTACGCCTATGATGGCGCGGACGCGCGTAGTCGCGCGCTTGCTCATGCCGCATGGCTATTGTCTGGAAGAAATCATGCAAAAACACCTGTGCTGATGATCGACTGGGACCTCGAAGCGCCGGGCCTGCACCACTATTTTTCCGGCGGCCGGCCGCACCACGAACGCCATGGCGTACTCGAGCTGTTCGAAGCGTGCCGCGAGCAGCTGCGCGTTCTCGGGCGAGCGCCGTCCGACGAGGCCCGCGAGCTGGCCGAGCGCGTGCTCGACGGCCTCGACTGGGACAGCTACCTCGAAAGAGTCGACGACAGCCGCCCCTTGTACCTGATGCGCGCCGGCCGCTTCGACGACAGCTACGGCGAACGGGTCGACCGGCTCGACTGGGACGCGCTGTTCTGCGCCTGCCCGGCCCTGTTCCGCGGCTTCGCCGCCCACCTGACGCGACGCTTTGCCCACGTGCTGGTGGATTGCCGCAGCGGCCGCTCGGCCGCCACCAGCGTCTGCACCGCGCTGCTGCCCGACAGGATGGTCGGGCTGTTCACGCCCGAGCCGCGCAGCCTGGAAGGCCTGGAGGGCGTGGTGCGGCGCGCCCTCGACTACCGCTGCAGCCACGAGGACGAGCAGCGTCCGCTGATGGTTTACCCGCTGCCCAGCCCGCCGGACGGCGGCGTCGAGGAACGCCTCGGCTGGCGCCATGGCGATGCCCGCCAGGACGGCGCCGGCTACCAGGCGGCGCTCGAAAAGCTGCTGGGCGAGTGCTACGGCCTCGACGGCGTCGCGCTCGACAGCTATCTCGACGAGGTGCAGCTGCCGTCCGCCAGCCTGGGCGAGGCCCGCCTGTTCGCCGGGCGCGGCGCCGAACGCGACCGGCTGGGCCCGGTGCGCAGCATCGAGACCCTGCTCGAGTGGATGGAGCCGGGCCATGTTCCGTGGCGGCCGCTGGCCGAGGTGCGCCTGGTGCAGGCGGTCGAGGCCCTGCGCGAGCGCGCCGGCGATACCCAGGCGGCGCCGCTGGCGCGCGAACTGGCGCGCCTGGGCCAGCTCTACCTGGGCCAGCAGGGCGACGAACTGGAAGCGGCGCGCCGCTTCGAGCAGCATGTGATCGCGCTGGAAGAGGGACTGCATGCGATGGAAGAGGGCAGGCGACCTGTCCGTCACTGAGTCCGCCACCGGGTCCGCGAGCGGGTCCGCGGCCGGGCCGGCCGGGCGCGGTTGTGGCGCTTGCGCGACGGCAAGCCGCGCCGGCGCCGGGCCGCCGCCGCCGCGTGCATCCCGATGAGCAATAAATGTGCAGCCGCGGTCGTCGATACCCCCGTTGCTTCGGGTAAAATCGCACGCATGCGAATCCTTATCAGTAACGACGACGGCTATCTCGCGCCTGGCATCCAGGCGCTGGCCGATGCGCTCGCCGGCATTGCCGACATCGTGGTGGTCGCTCCCGACAGCAATCGCTCGGGCGCGTCCAACTCGCTGTCGCTCGACCGGCCGCTGTCGGTGTCGAAAGCTGCGAACGGTTTCTATTTTGTCAACGGCACCCCGACGGACTGCGTGCACATCGCACTGACCGGGATGCTGGACCAGCGTCCGGACCTGGTCGTTTCCGGCATCAACAACGGCCAGAACATGGGCGACGACACCCTGTATTCCGGCACCGTGGCGGYCGCGACCGAGGCTTATCTGTTCGGTATCCCGGCGATCGCCTTTTCCCAGGTCCACTCCGGCTGGTCCGAAGTCGAGTCGGCCGCGCGCGTGGCACGCGACATCGTGCTGCGCCGCTTCGAGACCCTCGAAGCCCCCTTCCTGCTGAACGTGAACATCCCGAACCTGCCGTATGAGCAGATGGGGCCGCTGACCGCGACCCGCCTGGGACGCCGCCACCAGGCCGAGCCCGTGATCCGCGGCCAGGATCCGCGCGGCCGCGAGATCTTCTGGATCGGCGCGCCGGGCGCCTGCCGCGATGCCGGCGAGGGTACCGATTTCTTTGCCACCAGCCAGGGACGGGTGTCGATCACGCCCCTGCAGGTGGACCTGACCCACCGCGAACAACTGGCCGCGCTGCGAGGATGGCTGGAATGAGTGAAAAGCGCAGCAATTTCCCCCTGCCGCTGTCTTCCGTGACCAGCCCCGCGGCCCGCAAGCCGGTGGCGCCGGGGCCGATGGCGACGCCGCAGACGGCCACCCAGAATGCCCGCACCAGCCAGGCCCAGACGCGCCCGGCGCCGGCGCCCGCGCGTCCGGCCCAGGCAGGCACCGCGCCCCAGGCCACGCCCCAGCAGCCGCTGGCGCGCTCCGACCTCGCCGCCACCGAAGCGCCGCGGCGGGCGATGGCGGGCCACGTCGCGCGCCAGGGCGTCAAGGACCGGCAGGTGCTGGCCGCGCTGGAAACCATGCCGCGCCATATGTTCATCGAGCCGGCCCTGATGGGCCAGGCTTATGCGGACGTTTCGCTGCCGATCGGCCATAATCAGACGATTTCGCAGCCGTACATCGTCGCCCGCATGATCGAGTTGCTCAAAGGTAGCGGCCAGCCGCTGCGCCGCATACTCGAGATCGGCACCGGCTGCGGCTACCAGGCGGCGGTCCTGTCCTGCGTGGCCCAGGAGGTGTATTCGATCGAGCGCATCAAGCCGCTGCACGAGCTGGCCAAGGCCAATCTGCGGCCCTTGCGCATCCCTAATCTGCGCTTGCACTATGGAGATGGTATGCTTGGGCTCCCGCAGGTTGCTCCCTTTAATGGCATCATCCTGGCGGCGGCCGGTCTCGAGGTGCCCCGCGCACTGCTCGAGCAGCTGGCCATCGGCGCCTGTCTGGTGGCGCCCGTCGGCGCGCAGGTCCAGCACCTGCAGCGCATCACCCGCACCGGCACATCGGAATGGGCCAGCGAGACGCTGGAAGCCTGCCATTTTGTCCCGCTGCGGCCAGGCATCGTATGAGAATGCCAGAAAGTCGTAACAGAATTAGATGAGAATGAAACCAACAACCCGCCTAGCCCTGCTGACCGTCAGTATCGTGCTGAGCGCCTGCAGCACCGAAACCCGCCAGGCGCCCGTGATCGACCGTCCGGCCCCGGTCGCCGCCAACAAGAATCCGCGTCCGCATCCGGCAACCCCGCCGGCGCCGGCCTCCGACGAACCGAAGGCCGACGCCCGCGGCACCTATACCGTGCGCAAGGGCGACACCCTGCTGCGCATCGCGCTCGACTTCGGCCAGAACTACCGCGACCTGGTCGCCTGGAACAACCTGGCCGATCCGGACGACATCAAGGTCGGCCAGGTGCTGCGCGTGACGCCCCAGGACCGCAACGGCAGCGCCATCGCCGGCACCAACCCGATCACCATGCCGGGCGCCGACAAGACCCCGGCGCCGCCGAAGAAGACCGCCCCGCGCGGCGACAAGAAGGCCTACAGCGAAGGCGGCCTGGCCGATGCCAAGGACGACAATCCGGGCGTGAATCCGAAGGCGGCCGAGCGTCCGTCCGGCCCGGTGACCGGAAGCACCGTCACCGCCAGCGACGACGAGAAGCTGAGCTGGATGTGGCCGTCCGACGGCAAGATCATCGCGACTTTCGACGAAGGCAAGAACAAGGGCATCGATATCGCCGGCAAGCTGGGCCAGCAGGTGATGGCGGCCGGTTCCGGGAAGGTGATGTACGCGGGCAGTGGTATCCGCGGATATGGTAATCTCGTGATTGTTAAGCACAGCAACAGCCTGCTGTCGGCGTATGCGCACAATCGTACGATCGTGGTCAAGGAAGGTCAGAGCGTGACCAAGGGCCAGGTGATCGCCGAGATGGGCGATTCCGATGCCGACACGGTCAAATTGCATTTCGAGATACGCCAGCAGGGCAAGCCGGTCGACCCGTCGAAGTTCCTGCCCAGTCGTTAGCGAGGACCAATGACGCTGCCGCCCAACCCGATGGACCAGGAAATGCCGGACAATGCGCCGGAAGAGGTGCCGGAGGAAGCGCTGGGCGACAGCGATTTCGGCGCCGAGGGCGACGAACACCCCGGCATGCGGGCCGAAGGGCCGGCAGCGGCGCCGGCCGACACGACGGACGAGCTCAAGAGCGTGCTGCAGGCCGAACTCTCCACCGATACCACCCAGCACTACCTGAACCGGATCGGCGCCAAGCCCCTGCTCGGCGCCGAGCAGGAGGTGCATTACGCGACCCTGGCCAAGGCCGGAGATTTTGCCGCGCGGCAAAAAATGATCGAACACAACCTGCGTCTCGTGGTCTCGATCGCCAAGCACTACATCAACCGCGGCGTGGTCCTGCTCGACCTGATCGAGGAGGGCAACATCGGCCTGATGCGCGCGATCGACAAGTTCGAGCCGGAGCGCGGTTTCCGCTTCTCGACCTACGCGACCTGGTGGATCCGCCAGAGCATCGAACGCGCCATCATGAACCAGGCCCGTACGGTGCGCCTGCCGGTGCACATGGTGCGCGAACTGAACCAGGTGCTGCGCGCCAAATACCACCTCGAAGCCCAGCACCACGACGGCAAGGAGGCCAGCGCCGAGGACATTGCCAGCCTGGTCGGCCGCCCGGTGGAAGAGGTGCAGGACATCCTGGCGCTGTCCGAGCACGCGGCCTCGCTCGACGCCCCGCTCGACAACGATCCCCAGACCAGCCTGATGGACATGCTGCCGGACGAGGGCGACGTCAGCCCCGACGCCCGCGCCGAACACCACGAGATGACCGTGCTGGTGCGCGACTGGCTGCAGAAGCTGCCGGACAAGCAGCGCGTGGTCGTGATGCGCCGCTTCGGCCTCGACAACGACGACCCCGCGACCCTGGAAACCCTGGCCGAAGAGATGGGCGTGACGCGCGAACGGGTGCGCCAGATCCAGCAGGAAGCCCTCGTCAAGCTGAAGCGGGCCATGGCCGCCCGTGGCGTGGTGCGCGATTCCTTGCTATGATGTCCGGCTTTCCCTGAACTGCCGGCGGCCGTGTTCCCGTCGTTCCCGCGAAGGCGGGAACCCATGCTGAATGTCACGAAGCCGTGATGCCGGCGTATCGACTGCGGTTGCTCAGTATGGGTCCCCGTTTTCACGGGGACGACGTTGCACTTTGCTCTCTTCCATCCCCATGCAAGAAACCTTCATCAACATCAAATCCCTCGACATGGACGCGCGCGGCGTCGGCCACCTGGAGAACGAGGACGGCACACCGGGCAAGGTGATCTTCGTCGAAGGCGCGCTGCCTGGCGAGACGGTCAGCTTCGAGACCCTGCGCAAGAAGAAGAACTGGGAATCGGGCCGCATGGTCACCCTGCAGAAGGCCTCGTCGATGCGGGTCGAGCCGAAGTGCCCGCACTTCTGGCATTGCGGCGGCTGTTCGATGCAGCATCTGGAGCCGAGCGCCCAGGTGGCGATGAAGCAGCGCGTGCTCGAAGATAATCTCTGGCACATCGGCAAGACCAGGGCCGAGAACATCATGCGCCCGATGTACGGCCCGACCTGGGGCTACCGCTACCGCGCCCGCCTGTCGGTACGTCACGTGGCGAAGAAGGGCGGCATGCTGGTCGGATTCCACGAACGCCATTCGAGCTACGTGGCCGACATGACCAGCTGCGAGATCGTGCCGCCGCATGTGTCGAAGATGCTGGTGCCGCTGCGCGAGCTGATCGCTTCGCTGTCGATCTACCAGCAGATGCCGCAGATCGAGCTTGCCGTGGGCGAAGAGAGCACCGTGCTGGTGCTGCGCATCATGGCGCCGCTCGACGCCAACGACGAAAAGCTGGTCAAGGCCTTCGCCGACCAGTGGAACGTCGAATGGTGGCTGCAGCCGAAAGGGCCGGACACCGCCTATCCCTATTATCCGAAGAAGAAAGAGCTGTACTACACGCTGCCGGAATTCGGCATCCGCATGCCGTTCAAGCCGACCGACTTCACCCAGGTGAACCACCAGGTCAACCGCCTGCTGGTGCACAAGGCCCTGACCCTGCTCGACGTGCAGAAGGAAGACCGCGTGGCCGACCTGTTCTGCGGCCTCGGCAACTTCACGCTGCCGCTGGCGACCCAGGCGCGCGAAGTGGTCGGCATCGAAGGCAGCACCGCGCTGACCACCCGCGCGCTGGAGAACGCCCGCGC
This sequence comes from Massilia sp. 05N420, assembly GCF_056397205.1. Lineage (NCBI taxonomy): Bacteria > Pseudomonadati > Pseudomonadota > Betaproteobacteria > Burkholderiales > Oxalobacteraceae > Massilia > Massilia sp. 05N420. Next base: position 31,904 of record NZ_JBFTMX010000046.1, read on the forward strand.
CAACGGCCTGGACGCGAAGACCAGCTTCTCGACCCGCAACCTGTTCGAAGTCACCAGGGACGACCTGGTCGCGCTGGGCAAGTTCGACCGCATGCTGGTCGACCCGCCGCGCGACGGCGCGGTAGCGCTGGCCATCGCCCTGGCCGAGCTGCGCCTGACGCATCCGGAGCTGATGCCGAAGCGGATCGTGTACGTGTCATGCAGCCCGTCGACCCTGGCGCGCGACGCCGGCATCCTGACCCACCGCGCGGGCTACAAGATGAGCAAGGCGGGGGTGGCGAACATGTTCCCGCATACGTCTCACGTGGAGTCGATCGGGGTGTTCGATCTGGTCGAGGATTTTGTGCCGCGGGAGTTTCAGGTAGCTGAGTAGGCTGCGCAGGCGGCTCAGCCGGAAGCCTGAACCAAGGTCGTCCCCGCGAAGGCGGGGACCCAAGTCCGTCGCGGGCTACGTGCGCTTTTCTTGGCTACGCACGCAAACCTGGGTTCCCGCCTGCGCGGGAACGACGGTGGTTGCGCGCGACGATCGACGGATCAGCGCCTCGCCGTCACCCCACCCAAGGCCCCCAGCAACTCCTCCGCATCCACCGGCTTGACGAAGTAGCGGTCGAACCCCGCCCCCTCGGCATCCTCGCGGTCCGACTGCTGGCCGTAGCCGGAAATCGCCATCAGCACCACGTGCTCGTTGCCCGGCACCCGGCGCAGGCGGCGTGCCAGTTCGACGCCGCTCATGCCCGGCAGGCCGATGTCGAGCAGGAAGGCGTCGAAGCGTTCGTCACCGGCGCGTACCAGCGCTTCCAGCGGGTCGTGCATCACCGTTACCGCGTGGCCGCTCGATTCCAGCAGCAGGCCCAGGGTCATGGCCGCGTCCTCGTTGTCGTCCACCAGCATCAGCCTCAGGCCGCGCGCCTCGTCGTCGCCGGCCGCGGCGGGCACGCCGGGCAGCTCGCCCGCAGGCGATTCCTTGCATTGCAGGCGCGGCAGCCGCACCGTGAATTCCGTGCCCATATTGCGGCCCTCGCTGCTGGCGGTCACCATGCCGCCGTGCAGTTCGACCAGGCTCTTCACCAGCGCCAGGCCCAGGCCCAGGCCGCCCTGGGAGCGGTCCGGCGTGCGCTCGGCCTGGGAGAACAGGTCGAACACGGTCGGCAGCAGGTCGGCCGGGATGCCGATGCCGTTGTCCTTCACGCTGACCAGCACGTGCTCGGCGGAGGCGCCCATCCACACGCCGACCACACCGCCTTCGGGCGTGTACTTGGCGGCGTTGTTGAGCAGGTTGGCCAGCACCTGCACCAGGCGCTTGGTATCGCCTTCGACGAAGGCGGGGCCGGTGTCCGGCGCCAGGTCGAGCGTCAGCCGGTGGCGGCGCGCCTCGATCAGCGGGCGCACCTGCTCGACCGCGTCGTCGATCACGCAGCGCAGGTCGACCTGGTCGCGCGCCAGCACCACCAGGCCGCGGGTCACGCGCGAGACGTCCAGCAGGTCGTCGATCAGTTCGGTCATGTGCGCCACCTGGCGCGCGATGATGGCGCTGGTGCGCTCCACGCGGCCGCTGTCGGGCGGCCCCATGTTCAGCAGCTGGGCGGCGGCCGAGATCGGCGCCAGCGGATTCCTCAGTTCGTGCGCCAGCATCGCCAGGAACTCGTCCTTGCGGCGGTCGGCCAGGCGCAGCGCCTCCTCGGCGCGCACGCGCTCGAGCGCGCTCCAGGAGCGTTCGGCCACGTCCTCGATCAGGCGCACGATGTCGGCGCTCCAGACCCGCGGCAGGTTGTCGTTAATGAACAGGCAGGTGGTCAGGGCGCCGTTGCGGTGCACCGGCACCACCACGGCCGAACGGATCTGCAGCGACGCGTAGGTGGGCCAGGTGTCCGCTCCGCCGGTGCGCGGGTCGCGCTGCACGTCGCTCGCCACCATGGTCGATCCCTGCACCAGCGGGGCGAAGTTGGCGGCGCCGAACAGGGCTGCCGGAAACGTGCCGCTGAGTTCGGGGACGATGCCGTCGGTATAGTTCGAATGGAAGGTGACGAGCTGGCGGTCGGCGTCGTAGTCGCCGTACAGCACCCGGCTGGCCTGCAGGAAGCGGCCCAGCATGGCGCTGGTCTGGACGAAGATCTGGCCCGGGTCGTCGAGGCGCCGCAGCAGGTCGGCCAGCTCGAGCCGGAACTCGTTCATGTCCAGCAGCGTGGTCTGGCGCGCCACCGCGTTGCGCAGGGCCTGCTCGGCCGACATGCGGTCCAGCGCTTCCCAGCTGCGCTCGGCGATGTCGGCGGCCAGCTTGCATTCTTCCTCGTCCCAGCCGCGCTCGCTGGAGGAATAGCCGACCAGGGCCGCCTGCAGTTGGCCGCGGCGCAGGCGCGGCAGCGCCAGGATCGCGCGCGCGCCGGCGGCCGCGTAGCGCGCCCCGCTCTCGGGCACGCGCGGGTCGCTGGTGGTGTCGCGGATCGCCAGCGGCGCGCCGGTGCGCAGCAGGGCCAGCGCGGCCGGGCCGAAATCGCGGATGCGGGCGCGCCTGCCGCCGAGCGCGGAGGCGCCGTCGCGGGCCCAGTCGTGCACGACCTCGAAGCCGGCCCCGGTGCCGTCGCCTTCGACATAGCAGGCGTGGTCGAGCTCGAGGTGCTTGCCGAGCATCGCGCAGGCGCACTCGACGATATCGGAGGGGTGGTGCAGGCGGCGCAGGCTGTCGACCACCTGCAGCTGCACCGCGTGGCGGCRTTCCAGCTGCACGCGCGGCGTGGTCTCGCTGATCACGCATAGGAAGCCGCGCACCGCGCCGGCACCGTCGCGCACGGGGGAATAGGCGAGCGTGAACCAGCCGCGGTAGGGCTTGCCGGCGCGCCGGATCGTCAGCGGCAGGTCTTCGCCGTAGGTGGAATGGCCGCCGAGGGCGCGTTCGGCCAACGGCTTGATGGCCGGCCATTGATCGGGCCAGACCTCGAGCAGCGGTGCGCCCAGCGTGGACGGATGCCTGCCGTCCAGCAGCGAAATATAGGCCGCGTTGTACAGCATGATGAGGCGTGGGCCCCATGCGATGTACATCGGAAATTCGGATTCCAGGATCAGGCTGACCGCATTGCGCAGGGCCGGATCCCAATGGTCGGGCCAGCCGAGCGCCGAGCCCGACCAGTCATGCAGGTGGTACCCGGCGCGTACGGCGCCGGAGGTGTCGAGGAGATGAAAGTCGCGCGTAGCCGCTTCCATGCTGATCGCCTTCGAGTCCGAAAGTGGTCATTCTATGCGCAAATGCATTAGCTGGAACGCGGCTGAGAAAAAATACATTTTCCGGCAACTAAGAAAAATTTCCCTTAGAAATGTGCCCGCACGCCGAACACCAGGTTGCGGCCCGGCAGCGGCGAAATGTCCTTCAACAGCGAAGTCGACAGGCGAACGTCCTGGTTCAGCAGATTCTTCGCCAGCACGAACCAGGTCAGGTCCATCTTGTCGAGCTTCTGGGTGTAGGAGAGGTTGGCGTCGACCAGATTGTAGGCCGGCGTCGGCGTATTCTCGAAGGCCGCCAGGCGGTCCTGGCCGCGCGCATGCGTCCACGACAGTCCGGCGCGCCAGTCGGCCTGGCGGTAGCCGATGCTGGCGCCGATGCGGTCGGCCGGCTGCAGCGGCAGGTTCTCGCCGTTGTCGAGTTTGYCACGCGAGCCGTCGGCGAACAGGCGGCCGTTCCAGCCCATGCCCACCGCGTTCCAGGTCAGCTCGGCTTCCGCGCCCTGGATGTGGGCAGGGGCCTGCTGGAACAGGCGCTGGCGGAATTCGCCGCCGGGCAGGCCTTCCTCGTCGAGTTCGAGGCCGGTGATGTGGCCGTAGATGAAATCGGACACATTGTTGCGGAACAGGTTGGCCTTCCAGCGCAGCAGGCCGGTGTCCTTCTGCAGCGAGAGTTCGATGTTGCGCGAGACTTCCTTCTTCAGGTTGGCATCGCCGACGTCGAAGGTGAGGGTGGCGTCGTGCGGGCCGCCCGAGTACAGCTCGTCGGTGGCCGGTGCGCGCTGGGCATACGACAGGGTCGCGCCGGCGCTGTAGCCTTTCACGAAGGGCCACAGGGCGCCGACCGAGCCGGAACCCAGGTTGAAGCTGCGCTCGGCGTTGCCGACCGGTTCGCGGCGCACGTTCTCGTAGCGCGCGCCGGCGTTCACGCGTACCGGGCCGATCGCGGTCTCTTCGACCAGGAAGGCGGCCTGGGAGGTCGAGTGGGTGACCGGCACGGTGTCCGGGCCGCCGGCCGCCGAGAGCGCCGAGAAGTGGGTGTTCTCGGTCTGTACGCCGAAGGTGCCGTGGAAGCCGAGGCCGCCGACATCGAGGGGCTTGTGGGTCAGCTCCAGGCGCGACTCGAAGGAGCGGTTCTTGAAGATGACTTGCGGCGCCATGTTCACGCCCAGCTCGGCGTGGCGGTAGTCGGTGAAGCCGGCCTTGAAGCGCGCCGTCTCGAAGCCGCTGAAGGGCTCGTGCACCAGGCTGTCGACGTCGTAGCGGTTCTGGCGCTGGTCGATGCGCGAGCCGTCCGCGCTCGGGATGCCGTAGTTGTTCGACAGGTGGTTCGCCGACACGCCCACATAGCCCCAGTCGCGGATATACGAAGCGCCGGCGCCGATGCTGCGCTCGCTGGTATCGCTGTCCGGCAGGCGGCCGCTGGTGGACGCCGGGTCGTTCAGCACGCGGTTGCCGGGAATCTTGTAGTCGTTGGTGTCGCGCCAGTTGCCGTCGATGTGCATGCCGACGTGGCCGACCGCACCGTCCATCGAGCCGGACACGTTGCGGCCGTTGTCGACGCTGCTGTAGCGGGTCTCGGCCTGGCCGGTCGGCTTGTCTTCCAGCGCGGTCGGGATGCGCTCGTTGACGACGTTGACCAGGCCGCCGATCGCGCCGGAGCCGTAGAGCAGGGCGGCGGGGCCGCGCAGGATCTCGATCTGGCGCGCCACCGCGCCTTCGGAAGCGACCGCGTGGTCGTTCGACAGGCCGGACACGTCCGAGGTGGCCATGCCGTTTTCCAGCATCTTCACGCGCGAGCCTTCCATGCCGCGGATGATGGGGCGCGAGGCGCCGGCGCCGAAGGCCGAGGCGGACACGCCCAGCTCGTTCTGCAGGGTCTCGCCGAGCGAGCTGCCGACCTTGTCGCGCAGTTCGTCGCCGGCCAGCACCTTGGCCGGGGTCAGGATCTGGTCGCCCTCGCCGTTGCGCAGCGGATTGGCGGTGACCACCACCTGCTGGACCTTGCCGTTATTGATGGCCTGGCCGCCGTCGGGCGTTTCCTGGCTCTGGGCTTGAGCAAAAGCGGGGGAATAGGCGAACAGGATCGCGCTGGCGATCAGCGTCGGTTGAATCTTTTTCATTGTTTAAAACCTCGAGCAAATGGATAACGGTCCGCGCTGCCGGGCGCAGGCGCGGCAGGACGGTTGAAGCAGGGCGTTATCAGGCTCGGGGTGGGCCGCGCTGCTGGAAGGGGCAGGCCGCCAGCAGGCAGATGCCGGGCGTCGGTGCGAGGCTGGGAACCGCGTACGCGAGCTCGGCGGGAACGAATTGCCGGACCGTGGCCGGCAGTGCGAAGGCGACCTGGGCGCTGGCCGCGCACTGGCCGCACTGGTCGTGCAGGACCGGTTTGGTCGGCTTGCCGCCGTTGCCGTCGGGGTCGTAGGCGCTCTGCTGCGCCAGCGATTCCTTGACGTCGTTCCAGTGTGAATAGGCATGGCCGAGCGACAGCTGCTGCGAAACGAGCAGCAGCAGCGACAGTAATACATGGACCAGGCTACGTGACATCCAGCTATTGTACAAAAAAAGACCGGCCCTGGGCCGGTCTCCTTTCAGGTGATCGGGAAGACGATCAGTCGCGGCTGCCGAAGCCGATGCCCAAAAGTCGCAGCAGGGCCGTGAAGATGTTGTACAGATCCAGGTAGATCGACAGGGTGGCGCTGATGTAGTTGGTTTCGCCGCCGTTGATCACGCGCTGCACGTCATAGATCAGCCATGCCGAGAAGATACCCATCGCCATTACCAGTACCACCAGCTGCAGCGCGCTCAGCTGCAGGAAGATGTTGGCGACCGAGGCCAGGATCAGCACGATGGTGCCGGCGAACAGCCAGCTGCCCATGCCCGAGAAATCGCGCTTCGAGACGGTGGCGATGGTCGCCATGCCCGCGAAGATGACGGCGGTGCCGCCGACCGCGCCCATGATCAGGGCGCCGCCGTTGGCGAAGCCCAGGGTGTAGCGCAGCAGCGGGGTCAGCATCAGGCCCATGAAGAAAGTGAAGCCGAGCAGCACCGGCACGCCGGCCGCCGAGTTCTTGGTCTTCTCGATGGCGAAGATGAAGCCGAAGGCGACTGCCAGGAACAGCAGGGCGCCGAGGCCGCCGCCCATGATCGGCATGTGGGTCGTCAGGCCGATGAAAGCGCCGAACACGGTCGGGACCATCGACAGCGCGAGCAGCCAGTAGGTATTGCGCAGTACGCGGTGGCGGACGGCGCGGCCGGCCGAGACGTCATAGGTTTTCTGCAGATTGGGAATCATATTGCCTCCGGGTGAAGAACTTCTGTCGTGTCCAAGATGAGGACGTTTCCTGTCCGTTAAAGACCTTACCGGGCGCCGCTTAAGGCCGGGTTAAGGCCGCGATATGGACGAGTATTTATTACCGCCACTGTAACACCGGCGATGCCGGCCTCGCAATATCGGCCAGCCTCCGGATATATGGTAAAATCGAAGGTTGATTGAGTTCCGATGTTCTCGCGAATTTCTTTATCTAAACCTTTATTTTTATTGGAGTTTATATGGCAATCGAACGCACCCTGTCGATCATCAAGCCGGACGCAGTTGCAAAAAACGTTATCGGTCAAATCTATAGCCGTTTCGAAGGCGCCGGCCTGAAGATCGTCGCAGCCCGCATGGCCCAGCTGTCGCGCRCTGAAGCGGAAGGCTTCTACGCCGTCCACAAGGAGCGTCCGTTCTTCAAGGATCTGGTCGACTTCATGATCTCGGGTCCGGTCATGATCCAGGTGCTGGAAGGCGAAGGCGCGATTGCCAAGAACCGCGAGCTGATGGGCGCTACCGACCCGAAGAAGGCCGACAAGGGCACCATCCGCGCCGACTTCGCCGACTCGATCGATGCCAACGCCGTGCACGGTTCGGACGCTGCCGAAACCGCCGCAGTCGAAATCGCCTACTACTTCCCGGCGCTGAACGTCTACTCGCGTTAATGGTGCTGCCCCGCGCAGGCGGGGAAGTTTGTAAGGACGCGAAATTTTTTTCGCGCTCAGGCGGTCTGCTGCGTTAAGCTGCATACCCACCCGTAGCAACCCGCTCGCCCAAGCTCGCCCGCCACTGTGTGGCGGGCCCCGGCGGGCGGGATTCATTTAGAAGATACAGGATTTAAAGATGGCAACTCTCACCAACCTGCTGGACTTCGATCCCGCGCAGCTCGTCGCTTACTGCGCCGAGTTGGGGGAGAAGCCATTCCGCGCCAAGCAGCTGCAGCGCTGGATCCACCAGTTCGGCGTGTCGAATTTCGACGACATGACCGACCTCGCCAAGTCGCTGCGCGAAAAACTGAAAACCCGTGCCGAAGTCCGCGCGCCGGCCATCATCAGCGATCACACCTCGAGCGACGGCACCCGCAAATGGCTGGTCGACGTCGGCAACGGCAACGCGGTCGAGACCGTGTTCATCCCGGAAGAGACGCGCGGCACGCTGTGCATCAGCACCCAGGCCGGCTGCGCCGTCAACTGCCGCTTCTGCTCGACCGGCAAGCAGGGCTTCAACCGCAACCTGACCGTGGCCGAGATCATCGGCCAGCTGTGGATGGCCGAGTTCGAGCTGCGCAAGACCAAGGGCATCGAAGGCGGTCCGAAAGGCGAGCGCCAGATCACCAACGTGGTGATGATGGGCATGGGCGAGCCGCTGCTGAACTTCGAGCCGACCGTCACCGCGCTCAAGCTGATGCTGGACGATAACGCCTACGGCCTGTCGCGCCGCCGCGTGACCGTCTCGACCTCGGGCGTGGTGCCGAACATGGACAAGCTGAGCCAGGAATGCGCGGTGGCGCTGGCCGTCTCGCTGCACGGCTCGAACGACCCGCTGCGCGACATGCTGGTCCCGCTGAACAAGAAATACCCGCTGCGCGAGCTGATGGCCGCGTGCAAGCGCTACCTGGAGTTCGCGCCGCGCGACTTCATCACCTTCGAATACTGCATGCTCGACGGCGTCAACGACACCGACGAGCACGCGCGCGAGCTGATCGCCCTGGTCAACGATCCGGTGGTCGGCGTCTCGTGCAAGTTCAACCTGATTCCGTTCAATCCCTTCCCGGAATCGGGCCTGGTGCGCTCGAAGAACCCGCGCATCAAGGCCTTCGCCCAGATCCTGATGGACGCGGGCCTGGTCACCACCATCCGCAAGACCCGCGGCGACGACATCGACGCCGCCTGCGGCCAGTTGGCAGGCGAGGTCAAGGACCGTACCCGCGTCAACGAGCGGATGAGCAAGATGGCGGAGTACCAGCAGAAGTTCGGTCCGAATTTCGGCAAGATCGTGGAGATCCCTTCTTGAAGCCGGTGCTGGCCGCATCCGTCAACGCGATTGCCGGCGCGCTTGCGTTGGCCCTGCTGGCCGGCTGCGCCGGAGCGGGCGGCGATGCGCCGCGCGAACTCAAGACGGCATCCGACCAGACCGCCGCGGAAAAGCGCGCCCAGATCCGCCTGCAGCTGGCGGTCGGCTATTACCAGGACCGCAAGTACGAGATCGCCCTCGACGAGGTCAAGCAGGCGATCGCCGCCGCGCCCGAATTTGCCGACGCCTACGGCTTCCGCGCCCTGATCTACACGGCGATGGGCGAGAACGCGCTGGCCGACGAGAACTACCGCCATGCCCTGCGCCTGGCGCCGCGCAATCCCGACCTGGCCAACAACTACGGCCTGTTCCTGTGCGATGCCGGCGGCAGGCCCGACCAGGCGCTCGGCTTGTTCGAGTCGGCGCTGAAGAACCCGCAGTACCGCTCGCCCGCGAAAGCGCTGACGAATGCGGGCAACTGCAGTCTGAAACTGAAGAATACCGACACGGCCGAACGCTACCTGCTCGAGGCCCTGCGTTACGAACCCGAGCTGCCGGCCATCCAGGCCGGCCTGGCAAGGGTCTATTTCGAGCGGCGCGACTATACCCGCGCCGGGTTTTTCATCAACCGCCTGACGGACGCAGCGAAGCTCGAGTCGCTGTCGGCCGACGTGCTGTGGCTGGCCATCCGGGTCAAGCACATGCTGGGCGACCGGGCCACGGAAGCCACCCTCGCGGCGCAGCTGCGCAAGCGCTTCCCCGGCTCGGCCGAGTACGCAGCGTTCGAGCGCGGTGCATTTAACGAGTGAGATGACGACGATGAGTTCCGAGCGCGCAGAAGAGCCGACGACGCCCGCCAGCCAGCATGAGATTCCGGGCAAGGTGCTGGCCGCCCAGCGCGAAGCGATGGGTTGGACCGTGGAGCAGGTGGCCGACCAGCTGAAACTGGCCGTGCGCCAGGTGGTGGCGCTGGAGGCCGGCGATTACGCATCGCTGCCGAGCCCGGCCGTGACGCGCGGCTTCGTGCGCGCCTATGCCAAGCTGATGAAACTCGATCCGGCGCCGCTGGTCGCGCAGATCGCGATCGACACGCCGGCCCCGGCCGAAGCCAACCCGGCCGCGGTGCGCCGCCCGAGCCCGGCCTCGTTCTCGCAGGCGAAATTCCCCTCGCACGGCAAGCGTTCCTCGCTGCCGCTGGGCTGGATCGCCGGCGCCGTGGCGGTGGTCGCCGTCGCCGGCGCGGCCTGGCACTTCGGCCTGATCCCGGGCGGCCAGCGTGCCGAATCCGGCAGCGTGGCCAAGCCGGAAGCGGCGCATGGCGCTTCCGCCGATGCCGCCAGCGGCAGCTCGACCGAGACCCTGCAGAACCCGTCGGTGCCGCTGATCTCGGTGCCGGGCTCGGCCGGCAGCCAGGCCGAAGCGCCGGCCGCCGCGCCGGGCGCCGTCGTGAATGCGCCGGCCAGCACCGCCACCGGCGCGCCGCCGACCACCAGCTCGACCGCCCAGCTGAGCGCCCCGCCGGCCAACCCG
>NZ_JBFTMX010000047.1:0-41489 GCF_056397205.1 Massilia sp. 05N420
CCCTGAGCCTGGAAGCCTCGTCGATGGTGCGCGTGGTCGACCACCTGATCGAGTCCGGCCTGCTGGAGCGCCACGACGATCCGAACGACCGCCGCGCCAAGATCCTGCGCCTGACCGACGAAGGCTACAAAACCGCCGAGCTGATGGACCAGGCCCTGGTCCCGTTCCGCCGCAAGCTGTTCGATGCCTTCGAGCCGGCCGACGTCGAAGCCTGCCTGCGCGTGCTGGCCGGGCTGCCCGACGCCATCACGAATCTCACCCTGTCCCAAGCCGCCGAACGCAAGAGCGCATGAAGCTGTTCACCTGGTCGGAGGCGCTGTTCTCCGTCAAATCATTCGTGGCAGCGATGCTTGCGGTGTACATCTCGATGCGCATCGGACTGCCACGACCTTTCTGGGCGATGATGACCGCCTACATCTGTGCCGCCCCGTTTGCCGGACCGACCCGTTCCAAGGGCCTGTACCGCGCGGGCGGCACCATCCTGGGCGGCACCATGGTCACCTTCGTGGTGCCGCGCCTGGTCAACTCGCCCGAGCTGCTGTCGCTGGTGCTGGCGCTGTGGATCGGCGGCTGCCTGTTCGTCTCGCTGCTGGACCGCACCCCGCGCTCCTATCTCCTGATGCTGGCCGGTTACACCGCCGGCCTGATCGCCTTCCCGGCCGTGAACGACCCGGGCGCCATCTTCGACATCGCGCTGGCGCGCGTGGAAGAGATCACGCTGGGCGTGACCTGCGCGACCCTGATCCACAGCCTGGTGCTGCCGGCGCCCTTCGGCCCGGTGCTGCTGGCGCGCCTGGACCATGCGGTGCGCGATGCCCAGCACTGGATCCGCGACGCCCTGAATCCGGCCGGCGATGCCCGTTCCGCCGGCGACCGCCGCAAGCTGGCCGGCGACATCACCGAGCTGCGCCTGATGAGCACCCACCTGCCCTTCGATACCTCGCACCTGCGCTGGACCGGGCGGGCGGTGAACGCGCTGCAGGAACGCCTGGCGCAGTTCGTGCCGGTCGTCTCCGGCATCGAAGACCGCCTGACCGCGCTGCGCACCATGGGCGCCACCAAGGTGTCGGAGCACTGGAGCGCGCTGCTGAAGGATGTGGTCGCGCTCACCGACAATCCGAAGGAGACCGTGATCGCCAGGCAGGGCAAGCTGCTGCACGACCGCATCGACGAACTCGCACCAAAGGTCCACCGCGACCTCGGCTGGGCCGGCATGATCGAGCTGAACCTGGCCGCCCGCCTGCGCCGCCTGGTCGACATCTGCCTCGAGACGCGCGCCCTGCGCCAGCACATCGATGCCGGCGTCGCCGGCCGCCTGCCGGACGAAGTGCGCAAGCTGCCGAACGTGCCGCCCAGCGCCCTGCACCTGGACTACGGCATGGCCGCGCTGTCGGCATTCGCCGCCACTTTCGCGGTGCTGATCTGCTGCGCCTTCTGGATCCTGACCGGCTGGCCGGGCGGCGCCACCGCGCCGATGATGTGCGCCGTGCTGTGCTGCTTCTTCTCGACCCAGGACGACCCGGTCCCCTTCATCAAGAGCTTCCTGCACTGGACCATCTATTCGATCCCGGTCTCGGCCCTGTACCTGCTGGTGCTGCTGCCCGCCGTCCACGGCTTCGAAGCGCTGGCGCTGGTGTGTGCACCCATGTTCCTGGTGCTGGGCGTGCTGCTGGCCCGTCCGGCCACCTTCGGGCGCGCCATGCCCTTCCTGTTCGGCATCTGCGGCACCCTGGCCATGGTCGATACCCATAACGCCGACATGATGTCCTTCATGAACATGATGCTGTCGCAGGTGCTGGGCCTGACCGTGGCCGCGGTGACGACCCGGGTGGTGCGCACCGTGGGCGCCGCCTGGACCGCGCGCCGCCTGCTGAAGGCCGGCTGGAGCGAGCTGGCGCGCCTGGGCGGCGGCGAAAAGACCACGCTGCCGGAATTCTCGGCGCGCATGGTCGACCGCATCGGCCTGCTGACCCCGCGCCTGGCCTCGGCCGGCGGCCACCAGGACCTGCAGGCGCGCGACGCGCTGCGCGACCTGCGCATCGGCCTGAACATGACCCTGCTGCAGGAAGCCCGTCCCCAGCTCGGCCGCGGCGACGCCGCCCTGAGCCCCCTGATGTCGCAGCTGTCGCAGCATTTCGCGCGCCTGCCGGCCGTCGACAGGGATGGCGAAGCGCAGCTGCTCGACGCCCTCGACAACTCGCTGCGCGCCATCTGCGAAGGCGCCCAGGATGGCGCCCAGCGCGAGGCGCTGGCGGCGCTCACCGGCATCCGGCGCGACCTGTTCCCGCAGGCGGCGCCGTACCAGCCTGCCCTTATGACTGCAATCTGACAATGGAGATCCGATGATCGGCGAAGTCAGCATCTATGGCCTCTTCCTTCCTCCGCTCCTGCTGCTCACGCTGGCGGCGTTGGTGGTGTCGCGCCTTCTCAACCTGGTCCTGGCCCGCACCGGCTTCTATCGCCTGGTGTGGCACCCGGCACTGTTCGATTTTTCCCTGTTCGTCATCGTGCTTGGCGCACTGACGTATTTCACACGTAACTGGTCCTGACATGGCTTCGAAAAATTTTCTTCCGGCGGTCGGCCGGGTGGGTATCACTTTGCTGGTGGCCGCGGGCGCTGCCTACGCTGGCTGGCAGCTGTGGCGCCATTACGAGGTCGAGCCCTGGACCCGCGACGGCCGCGTGAAGGCCTATGTGGTGCAGGTGGCGCCGGACGTGACCGGCCAGGTGACCAAGGTCTACGTGCACGACAACCAGCGCGTGGCTCTAGGGGAACCGCTGTTCGAGATCGACCGCGCCCGCTTCGAACTGGCGCTGCGCCAGGCCGAGGCCCAGGTGATCGCGGCCCAGGCCGCGCTGTCCCAGGCCCAGCGCGAGAACACACGTAATACCCAGCTCGACGACCTGGTCTCGCAGGAAACCCGCGAACAGGGCCAGACCCGCACCGACCAGGCGCGCGCCGCCCTGGCCCAGGCCGAGGTCAACCGCGATACCGCCAGGCTGAACCTGCAGCGCTCGCACGTGGTGTCGGCGGTGGACGGCATCGTCACCAACCTCGACCTGCGCGAAGGCGCCTACGCCACCGCGTCCCACCCGGTGATGGCCCTGGTCGACCGCAACACCTTCTATGTCGAAGGCTATTTCGAAGAAACCAAGCTGCCCGGCATCCAGATCGGCGACAAGGTCGAGGTGACCCTGATGGGCACGCGCCAGCCGATCTCCGGCCACGTGGAGAGCTTCGCCGAAGGCATCGCCGACCGCGACCGCTCCACCGGCGCCAACATGCTGCCGAACGTGAACCCGACCTTCAACTGGGTGCGCCTGGCCCAGCGTATCCCGGTGCGTGTCGCCCTCGATCCGGTGCCGGCCAACGTGCGCCTGGTGGCGGGCCAGACCGCGACCGTGAAAGTGCTGCCGGCTGTGGCCCAGCCTGCGGCCGCTCCCGCCGCAGCGCCCACCACGGCGCCCACGGCAACGCCTGCCGCGAAGGCGCCGGCCGTCGCCGCCGCCGCACCGGCCGCCAAGGCAACGCATTAAGGAATGATCATGAACCGATACCGCTCCACTGCTAAAAGAGTACTGACCCTGTCGGTGCTGGCGGTGGCGGTCGCCGCCTGTACCACGGTCGGCCCCGACTACCACGTGCCGAAGAACGCCGTGGTCAAGCGCGACGCCGCCAACGCGCCCTTCATGGGCGCCGCCGAAAAATCCTTCAAGTCCGAGCCGCTGCCAGCCGATTGGTGGCACCTGTACCAGGACCCGGTGCTGGACAAGCTGATCGTCAAGGCCTTCAGCGCCAACGCCGACCTGCGCGTGGCCGCCGCCAACCTGCAGCGCGCGCACGCGGTGCTGGAAGAGGTCGAAGAGAAGAAGCGTCCGGAAGTCGAAGGCAGCGTAGCGCCGCTGTATGGCCGCCTCGCCGGCGAATCGATCGGCATCCCCGAAACGCTGCCGCGCACCGGCATCTACGACGGCGACATCAAGGTCTCCTACCAGCTCGACATGTTCGGCCGCATCCGCCGCGCCATCGAAGCCGTGGAAGCCGACCAGGACGCCGCCCAGGCCGCCGCCGACCTGGCCCACGTGATGGTCGCCGCCGACACCACGCGCGCCTATGTGGAAGCCTGCTCGGCCGGCTACCAGCTGAAGGTGGCGCAGCAGTCGGTCGACCTGCAGCAGAAGTTCGCCAACCTGACCACCGAGCGCGTGCAGCGCGGCCGCGGCATCGCGATCGACACCAGCCGCGTCAACGCCCAGCTCGACCAGTTGCGCGCCAACCTGCCGCCGCTGATGGCGCGCCAGCGCACCGCCCTGTACCGCCTGGCCGTGCTGACCGGCGAAGTGCCGAGCGCCTTCCCGGCCGAGGTGGCGCAGTGCACCACGCCGCCGCGCGTCGCCACCGCGATTCCCGTTGGCGACGGCGCCGCCCTGCTGCGCCGCCGTCCGGACGTGCGCCAGGCCGAACGCCAGCTGGCCGGTGCCACCGCCCGCATCGGCGTCGCCACCGCGGAGCTGTACCCGAACATCACCCTGGGCGCCTCGATCGGCGGGGTCGGCTTCATGAAGGACTTCGGCAACGCGAACACCTGGAAGTTCGCGCTCGGCCCGCTGATCTCGTGGAGCCTGCCGTCGACCAGTTCGGCGCACGCGCACATCGCCCAGGCCAATGCCGGTACGGCGGCCGCGCTGGCCCGTTTCGACTCGGTGGTGCTGAACGCCCTGCGCGAGACGGAATCGGCGCTGACGGTGTATGCCCGTGAACTCGACCGCAACGCCATGCTGCGCTCCTCGCGCGACCAGAGCGCACTCGCCTCGCAGCAGACGGCCAAGCTCTACCGGTACGGCCGCACCGACTTCCTGGCCGCGCTGGACGCCGACCGTACCCTGGCCAGTGCCGAAAACCTGCTGGCAGCGTCGGATGCGCAGCTGGCGGCGGATCAGGTGCAGCTGTTCCTGGCTTTGGGAGGTGGTTGGGAGAATACCCATGGCAAGCATGGCGGACATGGCGAAGGCAAGGAAGCCAAGGGTGAGCACGAGGCTGCTGCGCAGCAGGCGGCTGGCGCCCACCACTAATGCGTAAACCGTCGTCCCCGCGAAAGCGGGAACGACGGGTCAGAGGAGCTTATCCAGCGTAACCGGCAAATCCCGCACCCGCCTGCCGGTAGCGTGGAACACCGCATTCGCAATCGCCGCCCCCACACCGGTGATGCCGATCTCGCCGATGCCCTTCGCCCCCAGCGGGTTCACGTGCGGGTCGTCCTCGTCGACGATCTGCACGTCGATGCCCTGGATGTCGGCATTGGTCGGCACGTGGTACTCGGCCAGGTTGCCGTTCACCGCACGTCCGGAGCGGCCGTCGATGAGGGTTTCCTCGAACATCGCCAGGCCGATGCCCCAGACGATGCCGCCCATCAACTGGCTGTAGCCGGTCTTCTCGTTCATCAGCTTGCCGACCCCGTAGACGCCGACCACGCGCGGCACGCGGATCTCGCCCAGCGCCTCGTCCACCGTCACCTCGACGAATACCGCACCGAAGGCGTGCATCGAATACTTCTTCTTTTCGTCGCCGGGTTCGGCCTTCGCCGTCACCTCGACCGGCTCGCCGTGGCGCGCGACGATGGCGGCCATGGCTTCGCGGCGCGACGGTTCGTCCAGCAGATACAGTTCGCCGTTCTCGACGCCGATCCGGTCGGCGGTTGCGCCGAACAGGGGCGAGGCCTGGTCGGCCAGCGCGATGCCCGCCAGCTTCAGGCGCAGCGCATGGCCGGCCGCCTGCACCGCGGGCGCCACGCTGGCCACCGTGGTCGAGCCGCCGGAGACCGGCGCTTCCGGCATCCGCGAGTTGCCGAGTTCGAAGCGCACCTGCTCCACCCTCAGGCCGATGGCGTCGGCCGCCACCTGGGTCATCACGGTATAGGTGCCGGTGCCGAGGTCCTGGGTGGCGGAACGGAACAGCGCCGTGCCGTCCGGCTGCAGGCTGGCCGAGCACTCGCCGGCCGAGCGGTTGGTCGGATAGGTCGCGGTGGCCATGCCCCAGCCGACCAGCTTGTCCCCGCGCTTCATGGAGCGCGGCTGCGGCTTGCGGTCCTTCCAGCCGAAGCGCTCGGCGCCGATTTCGTAGCACTGGCGCAGCGATTTGCTCGACCACGGCAGGTCCTTGCCCGGGTCCTTTTCCGTGTAGTTCTTCAGGCGCAGCGCCAGCGGGTCCATGCCCAGCTCATACGCCAGCTCGTCCATCGCGGATTCGAGCGCAAAGGTGCCGCTGGCTTCGCCCGGCGCGCGCATGAAGGTCGGCGTGCCCAGGTTCATGCACGCCAGCCGGTGCGTGGTCTGCTGGTGCGGGCTCTCGTACATCATGCGCGTGACGATGCCGCAGGGTTCGATCCAGTCCTCGATCATCGAGGTATAGGCGATGGTGTCGTGGCCGGAGGCCAGCAGGCTGCCGTCCTCGGTCGCGCCCAGCCGGAAGCGCTGCTCGGTGTTGGGCCGCTGGCCGACCGGGCCGAACATATTGTTCCGGTCCAGCGACAGCTTGACCGGACGGCCCAGCATCTTCGCCGCCATCGCCGTCAGGGGCGCGTGCGACCACACCGATCCCTTCGAGCCGAAGCCGCCGCCGGTGTAGGGGCAGATCGCGGTCACGTTGTCGGGCGGGATGCCGAAGATGGCGGCAAGGATGCGCTGCACGCCCTTCATGTACTGGGTCGATTCGTGGATGGTCAGTTTGTCGCCGTCCCCGCTGTTGCTCCATTCAGCGATGGTGGCGTGGGTCTCGAGCGGATTGTGGTGCTCGATCGGCGTCGTGTAGGTCGCGTCCAGGCGCACGCTGGAGGCGAGCCAGCCGTCCGCCAGGTCGCCGCGCCTGGTATCCGTTTCCTCGGCCAGCACCTTCTCGGGCGGATGCAGCTTCTGCCTGGCCTGTTCGAAGTCGAGCACGGCGTCCTTCTTCTCGTACTCGATGTGCAGCCGGGCCGCGGCTTCGCGCGCATGCTCGTAGGTGTCGGCCACGACCACCGCGATCGGCTGGTTGTTGTAATAGACGTCGTCTTCCTGCAGCAGGGTCAGGCGGCGGCCGATCGGCGGCTGCAGCTTGCCGTCCCTGGTTTCCTTCGGCAGGCGCATGGCGTTCTGCGGGGTCATCACCAGCAGCAGGCCGGGCACTTCGCGGGCCGCGCTGTCGTCGATGCGGACTACCCGGCCGCTGGGGATGGTGCTGGTCACCAGCACGGCGTGGGTGAGTCCCTCGACCTGGTGTTCGGCCGTGTAGTGGGCTGCGCCGCTGACCTTGGCCCAGGCATCGGTACGGTTGATGGGTGCGCCGATTCCGTTCATGCCGCGGTTCCTTTCTCAGCTCCTGCTTTCCTGATGACCGTTTGCAGCGCCCGCACGACCGCGCGACGCGCCAGTTCGACCTTGAAGCCGTTGTGCGCATACGCCTGGGCGCCGGCAACCGCCGCCTCGCCGGCGCGCGTCAGCAGTTCGGCGCTCGGCGCCTGGCCGCGCAGGATGGCTTCCGCATCCGGTACCCGCCACGGCTTGTGGGCCACGCCGCCCAGCGCGATGCGCAGGTCGCGGAGTTTGCCGCCGTCGAGGTCGACGGCCACCGCCACCGACACCAGCGCGAAGGCGTAGCTGGCGCGATCGCGCACCTTCAGGTAATGCGAGTTGCGCGCGAACGGCGTCAAAGGCAGCTCCACCGCCGTGATCAGCTCTCCCGGCTTGACGACGGTATCGACGTCCGGCCGGTCTTCCGGCAGGCGATGGAAGTCGACCAGCGGCACCTGGCGCTCGCCGTCCGGTCCCTGCAGGTGGACCACGGCGTCCAGCGCCGCCAGCGCCACCGCCATGTCCGACGGGTGGGTCGCGATGCATTGCGGGCTGGCGCCGAGGATGGCGTGGATGCGGTTATGGCCGTCGATGGCATCGCAGCCCGAACCCGGGTCGCGCTTGTTGCAGCGGGCGAAGGCGGGGTCGGTGAAGTAATAGCAACGGGTGCGCTGCAGCAGGTTGCCGCCCACCGTCGCCATATTGCGCAGCTGGGTCGTGGCGCCGTTCAGCAGGGCTTCGGACAGCACCCGGTAGCGCCGGCGCACCAGCGGGTCGGTGCCGACCGCCGTGTTGCTCGCCATCGCGCCGATGCGCAGGCCGCCGTCCGGCAGTTCCTCGATGGCGGACAGCGCGAGGCGGCTGACGTCCACCAGGCGCACCGGCTTCTCGATGCCGCTTTTGTACAGGTCCAGCAGATTGGTGCCGCCGCCG
Organism: Massilia sp. 05N420; assembly: GCF_056397205.1. Taxonomy (NCBI): domain Bacteria; kingdom Pseudomonadati; phylum Pseudomonadota; class Betaproteobacteria; order Burkholderiales; family Oxalobacteraceae; genus Massilia; species Massilia sp. 05N420. The sequence continues at coordinate 8,260 of NZ_JBFTMX010000047.1, forward strand.
ATGAATTTCGCGCCGGGCTCGCGCGCCAGCTCGATCGCGTGGTTCACGTCACGCGCGCGTTCGTAGAAGATCGATTGCATGCAAAGTTTCCCTTCAGGCCTGGCGCAGCACGACGCTGTGGATCGCCTTGACGATGTTCGGATAGGCGCCGCAGCGGCACAGGTTGCCGCTCATGCGCTCGCGGATCTCGTCCTCGGTGAACAGGGAGGGTTCGAGCTGCTCGCCTTCCGTGACGGCGCTGGCCTGGCGCTGCTTGACCTCGTCGAGCAGGGCCACCGCCGAACACACCTGGCCCGGCGTGCAGTAGCCGCACTGGAAGCCGTCGCAGTCCATGAAGGCCTGCTGCATCGGGTGCGGCTGTTCGGCCGTGCCCAGCCCCTCGACCGTGACGATCTCGCGGCCGTCGTGCATCACGGCCAGGGTCAGGCAGGAGTTGATGCGCTGGCCGTCCACCAGCACGGTGCAGGCGCCGCACTGGCCGCGGTCGCAGCCCTTCTTGGTGCCGGTCAGGTGCAGGACTTCGCGCAAGGCGTCGAGCAGGGTGACGCGCGGTTCGATGTGGAGCTGGTGTTCGGCGCCGTTGATGCGCAGCTTCAGCGGCTGCGGCGGCGCATAGGGCGCGGGGGACAGGGCATGCGCGCCCTGCCCGATTTCCCGGTGTTCGTCTTGTGGCATGGTTTCGCTCGCTTCTTTAGCTGATTGACATCGGTCCATGATGGCCGAAATCCGGAAAGCGAGGAGCGCGCGTGATGTTATTCCGCCAAGGAATCAATCACTTAGGAAATTTTTGTTTTATACTCCTGACATGACCAAACGCTCCCTCCTGATCCTGGCGACGCCCTTGCTGCTGGCCGGCTGCGTCAACGAAACGGCCAGCTATGCCATCGACAGCAGCGACCACGCACTGACCGTGATCGTCACGCAGGATTATTTCTGGAGCAAGCAGGCCGGACTGCGCCTGATCGCGTCGCGGCTGCCGGACTGCCAGCGCCAGTTCGACCTCGGCAAGACCCCGATGGCCGACCTCAACGTCGAACTGTTCTCGACCGGAGAAGACAGCTACCTGCTGCGCTCGGGCGACGAGATGTGGCAGGTCGACACCCAGAACTGCACCCAGCTGCCGCCGCCCGCCGACAATGTGCAGGCCCAGCCGATCGGTGTATTCCACTTCGACGGCAGGAAAAAGCTGGTGTTCGAACGCGCGGAAGGCGCGGCCGCCAGCGCTCAGTAAATCTCCTCGGTCAATCTGTTTGAATAACGCTCACGGCCGCAGCCAGCCGCGCGCGATCGGACCGGCCAGCAGGCGGCGGTACAGCGAGCCCAGCGAAACGGTGAGCAAGGCGCAGACGCTGTCCGCCAGGCGCGTCTGGAACAGCAGGGTCATGCCCAGTGCCACCGCCAGCGCGCCCAGCATATCCAGCGGCCAGTGCACGCCAAGGAAGACGCGCGCCCACGCCACCACGAAGGCCAGCGGCAGCAGCGAGCGGCCGAAACGCTTCGCCGCCGGCACGCTGCTGGCGGCCAGCACCAGGGAGACGGTGAACATGATGGTGCCGTGGTCGCTCGGGAAGGAGCTGTCCGGCGCATGGTGCAGGAAATTGTGGCCGACGCCGGCAACGAAGGGCCGCGCGTGATACCACAGCAGGCCGATCAGGGCATTGATGCCCAAAGCGCAGCCGGTCGCGGCCAGCGCCTTCACCGCCGCTTCGCGCTGCGCGCCCGCCCCGCGCATCCACAGGCCGACCAGGCCGATCGGCACCAGCAGGATCAGCCATTCGGCACAGAACAGGGCCAGTTCCAGGCGCCAGCCATGCAGGCCGGCGTTGGAGTTGATCATGGAAAACCACAGCAGATTGATGTTCTCGAACATGACTACATGACGCGCGGATGACAAAACGCGACTGTATCAGCTCGGCAGTGGGAACTCACACACCATTACGCAAATTTAACCAAGTTCGCTGACGCGCTTACGCTGCTTGCACGCTTACTTCAGCGTTGTCCGGTCAGATGGCGCAAGCGTGCGATCTCGGTGCTGCGGCCGAGGCGTTCGAGAGCGCTCTCGAGCAGGGTGCGGTCGCCGTCGCGCAGCATGGTCCATTGCGTGAAGTATTCGTGCACGGTACGCCAGGGAGGGAACTCGGGCGGCATGCTGCGCCAGGCGCTGCCGGTATGCAGGAAGTAGAGGACGGCGCAGAAGACATCGTACAGGTCGTGCTTGCGCGGCCTGGTCTTGCGGCGCGCCGCCTCAAGCATGTCGCGGACGGTCTCGAACTGCTCGCGCGTTAGATCGCTAGGAAATGTAGGCCTGTTCATGTCGTTCGCCTCAGACAAAGTCAATTGGAGACGCGTGATACGGAACGGTTCCCGACTAGCACGTGAAGGCCTCGCGATGCCGACCAGGCGGTCGAACGGCGGGGTTTTGTCAATACAGTGTAGCAGGGGATTCCGCACACTGCTGCGGTTTTTACACAGCGATACACGGCGAGCGCGGCCCTGCGCGGCATGGCGCATCGGACCGGTGGAAGGAATGGGCGGCGCGTGGCCGCCCGGGAAGATCAGTCGCGGGCCAGCGCCAGGAACTCGGTGCGCAATCCCAGGTTCGGCTGCAGTTCGCCCAGCATGGCCGAGGTGATGGTTTCCTCGCCCGGCGTGCGGATGCCGCGGCTTTCCATGCACATGTGGCGGCACTTGATGACCACGCCGACGGCCTTCGGTTCCAGCACTTCCATCAGCGTATTGGCGATCTGGACCGTCAGGCGCTCCTGCACCTGCAGGCGCTTGGCGAACACATCGACCAGGCGGGTCAGCTTCGACAGGCCGACGATCTTGCCGTTCGGCAGATAGCCGACGGTGGCCTTGCCGAAGAAGGGGGCCAGGTGGTGTTCGCAATGGCTGTAGACCGGGATGCCGCGCACCACGATCAGCTCGTTGTATTCCTCGGCGCCATCTTCGAAGGCCTTGAGGATCTCGACCGGATCCTGCTCGTAGCCGGAAGTCCAGTGCTTCCAGGCCTTGGCGACGCGCGCCGGGGTCTCGTGCAGGCCGGGACGATTGGGATCTTCGCCGAGGCTGGCCAGCAGGCGGCGCCAGTCGTTTTCGGTGAAGACTTCTTTGTCAGACATGGTTAACCCTAAAATTGAAGACTGCCGAGAGTATATAGAAAATGCAGTCGATCTACAGACTGCGGGCTATTTCTTTGAGCGAAATGGACGCGGCCTTGGCATCGATGCGCTAGCGTGGTCGACGTCCTTTTCACTGCTAGGAGAACAGCCATGCTCGGCAGCACTGTCCTGGAAGTCGCCATCGGCCTGACCTTCTGTTACGGCACGGTGGCCCTGATCGTCACCACCCTGCAGGAGGCACTGGCCTCCCTGTTCCGCCTGCGCGCCAACACCCTGCTGGCGGGCATCAAGAGCATGCTCAACGACCCGGCCTTCGACGGCCTGGCGCGCGCCGTGTATGCCCATCCTCTGGTCAATCCGCATACCGACGGCAACGCCGCGAACGAGCGCGCGCTGCGCTCGAAACCATCCTACATCGAACCCGCGCATTTTGCGATTGCCCTGGTCGACAGCCTGTGGAAGGTACCGGGCGACTTCCTCCAGCTGCGCAGCGCCATCGACACGATCGCCGACCCGCAGCTGCGGGCCGCCATGCTGGGCATGGTTAGCCGCGCGCGCGACCTGCAGCAGTTCCAGGACATGCTGGCCGGCTGGTTCGACAATGCGATGGCGCGCATGTCCGGCGCCTACAAGCGCAAACAGCTGCTGATCTCGCTGCTGCTGTCACTGCTGCTGGCGATCCTGTTCAATATCGACAGCATCCACCTGTTCCGCACCCTGTGGCAGCAGCCGGCCCTGGCCGCCCACCTGAAGGACGTGCCCGGCGCGCTCGACCCGGCCGTGATCGACGCCCTGATGGCCCTTCCCATCGGCTGGACGAAATTTCCGCCGGTGCTGGACGCCGACTTCGCGCTGCAGGCGGCGGGCTGGATGATCACCGCCACCACCGCCCTGTTCGGCGCGCCGTTCTGGTTCGACCTGATGCAGCGGGTGGTGCGCATGCGCGCCACCGGCGCCAGGCCGGAAGAGGTGCCGCTGGCGCTGCGGATCGAGGGGAAAGTGGCGGCGACGCCGGTACCGCTACCTTGAATTAACTCAGCGCCCGGAAGGCCGGTGCGCATCCACCAGCACGCTCGACACCGACACGTGCGGCACGCGCTCCGGCCACTCGTCGTCCGGACCGAACCAACGCGCCTCCATGATCTCGTTGGGATCGGTACGGATCTCGCCGTCCAGGTAATCCGCGGTAAACGCGATCATCAGCGAATGCGGGAAGGGCCAGGACTGGCTGCCGAAATAGCGCAGGTTGTGCACGCGCAGGCCGACTTCCTCGAACACTTCGCGGTGCACCGCCTCCTCGATCGATTCGCCGGCCTCCAGGAAGCCGGCGAGCGGCACGAAGCGCTTCGAGGGCGACTGCGTGTGCAGGGCCAGCAGGAAGGAATCCCCCTTGCGGATCAGCACCATCATCGCCGGCGAGATGCGCGGATAGGCCATGTGGCCGCAGTTCGTGCACTTGAAACAACGTTCCCCCGCCATGCGGAAGGTGGCACTGCCGCAGGCGCCGCAGAAGCGGTGGGTGCGCGCCCATTCGGCTACTTGGGCCGCCCGTGCGGCCACCCCCAGCAAGGTCTCGTCGAACTCCGCGAACAGCGAACGCAGGCCGCGCCAGCCATAGCCCTGGGGCGCGCGCGCTTCGTCCTCGACCCAGCCGGCCTGGCAATAGCGGCCGTCCAGCAGGCCGACCGGCTGCAGGGCTTGCGGGTCGAGAGCCAGGCTGGCGACGGCGGCGCGGTCGGGCAGGGCCAGGTCGGCTTCGCGCACCAGCAGGCGGCCTGCATGAAAGATGAACGACAGCGCGTCATCCGCTTGCTGCGGGTCCTGCGGGGGCGCCATCAGGGGCGTGAACGAGGCGGGCGTCTGGAGCATGGTGGTATCCGGTAACGAGATAACCCGATCATACCGCGACACGCACGGCTTCGATGACCATGCCCTGATATCCCTCGCTTGGCGGCGCAGAACTATTCCCGGCTCATCATGCTCCAAACCTTCGCTGGACCGTTACGGCGCACATGCAGAAGGAGGAAACGATGATCCGCCGTCCATTCCTGCACCGCCTCGACCCGCCATCCGTCGTCGTGTTCCGCGCGCTCCAGCTGGGCGACATGCTGTGCGCCGTGCCGGCCCTGCGGGCGCTGCGCTCGGCCGTGCCGCGCGCCCACATCGCCCTGGTCGGCCTGCCCTGGGCGCAGCAGTTCGCCGACCGCTTTACCGGCTACGTCGACGAGTTCATCCCCTTTCCCGGCCATCCGCTGCTGCCCGAACAGCCGGTGCAGCGCGACGGCCTGGCGCGCTTCTACAACAGCCTGTCCGCGCGCGAGTTCGGGCTGGCGATCCAGCTGCACGGCAGCGGCGACGTCAGCAACGACATCGTCAGCGGCTTCGGCGCCAAAGCGCTGGCCGGCTATTCYCGCGGCGAGGCGGTGGTCCGCGGCCGCACCGTCCTGCTGCCCTATCCGGAGACGGGGACCGAGCCGGAGCGCCTGCTGGGCCTCATGGAGCGACTCGGCGCCGAGGCGGCCGGGCTGCACCTGGAGTTTCCGCTGTCGCAGCAGGACGAGGAAGAACTCGACGCCAGCGGCCTGGCGAAGAAGTTGAAGGACGCCGCCTATTTCTGCATCCACCCCGGCGCGCGCCAGCGCGACAAATGCTGGCCGCCGCCGCGATTCGCCGAAGTCGGCGACCGCCTGGCAGCGGAATTCGGTCTGCAGCCGGTGCTGACCGGATCGGCCGCCGAAGCCGACCTGACGGCAGAAGTGGCATCCCACATGCATCACAAGCCGCTGGATGCCGCCGCCCCGATCTCGATCGGCGCCATGGCCGTGCTGATGCGCAAGGCACAGCTGCTGCTGTGCAACGACACCGGCGTGTCCCACATTGCCGCCGGCCTCAGGCTCAAAAGCGTGGTGGTATTCAGCAAGGCCGACATTGCGCGCTGGGCACCGCTCGACCGTCACAGCCACCGCTGCATCTGGGACCCGGACGCCCAGCGCGCCGCCGTCGTGCTGCAGCATGCGCGCGCCCTGCTTTCCGGCACCGGACCGAGCCGCCAGCGCAGCGTGGGGATGTGGCCTTACTGGTGACGCTGCGCCGCCTTGTCCGCCGCCTGCGTCTTCCCGTACAGCCAGGGATTCAGGCTGGGATCGTCGTACATCTTGAACTGGCGGTAGACCTTGAAGAAGGCCTGTCCCGCCCGCGCCTCGGCCAGCAGCTTGTCGAGGCAGGACATCAGGTCTTCGCGCTGCGCAGCCAGGCGCTCCAGCTTGCAGGCGCAGGCGTGCATGTGGTCTGGCCCGGCTTCGTGGCGCCGGGCCTGGGCGCGCATGTGGTGGATCTTGAGCGCCAGGATCGACAGGCGGTCGATCATCGCCCCCGCGGTTTCGCTCGACAGGCGGGCGCCGGGACGGCGGCTGATGCGCTCGAACTCGCGCAGCAGGCGTTCGTCGAGGGCCTCGACCGCGTCGTTGCGCTTCTGGTTGTAGCGGTCGATCAGGCGCTTGCCGGCGGCGATCTCGGTGGGCGGCACGTCGAGCCGGCGGGCGCGGTCTTCCTCGCGCCACAGCAGGCCGTTGTAGCGGTGGTTGGCGGCGATCCAGGTCCAGGCGCCGGATTGGGCGTCATCGAAGATGGGCCAGTCGGGATTGCGCAACTGCCGGTCGTGGAAAGCCGCGACCGATGCCGCGTCGATGGTGCTGTGCATGAAGACTCCCTGCTGTACGGTGGCGACAGCGTTTGGAGTGCCCAGGCATACGGGGAGTTCACGCGACCACCCCCATGCTTGGCGGGGCGCAAACGGTGGAGACCAGGATAAAAAAGGGCGGCGCCTTGCGGCAACCGCCCCTGATTACTTCAGCATGCGGGCGCGGGTGGCCACCCAGGCGATCAGCGTTGCCAGGCCGCCGACGTAGGCGATGGCGATCTGCATGCCGAAGCTCTGGGCGATGGCGCCGATCACCGGCGGACCCATCAGGCTGCCGCTGTAGGCCATGCTGGCCACGCCGGCCAGTGCTGCCGGACCCTGGCCGCCGGCGGCGCTGAACACGAACGGAAACACCAGCGACATGCCGAGACCGGCGACGGCAAAGCCGAACAGTGCGCAGTAGGCATTCGGCGACAGCACGGCGAAGAACAGGCCGGCCGCGCCCAGCATCGAACCGCTGGTCACCAGCGGACGGGCGCCGTAGCGGGCCTTCAGCTTGTCGCCGACCAGGCGCGACAGCAGCATCATCACCGAGAAGCAGGACAGGGCCAGCGGTGCCAGGCCGTCCGATGCGCCGAAGTGCTCTTTCAGGAACACGCCGCTCCAGTCGGCGATGCTGCCTTCGGCCATCGAACCCAGGAAGCCCAGCGCGCCCAGCACCAGCAGTTCGCCGCGCGGCAGCGTGAACTTCTTCTTCTCGACGGTGGCGCCGGCACTGTCGTCGGCATCCAGCATGGTGTAGGCGTAGTACAGGACGACCGCCAGCGGACCGGCCAGCATCAGGAAGTGGGTGGCCGGCATGATGTGCAGGCTGGCCATCAGGCTGCCCAGGGTCGCGCCCGCCAGGCCGCCGGCGCAGCCGAGGCCGTGCAGCTTGGACAGTTCCGACTTGCCGGTCGCCTTTTCACGGGCGGTGGCGGCCGAGTTGATGGCGACGTCGAAGGTGCTGGCGGTGATGCCCAGGCTCAGCACGGCCATCATCAGCAGCGGCACGGTCGGGGCGGCGCCGATGGCGATCAGCACGCACAGCAGGGCCAGGCCCGAGAACAGCAGGGTCTTGCGCGCGCCGAGCGAGGCCATCATGCGCGACGAGATCGGATAGGACAGGACGGCGCCCAGGCCGCCCATCAGCAGCACCATCGACAGCGCCGAGTGCGAAACGTGCACGCGCTCGGCCATCGCCGGGATGCGGCCGGCCCAGGAACCCATGATCACGCCGAACAGGGTGAACAGGACGGGCAATGCATATTGCTGAGCCTGCGCGATCGACGGGGTGCGAGCGATGGCTCGGGCGGTGCTGGTGCGGGAAGGAGTCGGCATTATTCGTTTTCGGGAAGCTGAAAGCAAAAAGCCAACCAGAAGTAGTTGGCTATCGGAAACTGATGGAAGGGAATTCTACGCCCTCCACAAGACTTTTGCTTTGCCGTGCGGAAAAAAATTTCTTTCCATTTGTAAGCATTTATCGAAGCGTTGCGCGATATAGACAAAATGATGCAAGCGATAACGAAAATTTCTTCGGAAACAGAGAATAAGTCGAATTTAGCGGTGAATTACGTGAAAAAGACGCGTGATATCAGCCATACGCAAACCTCATAATGGCCGCGATTTGTGACTGGAAAGCAAAAAATCGCCGCGGAACCCGCCGCTGCCGGACGCGTGAAAGCCACCTCGCCGCGTGTCATGCGAGCAGGTTTTCCGCAGGAGGGATTTTGTAACTGAATGCAACGCGCAGCTGCTGCCAGCGTTACGAATGTGCGGATGCAGCCCGGTCGATCAGGTCGACCGGGACACTGCACCGACCTGCGCCGGTCAGCTCTTCAGGAAATCCAGCATCAGCCCGTTGAGCTGCTGGGCGTGGGTCGCGGCAAAGCCGTGCGGCGCGCCCTTCACCACCTCGAGGCGGCTGCCGGGAATCATCTCGTGCGAGCGCTGGCCGGACACTGCCAGCGGTACGATCTGGTCGGCGTCACCGTGGGCGACCAGGGTCGGGATGTCGAATTTTTTCAGGTCGGCGCGAAAGTCCGTGGTGCCGAAGGCAAGGATGCATTGCTCGGTCGCCAGCGGCGATGCCGCCCAGGCCTGCCATTTGCTGAAGGCGAGCAAGTCCTGGCCTTGCCCCGGCTGCAGGTTGTAGAAATTCGGGAAGAAACCCTCGAGGAAGGCGATACGGTCCTTCCTCACGCCTTCCAGCATGCCGTCGAACACGGATTTGTYCACGCCCTCCGGGTTGTCGTCCGTCTTTGACAGGAATGGCGGCACGGCGCCCAGCAGCATGGCCTTCGACACGCGCTCCGTGCCGTAGCGGCCGATGTAGCGCGCCACCTCGCCGCCGCCCATCGAAAAGCCCGCCAGCGCCACATCGCGCAAGTCGAGCTGGGTGATCAGCTCGTTCAGGTCGGCGGCAAAGCTGTCGTAGTCGTAGCCCGCGGTCGGACGGCCGGACTGGCCGAAGCCGCGGCGGTCATAGGCGATCGCGCGGTAGCCGGCCTCGGCCAGCGCCGTGATCTGCGATTCCCACATGCGGTGGCTGAGCGGCCAGCCGTGGATCAGCACCACGGGTTTTCCTTGTCCCTGTTCGTAGTAGTACAGCTCGGTCGGATTGGCGCCGGACGTGCGGATGGTAGGCATGGACACTCCTTTCATGAGAAGTCGGCAGTGTAAGGCTTTGCCCGGCGACGAATCGCACGCTTGCCCGCCGCTACAAGCTGAATCCCCTCCAGCTTCTCCGAGCGCTTGTCGTTCCGCCCGGCGGCAGCGGTTCCATCATCTGTCCTTGCTTACTTCGCCGCGTTCCAGGCCGCAACCTTGGCACGCGTCTGCGCCAGCATGGCGTCCAGCGCCGCCCGATCCTGCAATTGACCGCGCAGCACCACGGCGCGGATCTCGCGCAGCGCGCCGATATCCTCCAGCGGATTGCGCTCGACCAGCAACAGGTCGGCCGCCTTGCCGGCTTCCACCGCGCCGTAGCGATCGAGTTTGCCGAACCAGGCCGGTCCCGCGCGCGTGGCCGCGGCCAGCGCCTGGGGCGGCGTCAGGCCGAGTTTGACGAACAGGGCCAGCTCATCGTGCAGGCCGATGCCGGGATAGTTGAACGAATTGAGGAAGCCCGCATCGGTGCCCGCCATGATCGTCACCCCGGCTTGTTGCAGCATGGGCAGCACGGCCGCCACCTGCTCATAGTGGGCGTGGCGCGCCGCCACGTCGGCCGGCGTGGCCTTGGCCGCGCGGTCGACACGCCACTGGTAAGTCTGGCGCAGGCGCGGACCGATATAGGCAAGGTAGGCGTCCTTGTCATGCGCTTCGCTGTCGAGAAAGGCCAGGACGCGGCTGCCGTTCAGGGTCGGCGTCACGAACACGCCGGCTTGCGCCAGCTGGCGATACGACGCCATCGCCACTTGCTGGTCGAAGCCTTTGGCAAGGCGGGCGCTGGCCTGGGCGCGCGTGATGCGGCCAGCCGCAAAATCGGCGGCGATACTGTCGCCATCACGCACTCCTGCGTTGTAGGCGTAGTCGAGGTGTTCGATCGAACTGATGCCGGCATCGACGGCCTGGCGCACCGTCAGCGCCATCGGGATGTGGCCCGAGGTGCGCATGTGGCGCGCCTTGGCCTGGGCCAGCGTGTACAGGAACAGCTGGGGATCGAGCGTGCTGTCGGTGATCTTGACGAAGTCGACTTTATCGCGCCGCTGCAGGCGGTCCAGCGCGGCGTCGGCATCGGCCCGGCTGCCCACCTCCAGGGTGCCCTTCCAGACCGGCTTGATGCCCTCGATCTTGGCGCCCGAGGTGAACAGCTGCGGCCCGAACAGGCGGCCTGCCGCGATATCGGCGCGCCAGGCCAGCACTTGCTCGGGCAAGTCGCCCGAGGCGTCGCGCACGGTCGTGATGCCATGCGCGACATACAGCGGCAGCAAGGCCTGGTTTTCTTCGATCAGTTCGGGACCACCGCCGAAATGCACGTGCATATCCCACAAACCGGGCAGCAGGTAACGGCCGGCGGCATCGCTGTTGCGCGTGGCGCGCCAGCCGGCGGCGATGAGGGCGTCGGGACCGCTGGCGACAATGTCCTGGCCGCGCACGGCCACGGCCTGGTCGTCGAGAACGCGCGCCTGCGCCACGTCGACCACGCGCGCATGGCGGATCAGCAGGTCAGCCTGGGCCGGCTCGGCCGGCTCGGCCGCTTGGACGGAGGACAGCAGGAATGCGAACGAGAAAGCAAGGGGGCGAAACAGGGACATGGCAAGTCGAATCAGTAGAAGGTGAACGGGATGCGGAAGATCAAAAGAAAACGGCGAGCGCCGGGTGGCGCTCGCCGTTTCGACAAGGAATCCGCTTGGGGACCTTCCTGGTTTAGAACGGGATGTCGTCATCCATATCCGAGAAGTTCGGTGCCGGTTTCGGCTGCGGACGGGCTGCCGGTGCCGGCGGGGCCTGGCGCGGCGCCGGACGGCTCGGCGGTGCGTCGTAGCTGTCGCCGCCGCCGCCGTAGCTGTCGCCACCACCGAAGCTGTCGCCACCGCCCATGCCCTGGCGGCCGCCCAGCATCTGCATGTTTTCAGCGATGATGTCGGTGGCGTAGCGTTCGATGCCGTCCTTGTCGGTGTACTTGCGGGTCTGCAGGCGGCCTTCGACGTAGACCGAGGAACCTTTCTTCAGGTACTGGCCGACGATTTCAGCGAGGCGGCCGAAGAAGGAGATGCGGTGCCACTCGGTCAGCTCTTTCTGTTCGCCGGTGTTGCGGTCCTTGGATTTGTACGAAGTGGCCACAGCGATGTTGGCGATGGCGTCGCCGCTCGGCATGTAGCGGATTTCCGGATCGCGGCCGAGGTTGCCGACGATGATGACCTTGTTGACTGATGCCATGGTGAAACTCCTTCAGAATGATGTGAGCCCTGGCTCTGCGTGTTGACTAAGTGCCAGGGAAATTAAGGGTATTGCCTCCGTTATTATGCCTGTTTGCTAGGCTTAACAGGCAACTTTTTAAACGCTGCGGAGGCAGGCGCATGCCGGTTTATCCGACATCCGCTCAGACAGGCAAAATGGGGGCGAAGTGCCCCATTTGGAAGAGACGCCCGTCAAAGTTCTCGAGGTAACGATGCGCTAGTAAGTCGCTTTACCCGAGCGCTTTTTACTCGAGGTTCACCGCGGTAATCTCGCCCCCGAGCGGCGTGATGTACAGCACCCCGTTCGGCGACAGCGACAGCCGGCCTCCCTCCGGGCAGGACCACACGACCTTCCGRGTCGCGATATCGATCGCAACCGTGCCGGCGCCGCCCTGCGGCTCGCCGCTGACGAACAGCAGGTTCCTGGTGGCCAGGATCGAATGCGAGACCGAGACCGGGCCCGGTCTCGGCATGCTCCACAAGGTCTTGCCGGTGGCGCGGTCGAGCGCCAGCACGGCATTGCCGGTGACGCCGTACAGCACCGGCCCCGGCGGTGCTGCCATCTCCAGCAGTACCGGCCCCTGCCACTTGAAGCTGCCCTGGGCGATGCCGGTCGCCACGAGTCCGTTCGGCGACAGCGCATACGCCAGGCCATCCGCCACCATTCCGTCCATGGGGCTGTCGGTGAATTGGCGGTGATGATCCACCACCTTGGCGCCGGTCTTCRCATCCATGCCGAGCAGGCCGCCATCGGAAAAGGCCACGTAGACCCGGCCCTGGTCGACGGCCGGCGCGAAGGCATGGTTCGGCGCGCCGGTCCACTCGCTTTCCCACAGCAGCTCATGGGTCGCGGCGTCGAATTTCGCCAGCAGCTTGCCGGCGGCGCGGTCGTTCACGTAGATGCCGCCGTCGGCAATGACGGGCGCCATGCGCATGTCGGCGGTCGAGTGGCCGGGTGCACGCCGGCTCGGGATGACCCGCTTGTCGAGCAACGCGCCGGTGCGCTGGTCGAAGAACAGGAGGGCATCGCCATCGATGCCGGCCTGGGCGCTCAGCACCACCTTGCCGTCATGGGCCGCCGGCGGATCGACGAGGTCGAATTTGCCGAGCGCCGCAGCCCAGCTTTCCTTGCCCGTCGCTTCGTCGAGGGCGCGCAGGGTCCATTGCCCGGCGGCGTCCTGGACGACGGCGAAGGCCTGCCCCTTGTCGAGCGCAAGCTGGACCTGGGAAACCGATGCGCCGGCAGGCAGGGACCAGGCGAAACGGCGTGTGAATCTTGCCGGGTCGAAGGCGGCGGGCACGTGGTTCGTGTGACCGGCATTGCCGCCCGTCGCCGACCAGGCCGGCAGGCCCGGCATGGCGGACAAGGGCGTCAGGTGGCTTGCCGGCGCCGCCTGCGGCAAGGCGCCGGCGGGAACGCGCGCCGGCCCGGCAACCGGGCTGGCGCCGACCGCACCCTTGCCGCTGCCGTTGCAGCCTGCCTGTGCGATGGCCAGCGTCGCCAGGAACAGCGTGCGCAGGATGATCTTCATGAAATGAGCCGGGGACGGCAAGCGTTGAAAACCGAAAAGTATTTCACTGTCCGGCCGACCTCTCAATTCCATTCCAATAGAAACCAAAAGTAATTATGCACTTGATACTTTTAATAAAACGCCACCTGTCTCAGGAATTTATTTCGAGATTTTGATCGCTTTGTCATTGAAGAGGGCTTGAAGCAGCCCACATACGAAAGACCAGAGATTCCATGTAGATAACGCGGCCACAGTTAATTCACGCCACGTATACCACTGTGAATAAAAACAGGTAAACTAGTGAGTTCTTCTCGCTTGGCCCGCTCACCGTGGAACTTCGTGCGCCGGCCCTCAACCATTCGAAAGCCAGCAAAAACCTGATGGAAGAAATCCGAATCCGCGGCGCCCGCACGCACAACCTCAAGAACATCAATCTCGACCTGCCGCGCAACAAGCTGATCGTGATCACCGGCCTGTCGGGCTCCGGCAAATCCTCGCTCGCCTTCGATACCCTGTATGCCGAGGGCCAGCGCCGCTACGTCGAATCGCTGTCGGCCTATGCGCGCCAGTTCCTGCAGCTGATGGAAAAGCCGGACGTCGACCTGATCGAAGGCCTGTCGCCGGCGATCTCGATCGAACAGAAAGCGACCTCGCACAACCCGCGTTCGACCGTCGGCACCGTCACCGAGATCCACGACTACCTGCGCCTGCTGTACGCGCGCGTCGGCACGCCCTATTGCCCGGACCACTCGCACGAGCCGCTGACCGCGCAGACCGTCTCGCAGATGGTCGACGCCGTGCTCGCCATGCCGGAAGAGACCAAGCTGATGATCCTGGCTCCGGTGGTCGCCAACCGCAAGGGCGAGCACAGCGACCTGTTCGCCTCGATGCAGGCCCAGGGCTTCGTGCGCTTCCGCGTGCAGAGCGGCACCGGCGACGCCAGGATCCATGACGTCGACGACCTGCCGAAGCTGAAGAAGACCGAGAAGCACACCATCGACGTCGTGATCGACCGCGTGAAGGTCAACGCCGAGATCAAGCAGCGCCTGGCCGAAAGTTTCGAAACCGCGCTGCGCCTGGCCGACGGCCGCGCCGTGGCCTACGAGATGGACACCGCCAAGGAACACATCTTCTCGAACAAGTTCGCCTGCAATGTCTGCGGCTATTCGCTGCAGGAGCTTGAGCCGCGCCTGTTCTCCTTCAATAACCCGATGGGCGCCTGCCAGGAATGCGATGGCCTGGGCCACATCGAGTTCTTCGATCCGAAGCGCATCGTCGCCTTCCCCAACCTGTCGCTGGCCTCCGGCGCCGTGAAGGGCTGGGACCGCCGCAACCAGTTCTACTTCCAGATGCTGAGCAGCCTGGCGCAGCACTACGGCTTCGACCTCGACAAACCCTTCGAGCAGTTGCCGAAGACGGCCCAGGACGCGGTCCTGTTCGGCTCCGGCAAGAACACCGTGCCCTTCGCCTATGTGAACGAGCGTGGCCGCACCGTGATCCGCGAACACACCTTCGAGGGCGTGGTCAACAACCTGCAGCGCCGCTACCGCGAGACCGATTCGATGGCGGTGAAGGAGGAGCTGGCCAAGTTCATCAACGAGAAGGAATGCCCGACCTGCGGCGGCGCGCGCCTGCGCACCGAAGCGCGCTATGTCCGCATCGGCCACGGCGAGCAGGAACGCGCCATCTACGAGGTCGCCAGGACCCCGCTGCGCGACTGCCTGGCCTACTTCGACAGCCTGCAGCTGACGGGCGCCAAGAAGGACATCGCCGAGCGCGTGATCAAGGAGATCATCGCGCGCCTGAAATTCCTGAACGACGTCGGCCTCGACTACCTGTCGCTGGACCGCAGCGCCGATACCCTGTCGGGCGGCGAAGCCCAGCGTATCCGCCTGGCCTCGCAGATCGGCTCCGGCCTGACCGGCGTGATGTACGTGCTGGACGAGCCCTCGATCGGCCTGCACCAGCGCGACAACGACCGCCTGATCGCGACCCTCAAGCACCTGCGCGACATCGGCAACAGCGTGCTGGTGGTCGAGCACGACGAGGATGCGATCCGTACCGCCGACTACATCGTCGACATGGGTCCGGGCGCCGGCGTGCATGGCGGCGCCGTGATCGCCGAGGGAACGATCAAGGACATCATGAAGAACAAGGAGTCCCTGACCGCGGCCTACCTGAGCGGCCGGAAGAAGATCGAGGTGCCGAAGAAGCGTACCGAGGCCGACCCGGAGCGCATGCTGCACATTAGCGGCGCGACCGGCAACAACCTGAAGAACGTCACCCTGGAACTGCCGGTGGGCCTGATGACCTGCGTGACCGGGGTGTCCGGCTCGGGCAAGTCGACCCTGGTCAACGACACGCTGTATCCTGCCCTGTCGCGCCACCTGTACGGCTCGCAGACCGAGCCGGCGCCGCACGCGACGATCCACGGCCTGGAACACTTCGACAAGGTGATCTCGGTCGACCAGGCGCCGATCGGCCGCACCCCGCGTTCGAACCCGGCCACCTATACCGGCGTGTTCACCCCGATCCGCGACCTGTTCGCGACGGTGCCGACCGCGAAGGAACGCGGCTACTCGGCCGGCCGCTTCTCGTTCAACGTGAAGGGCGGCCGCTGCGAAGCCTGCCAGGGCGACGGCGTGATCAAGGTCGAGATGCACTTCCTGCCGGACGTCTACGTGCCTTGCGACGTCTGCCACGGCAAGCGCTACAACCGCGAGACGCTGGAAGTCCAGTACAAGGGCAAGAACATCACCGAAGTGCTGGAGATGACGGTCGAGGACGCGCATGAGTTCTTCAAGCCGGTGCCGGTCATCGCCCGCAAGCTGCACACGCTGCTGGACGTGGGCCTCGGCTACATCAAGCTGGGCCAGAGCGCGACCACGCTGTCGGGTGGCGAGGCGCAGCGCGTAAAGCTGTCGCTGGAACTGTCCAAGCGCGACACCGGCCGCACGCTGTACATCCTGGATGAACCGACCACCGGCCTGCACTTCGCCGACATCGACCTGCTGCTGAAGGTGATCCACCGCCTGCGCGACCAGGGCAACACGCTCGTGATCATCGAGCACAACCTGGACGTGGTCAAGACCGCGGACTGGATCGTCGACCTCGGTCCCGAAGGCGGCGCGGGCGGCGGCACCATCGTCGCCACCGGCACGCCGGAGGACGTGGCCAAGAACAAGGCCAGCGTGACCGGCAAGTACCTGAAGCCGCTGCTGAAGCAGTAAGCCAAGAGGACGTCGTCCCCGCGCAGGCGGGGACCCAAGTTATGAGGCACCCGAAGCTTGGATTCCCGCCTGCGCGGGAATGACGAGGCTTCTTATCTCGCTAACTGGTACCCCTCGTCCAGCCAGCCGGTGATCCCGCCGATCATCAGTTTCACGGGCCGTCCCAGCCTGGCCAGGCGCAGCGCCCCGCGGTGGGCGCCATTGCAGTGCGGCCCGGCGCAGTACACCACGAACAGGGTCTCCGTCGGGTATTCCTTCAGCTTCGCCTCGACGATCTTCCCATGCGGCAGATTGAGCGCGCCCGGCACGTGGCCCTGCCCGTACAGCGCGGGTCCGCGCACATCTAACAGCACGAAGTCCTGCAGGCCGCCGCTCATCGCCTCGTGCACGTCGGCGCAATCGGTCTCGTATTCGAAGGCCGTGCCGAAGTGCCGGGCCGCCTGTTCGCCGGGCGCAGCGGGTATGCTTGACACTGCTGAAGCCATCTCGATCTCCTTTGCAAAATGAGACTGCAGTGTGCCCGTGGGTTCGACAACCCGGCAGTGGCCGCGGCGACAGAAGCTGGTAACATCCGGCCATGTCCCACCACGTCGCCATCCTCGCCTACGACCGCCTGTGCACCTTCGAATTCGGCTGCGCGGTCGAGCTGTTCGCGCTGGAACGGCCGGAGCTGGAGGTGGACTGGTACAGCTACGCGGTGTGCGCCATCGAGCCGGGCCCGCTGCGCGCCGCCGGCGGCCTGACAGTGCAGGCGCCGCACGGCCTGGATGCCCTCGACGGCGCCGGCACCATCGTCATCCCCGGCTGGCGCGACGCGGACGAAGCACCCCCTCCGGCGCTGCTTGACGCCCTGCGCCGCGCCCACGCACGCGGCGCGCGCCTGTGCTCGATCTGCTCGGGCGCCTTCGTGCTGGCGCATGCCGGCCTGCTCGACGGCCGCAGGGCAACCACCCACTGGCGCTATTTCGACAGGCTGGCTTCGCATTTCCCGGCCATCGCGATCGAGCACGGCATGCTGTACGTCGAGGATGGGAATATCGTCACCTCGGCCGGCTCGGCGGCCGGCCTCGACATGCTGCTGCACCTGGTGCGCAGCGACTTCGGCGCCGGCATCGCGAACAGGGTCGCCCAGCGCCTGGTCATCCCGGCCCACCGCGACGGCGACCAGGCGCAGCTGGTGGCGCGTCCGCTGCCGCAGTCGAATACCGACCCGATCGCCCGCACCATGGACTGGGCAAGAGAAAACCTGCGCGCCGCGCACACGCTGGCCTCGATGGCGGAACAGGCCCGCATGGGCGTGCGCACCTTCCAGCGCCACTTCAAGGAACGCACCGGCGCCAGCCCGCTGGACTGGCTGGTGCGCGAACGCGTGATGCTCGCCGCGCAGCTGCTGGAGACCCGGCCGGCGCTCGGCATCGAGGCCGTGGCCGACCTGGCGGGACTCGGCTCGCCCGAATCGCTGCGGCGCCACTTCCGCAGCCACGGCCTGCCCTCGCCGGCGCGCTACCGCAGACAACACGGAGAATCCAGACCATGAGCGACTTCCTGCTGGCCTCGGTCCACCACCTGATCGTGTTCGGCATCGCCTCGGTGCTGGCGGCCGAACTGGCGCTGATGCGCCCCGCGGCCATGTCGCCGCACACGGYCAGGCTGCTGGGGCGCTTCGATGCGGTTTACGGCGCTCTGGCGATGGCGATCCTGGTGGTCGGCTTCGCGCGGGTGTGGTTCGGCGCCAGGGGACCGGATTTCTATCTGCACAATCCGATGTTCTGGGCCAAGATCGGCGCCTTCCTCGTGGTCGGGCTGGTGTCGATCCGCCCCACCCTGCGCATCCTGGCGTGGCAAAAGGTGTTGAAGGCCGATGCCGCCTTCGTGCCGGCCGTGCAGGAGATCGGCGCGGTGCGCCGCCAGCTGCTGATCGAGATCCACGTGTTCGCGCTGATCCCGATCTTCGCGGCCGCCATGGCGCGCGGCATCGGCTTCTAGCCGGCGCTCAGTCGGCCGAGTACAGCGGCTGGTGCATCTTGACCGGCCGGATATCCATCCTGATCCGGTAGATCGAATACGCATCCTCGCGGTTGGTGGCGTATTCCCTGGTGTCCGGCACGCGCGTAAACGTAAACTCGAAGCCGCGTTCCGGCGACTTGCTGGCAGGTCCGTCGAAAGCGATGCCGACGGCGCGCTGCTGGTCGCTGTCCACCAGCTTCTCGAGCAGGTTCACCACCGAGGTGTTGCCGAGGATGTCGGTGGTGAAGATCGATTCGCGGTGCTCGCGGTCGATGTTCTTCAAGGGCTCCTTGTCCGGTCCCGGCGAATAGGCGCGGTTGACGAGGTTGAAGCGGTCGCCGCTGTCCAGGTAACTGATGCGCGCATTCGACAGGTTGAAGTCCGGCTTCGCCTTGTCGACGGTGGCCCCGGCCAGGTCGAGCACCAGTGCGCCGCGGTAGCCGACGATGGTCACGTCGCGCGAGGGACCGACCACGGCGGCGGTGTTCTCGTCGATGCCCAGTCCCAGCGTGTAACCCTTGGCCAGCATCACCGGCAGCATGCGGGYGAAGCGTCCACGGATCAGGAAGTGCTGGTCGATGAAGACGTCGTCGCCGACGAAGCCGAGCCCCGGCGCGACGTCCTTGCCGTCGACCACGCCGTGCTTCAGCAACGGCAGCACATCCAGCGGCGGATCGTAGAACATGGTGCTGCTCATGATGGCGGCGCCGGCGCTGGTGCCGGCGATCACGCCGCCTCTCCGGTACATCGCCCACAGCGCATCCAGCACGGCGGTGTTGCTGCCGTCGGCGCGGCGCAGCGCGCCTGTGATGCGGGCCTGGTCGCCGCCGGTGAAGAAGGCGCCGCCGGCCTTGCCCACCGCCTCCGCCAGGGCCGGATCGTCGGCGGCCCTGCGTGCGTCCGTGCCCGCCAGGCGCGGCGCGATCGGCACCACGAAGGGCTGGGCGCCGTAGCGCTTCAGGTTGGCGGCGGTGAGCTCGGCTTCCCGCTGCGGCGTCCCGGCCGCGGTCGGGAACACCGCGATGCGCGCTCCCTTGCCGCCCGCCAGCGCGACGATCTTCTGGTACACCTCGGCGTTGTTGGCGCGCAGGCCGCCGCCGATGATGACCAGCGATCCTTTCACGGTGGCCGGCGCACCAGCGGCCGGCGCTGCGGGTTCGGCCGCCTGTCCGCCGGCGCCGGCGGACAGCATCGCCAGCGCAAAGTACCATCTCTTCAGCATACGGAACCCATCACTTGAACGAGTAGTTCACGCTCACGAAGCCGCTGCGGCCGCGCGGGTCGGTGTAGCTCGGGTCGTAGCCGGCCAGGAAGAACCAGGCCTGGTTCGAGAACGGCGGATCCTTGTCGAGCAGGTTCAGGATGCCGGCGCGCAGCTTGAGGTTCTTGCCGATCGCCCAGCTGCCGGTCAGGTCCCACAGCGAATACGCCTTCACGTGGTTCGGCGGCAGCAGCGTGTCGGTGTAGGGGTCGTAGGTCGTGTTCTGGTCGGTGTAGCTGGTCGAGTACTGGTTCGCCAGGGTCAGCGTGACCGGGCCGTTGTCCCATTCGAAGTTGATGCGGTGGCGCCACTTCTGGATCACCTGGTCGTTCAGGAACACGTTCAGGTTGCTGCGGTAGGGTTCCTGCGGGCCGAACTGGCGGTCGTACTTCAGCACCCAGGTGCCGGACAGGTTGATGCCGAAGCGTCCCCAGGGGCCGCGCTCGGTGCGCCAGTCGCCGGCGATGTCGAAGCCCGAGGTCTTCAGGCGGCCCTGGTTCTCCTTCATCAGCAGGATGTTGGAGATGAAGCCGTCCTCGTCGCGCTCGATGTACTTGCCGTTGTAGGCGGCCGGGTTTTCGATGATGACCTGTTCGCCCAGGGTGCTGATCACGTCCTTCTTCTCGATGTTCCAGTAGTCGATCGAGAGGCTGGCGCGCTTGACCGGCTCGAACACCACGCCCAGCGTGAACTGGCGCGACTTCTCGGGCTTCAGGTTMGGATTCGAGCGGCGCTCGACGTTCCACTGGTCGGTACAGGTATCGATGCTGCCTTCCTGCTTCACGCACTGCGGGTCGGTCAGGATGCCGGCGGTGGTGCCGAAGATGGTCGGGCGCTTCAGGTCCGACAGCGAGGGCGCGCGGAAGCCGGTGCCGGCCGAGGCGCGCAGCAGCAGGGCCTGGGACGGCTGCCAGCGCAGGCCGATCTTCGGATTGGTGGTGTTGCCGACTTCGCTGTAGTGGTCCCAGCGCAGCGCGAACTGCATCTCCAGTTCCTTGGTGAACGGCGCCACCACTTCGGTGAACACCGAGGCCACCTTGCGGGTATTGTCCGCGGTCTCGACCTCGAGCAGCTGGCCGGCGGGAACCGTGCTGTCGCGGTCGCCGGCGATATTGTTCGACTTCAGCAGCTCCGAAGGCGTGAACAGCTGGTGCTCATGACGCAGTTCGCCGCCGATCGCGATCGCGAGGTCGCCGCCGGCGAGCGGGGTCAGCGCGCGCGACATCTTGCCGTCCAGCGAAGTGGCAATGCCCTTGGCCTTGCGCGCCTCGTCGTTGATCTTGATGCTGTTGATCAGGTCGATGCCGGCCTTGGACGAAGGCGCGAAGGGATTGACGGTGCCGTTGCGCACGGCGGCGTCGAACTTGTCGTAGAGGACGTAGCCGTCGACGTACTTGTCGACCGCGCGGTTCTCGGCGCGCGCCAGGGCCGCGTCGTAGTCCCAGCCCCCCAGGGTACCGGTGGCGCCCAGCACCAGGCGCTGGCCGGTACTGGTCACCTCGTTGCTGCGGTTGCCGGCTTCCGCCATGCGGTAGCGGATGCCGCTGAAGGTGGTGGGCAGGCCGGCGCCCGAGAGCGCCGTGCGATAGGCCTGCGGCAGGATGCTGACCGGCAGGTTGCGGATCCGGACCGGATTCGGCGACAGCACGTATTTCGTCTTCGCCTCGCTCTGCACCAGTTCCGCGAACAGCTGGTTTTCCGAATCCAGCTGGAAGGT
This sequence comes from Massilia sp. 05N420, assembly GCF_056397205.1. Taxonomy (NCBI): domain Bacteria; kingdom Pseudomonadati; phylum Pseudomonadota; class Betaproteobacteria; order Burkholderiales; family Oxalobacteraceae; genus Massilia; species Massilia sp. 05N420. The sequence goes on from NZ_JBFTMX010000047.1 coordinate 29,688, forward strand.
CGCGCGGCCGATGAAGCCGACCTTGCGCGAATCCGGATAGATCTCGGTATCTTCCATGTAGTCGTAGCTGCAGCCTGCCACGCCGCCCGGGCCCTTGGGCGCATACACGGTGGCGGGCGGGTTACAGCCCGGCGAGCTCGGATTGACCCGGCTGGAGGTGGTGCCGGCCGGGAGCAGGCCGGCGGCGATCAGGGCGGCGCGCTGCGCGCCCGAGATGTCGATATTCGCCGGGAAGGTATTGCTCGACATCTGGGCCGGCAAGGTGGTCGCCAGCTCGCGTTCCTTGATGAAGCTGCGCTGGCCCGAACGCAGGCGGTCGAGCTGCTGCACGTCGAGCACGCCGAACACATTGAAGCGGTCGGTGCTCAGGTCGCCGAAGCCGGCGCTGATGCTGGCGGTCTTCTTGCCGGCACCGCCGTGCTGGGTACCGGCCAGCGAGCCGGCCAGGTCGACGCCGGTATAGTCCTTGCGCGTGATGAAGTTGATCACGCCGCCGATGGCGTCGGTGCCGTAGATCGCCGAAGCGCCGTCCTTCAGCACCTCGACGCGCTGGATGGCGGCGGCCGGGATGTTGTTCAGGTCGACGCCGGCGTTGTCGCCGGGGGAAGCGAAGTTGGCCAGGCGGCGGCCGTTCAGCAGGACCAGCGTCGACGAGGCGCCGATGCCGCGCATGTTCGCGGCGTTCAGGCCGCGCTGGCCCGAGGTGCCGTCCGTGATGCTGGGGCCGTCCGTGATCGGCGCCGTGTTGGCGCTGATGTTCTTGACCAGTTCGGCGGCGGTGGTGGCGCCCATCTTCTCGATCTCTTCGCGCGTGATCGTCTGCACCGGCAGCGCGGTCTCGGTATCGATGCGCTTGATCGACGAACCGGTGATCTCCACCCGGTGCATCGTCTGGCCCTGCGCCTGCTCCTGCGCCCAGGCCTGTTGCGCCATCAGGCCCAGCGCCGCGGCGACGCTCGATGCCAGGATGGCGGGCCGAAGGGTACTCGAAGTGTGCTTAGTCATTGGTGCTCCCTCTTGGTTTCACTGTGCGGCGCCTGCGGGCGCCTTCCTTTTTCTGCATGCTGCCGGTACGAATCTGGTGTTCGCCGTAGAGGTAGGCGGCAATGGCTTCGGTATGCCGGGCCGCCTTGGCCACATTGGCTTTGTTGGAGGTCATCAGCGATACGGCCAGCGCTTCGATCACGGCCAGTGCGGAGCTCGAGCTACTGGGCAGCACGGGGTGCGCACTGTGGGCATACAGCACGTGATGCCCCAGCTCCGCGAGCGGGGACGCGGGCGAATCCGTGATCGAAACGACGGTCGCGCCGCTGTCGCGTGCGAACCGGGTGAGCGGAACGACGGCCAGCGTGTAGCGCGGCAGGGAGACAACGACCAGCACATCCTTGCCGGTGATATTCGCCAGGTGGCTGGCCGCGACTTCGGTGCCGCCGCTTGCAGCCACTTCGACCACGTGACGACAGAAGGGCTGCAGGTGCATGGCGAGCGCGCCCGCCAGGAAGGACGACAGGCCGAAGCCCATCACATATACGGTACCGGCCTTGGTGAGCACGGCGCCAATGCGGTCGAGCTGGGCACCTGCCAGCGCACGGCTGGTGGCCGTGATGGCCGCCTCCGCGTAATTCAGGCTTTCGAGCGCGGGAGAGGCGGCTGAGGCTTTGCGGGCGATCGTGCTGCGCAGCTTCTCGACCGGCTGCAGTACCGACTGCAGGGTCTCCGCCACCGCGCCGCGCATCGCCGCATAGTTCTTGAAGCCGAGATCGCGCGCGAAGCGGCTGATGGTGGCGGTGGAGACGGCGCAGGCATCGGCCAGTTCTTCGATACCGAGCGCGGTCACGCGAACCTGGTTGCGCAGCAGGTAGTCGGCGATCGTACGGTTCGAGGCCGAGCCCTCGGCCAGCATGCGCAGCAGGCTCTGGCCAAGCGAAGACTCGGCGAAGCCGATGTCGGGCGAAGCGTTGGGCAGAGCGGCTGAAGTCATGATGACCAATGTTAATGAATAAACATTTCCAAATTTAAACCAGGTGTATTCACGAACTCAACATATTTTTGAAAATAATCCATCACGGATTTACCTTGTGTAAAAATTCATACATAATCCGCCGGGCAGCCGACCCGGCCGAGGAGACCGCATATGCATGCACACACCCACCCGATCGCGACCGAACCAGGCGTCGCCAGCTACCAGCTCGCTTCCTGCCACTACGGCAGCCCGGGCAGCGGCAAGAAGGTCTATATCCAGGCCGCCCTGCATGCGGACGAAGTACCGGCGATGCTGGTGGCGCACTTCCTGAAGCGCGAGCTGGACCGGCTGGATGCCGAAGGCCGGGTGCGCGGCGAGATCGTCCTGGTGCCGGCCGCGAATCCGGTCGGCCTGTCGCAAATCGTGCACGGCATGCCCTTCGGGCGCTTCGACCTCGGCACCGGCGTCAACTTCAACCGCGCCTTCCGCCACCTGGCCGACGAACTGAAGCCAGCGCTGGCGGGCAGGCTCGGCGCCGATGCGCGGGCGAACGTCGCCCTGATCCGCAGCGAGGCGCGCGCCGCCGTCGCCCGCTGGGAACCGGCCGACCATACCGAGGTCCTCAAGAAAACCCTGCTGGGGATGGCGATCGACGCCGACATCGTGCTCGACCTGCACTGCGATAACGAAGCCGTGCTGCACGTCTACACCGGCAGCGCGCTGGCCGGGCGGGTCGAGCCGCTGGCGGCGCTGCTCGGCGCGCGCGTCCTGCTGCTGTCCGATGCGTCCGGCGGCGAGCCTTTCGACGAAGCCTGCAGCCGGCTATGGTGGGACCTGGCCGCGCACTTCGGCCCGGATACGCCCATTCCGCCGGCCTGCGCCGCGATCACGGTCGAACTGCGCGGCGAGATGGAGGTGCGCTACGACTACGCCCGGCAGGATGCGCAGGCGCTGCTCCAGTACCTGGCGCGCGAAGGCCTGCTCGACATCCCGCAGGGCCCCCTGCCCGCGCCGTTGTGCGCGCCGACGCCCCTGACGGCCGTCGAGCGCCTGGATGCGCCGCAGTCGGGCGTGCTGGTGTTCCTGAAAGCGCTGGGCGAACAGGTCGCTGCCGGCGAAGCCGTCGCCGACATCGTCAATCCGGTCACCGGCGTCACCGCGACCGTGCACGCGCACCATGGCGGCCTGCTGTTCGCCTCGACCGCCCATCGCCACCTGCTGCGCGGCATGCACATCTGTAAAATCGCCGGGGCGACGCCCTTCCGTTCCGGTTCCCTGCTGAGCCAATGAGGATTCCATAAGCATGCGCCTTCGAATGCCCAATACCTTCGTGCTGCTGTTCGCGATCCTCGCCCTGATCGCGCTGGCGACCTGGTTCGTCCCCGGCGGGAAGTACGAGACCCACCTCGTGGGCGGCAAGCAGCTGGTCGACCCGGACACCTTCCATTACGTGGCCAGCGCCCCGCAGGGCCTGGTGGCGCTGATGAAGGCGCCCATCAAAGGCTTCGTCGAGGCGGCGCAGATCATCGGCTTCGTGCTGATCGTCGGCGGCGCCTTCGCGGTGGTGCAGAAGACGGAAGCGATCGACACCGCGATCCGTTCGATCGCGCGCGCCCACGAACACTCGGCACTGGTGCGCGCGACCATCATCCCGGTGTTCGTCACCCTGTTCTCGCTGGGCGGCGCCACCTTCGGCATGAACGAGGAAGTGATCCCCTTCGTGCTCATTTTCGTTCCGCTGGCACTGGCGCTCGGCTACGACACCGTGACCGGCGTCTCGATCCCCTTCCTCGGCTCCCAGGTCGGCTTCGGCGCCGCCTTCCTGAATCCCTTCAACGTCGGCATCGCGCAGGGCATCGCCGGCGTGCCGGTGTTCTCTGGGATGGGCTACCGCCTGATCGTGTGGGCGGCGGCGACGATTGTGACGATCGCCTTCCTGATGTGGTACGCCGCGCGCGTGAAACGCAATCCGTCGCTGAGCCCGACCTTCGTGCTGGACCAGGCCAAGCGCCTCGAGCATCCGGTGGCCGTGTCGTCCGACGACCGGATGACGGGCCGCCATGCGGCGGTGCTGGCGATCTTCGCAATCGCGCTCGGCACCATGGTGATCGGGGTGGTGAAGTACGACTGGTTCATCGACGAGATCGCGGCCCTGTTCCTGGCGATGGCGATCGTCGTCGGCCTGGTCGGCCGCCTCGGCGCCGACAGCTGGGTGGCGGCCTTCATGCAGGGCGCAAAAGACCTGGCGCCGACGGCGCTGGTGATCGCGATCGCGCGCGCCACCATGATCATCGCCCGCGACGCCCACATCATCGACACCATGCTGCACGGCCTGATGCCGTGGGTAGCGTCGAGCCATCCGGTGTTCGCGGCGCAGAAGATGTACCTGATCCAGTCGGTGATCAACTTCTTCATCCATTCGGGCACCGGCCAGGCAGCGCTGACGATGCCGATCATGGCGCCGCTGGCGGACCTGGTGGGCGTGTCGCGCCAGACCGCGATCCTGGCCTTCCAGCTGGGGGAGCTGTCGACGCCCATGATCCCGACCTCCGGCATCACGGTCGGCGTGCTGGCGCTGGCGCGCGTGCCCTGGCTGACCTGGGCCAAGTGGATGATCCCGCTGCAGCTGATCTACCTGGTGCTGGCGCTGCTGCTGCTGGTGCCGCCCTGCCTGATGGGGTGGAGCTGAGGGGCTTGCGCAATCGCGCATGAAAAAAGGGACAGGCGCTCGCCTGTCCCTTTTTCGTTTTGTGCGGCCGGTTTCGGTGAACCGGCCGTCGTCTCCCCACTAACTCATCGCGTCATGCGCCCAGGCGCTGCTCCAGCTGCTGCTTGGTCGCCACCAGTTCCTGCGGCAGGCGGTAAGCCAGCTTGTCGAACAGCTCGCTGTGCAGCTTCAATTCTTCGCGCCAGGCGTCCTTGTCGATCGAGGTGATCTGCTGGAACTGCGCTTCGGTGAAGTCGATGCCGGTCCAGTTCAGGTCGCCGTACGACGGCGAGGTGCCGAACATGTGCTCGACGCCGCCCTGCTTGCCTTCGGTGCGTTCGAGGATCCACTTCAGCACGCGCATGTTGTCGCCGTAGCCCGGCCACACGAAGTTGCCCTTCTCGTCGGTGCGGAACCAGTTGACGCAGAAGATCGTCGGCTGCGCCGAGATTTTCTTGCCCAGGTTCAGCCAGTGCTGGAAGTAGTCGCTCATGTTGTAGCCGATGAAGGGCAGCATCGCGTAGGGATCGCGGCGCACCACGCCCATCTGGCCGGCGGCGGCGGCGGTGGTTTCCGAGCCCATGGTCGCGGCCATGTACACGCCTTCGGTCCAGTTGCGGGCCTCGGTCACCAGCGGCACCGTGGTCGAGCGGCGGCCGCCGAAGATGAAGGCCGAGATCGGCACGCCGGCCGGATCGTCCCAGGCCGGATCGATGACCGGGTTCTGGGTCGCGGCCACGGTGAAGCGCGCGTTCGGGTGGGCGGCCTTGGTGCCGGACGCCGGGGTCCAGTCCTTGCCCTGCCAGTCGATCAGGTGGGCAGGAGCTTCCTTGGTCATGCCTTCCCACCAGACGTCGCCGTCGTCGGTCAGGGCGACGTTGGTGAAGATGACGTTCTCGCGCAGCGAGGCCATGCAGTTGGGGTTGGTCTTCTCGTTGGTGCCCGGGGCGACGCCGAAGTAGCCGGCTTCCGGGTTGATCGCGACCAGCTTGCCATCCGCGCCCGGCTTGATCCAGGCGATGTCGTCGCCGATGGTGGTGACCTTCCAGCCTTCGAAACCGGCGGGCGGGATCAGCATCGCGAAGTTGGTCTTGCCGCAGGCCGAGGGGAAGGCGGCGGCCACGTATTTCTTGTCGCCCTGGGGTGATTCGACGCCCAGGATCAGCATGTGCTCGGCCAGCCAGCCGGTGCCGCCCTGCTGGGCTTCCTGGTAACCCATGTTGGAAGCGATGCGCAGCGCGAAGCATTTCTTGCCCAGCAGCGCGTTGCCGCCGTAGCCGGAGCCGAAGGACCAGATCTCGCGGGTTTCCGGATAGTGGACGATGTACTTGGTGGCGTTGCAAGGCCAGCGCACGTCCTGCTGGCCGGCGGCAAGCGGCATGCCGACGCTGTGCACGCAGGGCACGAAGTCGCCGTTCTCGCCCAGCACGTCGTACACGGCACGGCCCATGCGGGTCATGATGCGCATGTTGACGGCCACGTAGGGCGAGTCGGACAGTTCGACGCCGATGTGGGCGATCGGCGAGCCCAGCGGGCCCATCGAGAACGGCACCACGTACATGGTGCGGCCGGCCATGCAGCCGTCGAACAGGCCGTTCAGGGTCTGGCGCATCTCGTTCGGGTCGGTCCAGTTATTGGTCGGGCCGGCCTGCTCTTTGGTTGCCGAGCAGATGAAGGTGCGGTCCTCGACGCGCGCGACGTCGCTCGGGTCCGAGCATGCGAGGTAGGAGTTCGGGCGCTTTTCCGGATTCAGGCGTTTCATCGTGCCGGCTTCGACCATCAGGGCGCACAGGCGGTCGTACTCGTCCTGGGAACCGTCGCACCAGTAGATGGCGTCGGGCTTGGTCAGGGCCGCGATCTCGGCCACCCAATTGATGAGTTTGTTGTGCTTGATGTAAGCTGGGACGTTCAAAGCGGCAACGCCGCCCATCACGGGCTGATTCATAGGTACCTCCAATGCCAATAAAGAATTCTTGGGGCCTCGAAAAACCGGCTTCGCGTCACAGGGCCGCGGCTGGCAACGGTGTCATCGAGGGTCCGTCCGTCAGGGAATCCCGGTACCGGGCCCGCGCTCAAGAATCCATTTGGCAATGGATCGGCGCCGGGGTAACGTGATGCGGCGGTCGTGTCGGCTGCTGGCCTCGATCGATGTCTCAAAACATGTCAATCAGACATCGCTGGCCTTTATTTCTGGTCGATTCTACACCCGCACAAATGCGTTTCAAATGCTTCAATAACAAAAATGTAGGAAATTTGGTTGACCAATGTAGTAGGTTATTCTCCATTTTTTGAATCCGCGTTATTTCATTACTTACCCGTACGAAATTTACAGAAAACATTATGAAAATAGCCATCCTTGACGACTACCAGGACGCCGTCCGCCATCTCGATTGCTTCAAGCTGTTGGACGGACACGAGGTCAAGGTGTTCACCAATTCGAGCCGCGGCCTGGGCCAGCTGGCGATCCGCCTGGCACCCTTCGACGCCCTGGTCCTGATCCGCGAACGCACCGCGTTTCCGCGCGCCCTGCTGGCCAAGCTGCCGAACCTGAAGCTGCTGTCGCAGACCGGCAAGCTGGCGGGCCACGTCGATGTGGCGGCCGCGACCGAGCACGGCATCGCGATCGCGGAAGGCATCGGCTCGCCGGTCGCGCCGGCCGAGCTGACCTGGGCGCTGATCATGGCCGCGAGCCGCAAGATCGTCCCCTACGCCAACAACCTGAAGCAGGGCCTGTGGCAGACGGCGTCAAGCAATCCGGAGCTGAACGGCCTGGGGCGGACGCTGAAGGGACGCACCCTGGCGATCTGGGGCTACGGCAAGATCGGACGCATGGTGGCCGGCTACGGCAAGGCCTTCGGGATGCAGGTCATGGTGTGGGGCAGCGAGACCAGCCGCGCGGCGGCGGTCAGCGACGGCTTCCAGGCGGCGCCCTCGCGCGAAGCCTTCTTCGAGCAGGCCGACGTGCTGAGCCTGCACCTGCGCCTGAACGCGGCCACGCGCGGCATCGTCACCCGGGACGACCTGGCGCGCATGAAGCGCGACGCCCTGTTCGTGAATACCAGCCGCGCCGAGCTGGTGGAAGAGAATGCGCTGGAAGACGCGCTGCAGCGCGGCCGCCCGGGCTATGCAGCACTGGACGTGTTCACCGACGAGCCGCTGCCGGCCGAGTCGCCGCTGCTGAAGATCCCGACCGTGCTGGCGACGCCGCACCTGGGCTATGTGGAGAAGGATAGCTACGAGCTGTATTTCCGGGTGGCGTTCGAGAACGTGGTCAATTTCGCGAACGGCAAGGCGACGAACATCTTGAATCCGGACGCGTCGGCGAAATGACCGCATGCGTCGGCGTGGGCATGGAATGCCCACCCTAGGTTATCGCAACTCGGGTTCGCCGGTGAAATTCGGCTTACGCATCGGCATCTCATGCCGGCGCGTCCACAAGCCGGCCCAGCCCGGCGGCCACTCGATGACGGGACCGTCGTAGGCCGGCAGGCCGGCGCGCACCGGCACCACGGGCACCGGCGGCATCTCGACCAGGCCGCCGCCCTTGGGCTGGGGCGCCATGTCAAAGCTGTACATATAACCCGGCAGCAGGGCCTCGCAGACGCCGGCGAACCAGGCGGTATGGTCGTCGTCGCGGCCCAGAGCGCGCGCCAGGCCTTCGGGATCGAACTTCGCCAGCGCGTGGATCAGCTCGTCCGTGCTGGCGCCGGGCGCATCGCCCCAGCCCATCACCGGATTGCCGTTGTATACGTCGCCCGAACCGTACCAGCCTTCGCGCCAGGGCCGCTGCATCCAGTCGCGCTGGCCGGCGAACAGGTGCCAGCGCCAGTGCAGGCCGGACGGCTTCGGCCAGGAGTGCAGGTAGAGCTTTTCGTAACCGGCCTTGTGCAGCTCGCGCACCATCGCCATCAGGCGCGCATGCGGCATGCGGTCCGGCGGCGAGCGGCGGAACAGGATGGCCTCGCCATCGGCGTGCTGCACTTCGTCGGTGGAGAGGTTGAGGTCGAGCGTGCGCGCTTCGTTGCCGAAGCGCGCGGAGATCCAGCCGGTCAGCAGGTTGACGTGGGTAATCACGCCGTAACCGCGATGGCGATGGAAGATGACAGTGCCTGGAGCGACGGGTTTCATGTGATCAATGTACTCATCCGATCCGGAAGATTCTAGCGCAGTCACATGCGGATACATACCCGTTTGCGGCTATCATAAGCACCTTATTTTTCTGCGTTTCCAAACCATTATCATGACTTTGCGGATCATCGCCACCGGCGGCACTTTCGACAAACACTACAACGAACTCAACGGTGTCCTGGGCTTTGCGGACAGCCACTTGCCTGAAGTTATCAAGCGCGCGCGCATCACCATTCCGGCCGCGCTCGAAGTGGTTTCCCTGCTCGACTCGCTCGACATGCAGGACGCCGACCGCCAGAAGGTCCTGGCCGCCTGCCAGGCCGCCAGCGAGAAGGCGATCGTGATTGTGCACGGCACCGACACCATGCGCGAAACCGCCGAGGTGCTGGGCGCGGCCGCGGGCACGAGCGACAAGACCATCGTCTTCACCGGCGCCATGATCCCCTACGAGATCGCCAACTCCGACGCGCTGTTCAACTTCGGCTTCGCCTGCGGCGTGGCGCAAACGCTGCCGCCGGGCGTGTACGTGGCGATGAACGGCACCATTTTCACCTGGGATAAGGTCACCAAGAACCGCGCCGCCGGCGTGTTCGAGGCGCGCTGACACGACAGCATTGCTGGACGGCTATCGGGCGCTGCGCGTTTTCCGCCATTTTTACAATGCTTCTTCCACCAACGCAGGAGGAAGCAATGAGCGAGCAGCGCCCGACTTTGACCACCCGCCAGGGGCATCCCGTCCGCGACAACCAGTCCTTGCGCTCGGTCGGCGAGCGCGGCCCGGCCACGCTGGAAAACTACCAGTTCATCGAGAAGATCACCCACTTCGACCGCGAACGCATTCCCGAACGCGTGGTGCATGCGCGCGGCACCGGCGCYCACGGCTATTTCGAAGCCTACGGCAAGATCGGCGACGAGCCGGCCAGCAAGTACACCCGCGCCCGCGTCCTCAACGAGACCGGCGTGCAGACCCCGGTATTCGTGCGTTTCTCGACCGTCATCGGCGGCAAGGAATCCCCGGAGACGGCACGCGATCCGCGCGGCTTCGCCGTCAAGCTCAAGACCGTCGACGGCAACTGGGACCTGGTCGGCAATAACCTGAAGGTCTTCTTCATCCGCGATGCGATCAAGTTCCCGGACATGATCCATGCTTTCAAGCCCGACCCCGTCACCAACCAGCAGGAGCCGTGGCGCTTCTACGACTTCATCTGCAGTCATCCGGAAGCCCTGCACATGGTTACCTGGGTCAAGAGCCCATGGGGCATCCCGGCCAACTACCGCGAGATGGAAGGCTCGGGCGTGAACACCTATAAACTGGTGAACGACCAGGGCATCGCCCACCTCGTGAAGTTCCACTGGCAACCGAAACAGGGCGTGCGCAACCTCACCAGCCAGCAGGCCGCCGAGATCCAGGGCATTGATACCAGCCACGCCACCCGCGACCTGTACGCGGCGATCGAACGCGGCGAGTTTCCGGAGTGGGAATTCTGCGTGCAGATGATGTTCGACGGCGAGCATCCCGAGCTCGACTTCGATCCGCTGGACGACACCAAGCGCTGGCCGGAAGACCAGTTCCCGCTGCTGCCGCTGGGACGCATGGTGCTTAACAAGAACCCGGACAATGTGTTTGCCGAAACCGAGCAATCGGCCTTCGGCACCGGCGTACTGGTCGACGGCGTCGACTTCTCGGATGACAAGATGCTGCAGGGCCGCACCCTGTCCTATTCGGACACCCAGCGCTACCGCGTCGGCCCCAACTACCTCCAGCTGCCGATCAATGCGCCCCAGGAAAAGGCCCGCGCCCGCACCAACCAGCGCGACGGCCAGATGGCCTTCTACGTCGACGGCGGCGGCGAAGAAAAGCACATCAACTACGAGCCCAGCCTGCTGGGCGGCCTGCAGGAAGCGCCGCAGCCGCAGAAGGACTACCACCAGGTCGTGCAGGGCCACCTGGGCCGCTACCAGACCACGAACACGGCCTCCGACTACAAGCAGGCGGGCGACCGTTACCGGTCCTTCCAGGACTGGGAACGCGACGACCTGGTCAACAACGTCGGCGGCGATCTGAAGAAATGTCCTGAAGTCATACAGCTACGCATGGTCTGGCACCTGTGGCACTGCGACGAGGACTACGGCCGCCGCGTGGCGCAGGTGGCCGGTATCGACCTGGAAAAGGCGAAGGCCCTGCCGCCGCTGCCGGGCAAGCCGGCGCCGCATCAGAACCGCGGCGCGGCCACGTATACCAGCGGACAGGCGGAGATGGGATCGGAGGGGAGGAAGGAGCCGGCTACTTCGGAGGAAGTGGCGACCAAGTGAAAAACAGTCAGCTGACCAACCGTCGTTCCCGCCAAGGCGGCCGGCCAGGTCGGGAACGACGGCGGGTTGCGGGTGTTGCTTACGCCTTGGCTTCCCCGCCCAGCGCCTCAACCAGATCCGCCATCAGCTTCGACAGCTCACCGGTCATCAGCATGATGTCGTTATCGAAACGCTCGTCATCGCTATAGGTGATGGTTTCGTTTTCCTTGATCACGTCCAGCGGCTTGACGCCCTTGATTGCCAGCTGCTCGGTCAGCACGAAGGAGACGCGGCTGTTCCAGGTCATGGCCAGGCGGGTGCACTGCTTGCCGGCGGCGATGTGGCGGCGGATATCTTCCGGGTCCAGCGAGTGCTTGACGTAGCGCACCGCGGCCTTGCTCTCGCCGGTGGCGCGCAGTTCGGTGTCCTGATCGATGGTGAAGTTGTACGGCGCTTCGTCCGATTCCAGCCAGCCAGTCATCACGGCCACCGGCGAGCGCTGCACGCGCAGCGATTCCAGCGGCATCTTGTCGACGGCCTTCAGCAGCAGCTTGATGACGTCGTCGGCCTTCGACGGGCTGGCGGCGTCGACCACCAGCCAGCCGTTGACCGGGTCGATCCAGGTCCAGACATTGCTGCGGATCGAGAATGCGCGCGGCAGCAGTTCGTCGGCCACGCGCTCCTTCAGTTCCTTCATTGCTTTCTTGCCCGG